>JBJDYH010000070.1:0-18118 GCA_051867135.1 Faecousia sp. | reverse complement strand
TTCTCGCTGCCGGTGGCGGGCAGGATTACGCGCTTGGCGTTGGTAACCTCGGTGCAGGTCTCGTCCTGGAAGTAGGTATCGCAGTCCGGGCAGTACCAGTATTCGATGTTGCCGTTGTCGTGGCAGGTGGGCTCCAGAGCCTCAACACGCCGCAGATTGCAGTGATTCAGAGCGCCGATGATCACATTCTTTGCGTTGGTAACCTGAGTGCATGCCTCGTCCTGGAAGTAGGTATCGCAATCCGGGCAGTACCAGTACTCAATGTTGCCGTTCTCTTCGCAGGTAGCCGCAACAGCCTCATGATGCTCCAGGTTCTCGCTGCCGGTGGCAGGCAGGATCACGCGCTTGGCGTTGGTAACCTCGGTGCAGGCCTCATTCTGGAAGAAAGTACCGCAGTCCGGGCAGTACCAGTACTCAATGTTGCCGTTGCTGTGGCAAGCAGGCTGCAGGGCATCTACATGCTCAATGTTCTTGTGGGTGAAAGATGCATTCACAGTAACCGTACCGGCGGGAATGGTCCACCAATCATTGGGGTCAAAAGTGACGACATAGACATGCACCACATCACCCTGATCGACTTCCACCTGCACTTCATTTACAACAGGATTATCATCGGAGTAGTGCAGATTCCCATAAAAATCATCAGACCAGTCATCCGGATCACCGATGTCATCCACACTAAACTCCCAGCCGTCGCCGCTGATTCCAATGGTGAGAGTACCGTTGCATTCAGCTACCCAGGTAAAGTAGTAACCATCGTTGTCTTCAGCCAGAGTAACCGTTGTGCTGCCGAGCTGCAGATAGTCGCGGTTCTTCTCGTGGCCGACAGGATAAGTAAAGTTCAGAGAAAGGGAAGCAAGGTCTTCTCCATTATTGGTAATGCCGATAACGGGGTTAGACATACTCCAATCAGTCTTGGGGAACACATAGGTAAAGACGCCATCCACAGGAGTCAGTTCCACACCGTCCACAGTTACGGAGATTCCCTCCGCATCAAGGGTCAGCGTAGTGAGGCCAACTCTGCCGCTGTAGTAATAAGTCTCACCGGCGGGAATAGAGGCGGAATACTCAATAACCGCTGTCGTGTCAGAGTTCTCATCAGTAATGGTGTAGGGATTGCCCTGGCAACCGACAGGATACTTTTCACGGCTCACTTCTTCACCGCAAACGGTGCAGTGGTAAACCAGATCATAAGAATAAAAATCTTCATAGGGGTAATCATAGCAGGGATACTCCTCGGGAGTATGACCGGGGGCCGTGATTGCTTCTTCCTTAGTCTCGCCGCAGCCAGAGCAGGTGTACTCGATCTTGCCGTCCACGGTGCAGGTAGCATCGGTTCTGCCGGTCTCTTCCCAGGTGTGCGCGATGGTCACGGTGCGCATACAGTACATCCAGACGCACTGCTCGTTGTAGCTCTGGTCGGTCAGGTAGAAGAGATAGGTGCCGCTGGCAATGGCATAATCCTTATAGAAGAGGATCAGATCCTCAGTCAGGGGATAGTAGCCATCGGAATCGGTGACAGCGGTATAGGCCGATGCAGCCGCGCCAATGTCATAACGAACCTTATTGCCCTCCGCATCGGTGACTGTAACATACATAGTGCCGCGGCCTTGGTTCAGCGCATCGGTCAGCACAATGCCATTATAGTCCATATCCACCAGCAGGACGGGGCCGTCCACGGAATCCAGATGGTAGTAGCCGTCCGCGTCGCTGTAGACGGCGGTGTGGTCTTCGCCATAAACATCCACATAGTCGCCAAGCGTCATGCAGCCGGACACGGCGAACTGGCTCAGGGTAGCCTTGTTCTCATAGGTGACCGTGGGGATCTCTTCATTTTCGTATTCGCTGGTCTTTACGATGGTAAGGGTAACGGTGGGATCCTCGGAGATGATGCCCAGCATCACGCTCTGACCGTTGGCCCAGCGCTGCTCAGTGCTGCCGTCATCAAAGGTAACATCATAGTAGTAACCGGTCTGGGTGCAGGTGTACTCCATTTCCGTACCCATGTCCCCAGAGGAAGGAATAATGATGTAGGTGGGAATATTGCAGTTGCCGATCACGGCGGAGCCGCTGACCGTGATCTTGTAAGTACCGGTCTCCTCGGGAGCCATCTCCACGAGGGTCATCTCGGCATTTTCTTCCATGGTGATCGTATGGGTGCCCACGGTGGGATTCGTCACATGATACTCACCGGCAGTCTCGCCGTCCGAAGAAGCGCCGTCCAAACCGATGATGTAATCGGAGATAATGTACTGCTCTTTCAGAGTGCCGCCTTCTACAAAGCTCAGGGTGTACTCGATGGCAATGTCGCCGCCAATCGCCCAGAAGCCAACGGTGTACTCGGTACCGGCGGTAACGGCATAGCTCTTCTCGACGGAAGTGAGGTTGGCAAAATCATAGTACGTTTCGTCAATCCCTTTGTACCAGAAGGTGCCGGTGCCGGTGCTGGCGGCCGTTACAGTCAGAACGCCGTCAGCGGGAGCGGTCCAGGCAATCTCCTCCTTTGTGCCCTTCGTCACCGTAATACTGCCGGTTTCATTGGAGGGCTCGTCCGGATCGGAAGTTCCGCCGCTCTCGGCAGCAAAGCTGACGGTGAATGTGACAGTACCGGCAGCATAGCTATATGTGGCCACAGCCAGAGAAAGCTCATCGCCCTCGGTAACAGCATAGGTCTGAGTCTTATCATCGCCGGTGCCGTGCATTTCGCTGGAGTATCCAATGGTGAGGCTGTAGTACCAGTCATCACAGGTATCGGCAATCGTAACGGTCAATGTACCGTTGGAGGGAGCAGTCCAAGAATAATAGTATTCCTGATTTGCTTCCAGCTCAGCACTATTGGTGCCAAGAATCAGGCTGTCGGGGCGATCCATGGTGCCAACGGCAGGCTTGCTGGCAACAACGGTCACCACCTGATCGACATCCTCGCTGGTGTTGGTGATGGTCAGCGTGTACTTCTGACCGGCAGCCAGCTCTATCAACTGCGCGCCGGAGGGATATGGCGTATACGCATCCTCGCCGAGCTGAATTTTCCAATCCATGTAAGTGCGGTTGGGAACCACAGTCAGTTCCATGTCGGACTGCGTTGCGTCCACCACAACTTCAACGGATTCACCAACAGGAATGGTGATTTCCTTCTGAACACCTGCCTCCAGGGTGATGGGGTCGGTGTTGGTGCCGGCGCCGCCGGTTCCCTCTGTGTAGCTTAGCACAACACTATAGGAAATATCCGTTGTGTCTTCTTCATAAGCGTAGCCCCAGATTTCATATTTGTATTCGGTGTTTGCTGTCACATCCACCTGGTAAGTACCCGAACCGGCGGTCTTGCAAACAGATTCGGATACGCCACCGGTATAATTCCACAAATCCCAGCCGGGATTTCCGGAGATTGTGAAGGTGACAGTTCCGTCATATTCCGGGGTAAATGTAATGGCAATGCCATTATCAGCATTTGCGGCCACGGAGCAGCCGCTGCCCTCTGCGAGGGTCATGGTCTTTGTAGATTCATCTGCGAATACTGCCGGAACCATGCCGATAACCATGGCCAGCGCCAGCAGAACGCTCAAAACCTTTTTCATAAAAGTCCCTCCTATGTATTATTCCAGGCATTCACAGAATGTCCGACCCCCGACTTGTTTCGGAGGTTTTTCAATGGATACACGCCATTGTCCCTGCCGCCGCGCTTCGCTGTGTTTCTCACGGAGACATTTGTCCTCTGGACATATCTTCCCATTCCCTTTCATTCTAGCACTTTCTTTTTGCAAACGCAATAGTAATTTTACAAAATTTTCATAAAATCCCAACTTCTGCTTTGGAATCCATGTTTGTCAAAACAGGAGACTCCATTGGGCAAAAGGAATCCCCCGCCATGCTTGAACGCGCGGCAGGGGGTCAAAATGGACGGGAAACACAAAATGGTACAGATAGTTTTCGGCCTTTTCCAATGCAGTCTTTTTACATACACCGGAGGGCGTTATTCACTTTCCAAGGGCAGCTTCCCAATCCGCTTCTCTAAAGCCGACGAGGATAAAATCATTGCCAACCAGAATGGGACGCTTCACCAGCATACCGTCCGTTGCCAGCAGCGCAAGCTGCTCTTCCTCACCCATGGTGGGCAGCTTCTGGCTGAGCTTCAGCTCCTTGTACATCAGGCCGCTGGTGTTGAAGAACTTTTTCAGGGGCAAACCGCTTCTTTCATGCCAGTTTTTCAATTCCCCGGCAGTCGGATTGTGCTCCTTGATGTGCCGCTGCTCAAAGGGAATACCTTTTTCCTCCAGCCACTTTTTTGCCTTCTGGCAGGTCGTGCACTTTGGATAACAAATAAACTGCATGGTGTACCTCCGTTTCGTAATTGTTTTTCACCATCCAGTATACATCATTTTTGGAAATCCGCAAGGGGAAACGGAAATCCTCCGTCCGCATCCGTGGGTCTTCGACAGTATCCGCCTCCACGCCGCAGGCGGAGCCTTTGATTAACTTTCAGCGCCGGGGCAGGCTTCCGTAGCAGCATCAATTCCGGGAGATTCCTTGCGGCAGCCCAGCCCGGCGGTGCGGGAACAAGGCGAGGAGGGGCTTGTTCAGCAGACATTACATTCGCTCTTCCAGCCTGCGGATCTCCCGGTGGAAGAAGTCAACGGATTCTCCCTCAGTAGTCCAGTCCTCACGGGTGATTTGCAGAGCCTGCCGATTCATTTCGATGGCTGCACGGTAGTTGCCCTGAATCTCATAGATGTGTGCCACAGCCTGCTCACAATCATAGAAGCGGGGTTTCGGGCGCATGGGCATCGCCTTTTTATAAGACAGGATTGCTTCCTCGTAGCGGCACAGCTTCACCATGCAGTCTGCATACTCTGCCCAGACGATCCATTTTTCAGGGCTGTGCTCGGTCATCTTCCTCCACCATTCCAAAGCGCCAGGGAGATCGCATTCCGCCTTGCAGATATGACCCATGTACATTTCGTAGTGGTAAGAATACTCCACCCGCTTCATTTCTTCGGCATACTCTCTTGCTTCGGAGGTTCGTCCGTCCGCAATCAGCAAATCCAGCAGCCAGAAGTAGTTTCGGATATCTTCGGGATGGGTCTTGACTACTTTCTTGTAAAAATCGATTAAAGAATGGTGGTTAATACAGTTCCAGTCCTGATAGGGGCCGTTCTCGGCGTCAAAGACCGCATTATGGGCATCCTTTCTGCCGGGCAGCAGCTCCAGGGCCTTTCTTGCCAGAGGCGATGCCAACTCGTGATACTCGCTGGCTCGCTTGTTGTAGAGCTCAGCAAGCAAAAGGGTGGCTTCTCCCTCCAGCTTTTTCTTACCCATGCAGTCCTTCAAATAGACTTCCGCATTCCGAAAATCATCCTCACTGAGAAAGCGAACACCGTACATCATATTTTCCAGCCGCTCCATCTTACTTTCGTCTGTCATGTCAAACAGGGAATCGATGGTCACGCCGAAGAGCACGGACAGGTCTGGAAGGATCTGAATGTCAGGCATATTTGTGCCGGACTCCCACTTGGAAACGGCCTGTGCCGAAACACCCAGCCGGTTTGCAAGCTGTTCCTGAGTCATGGATGCCGCAAGACGCATGGTTTTGATTTTTGCACCAATATTGAAGTTCATACGAATCTTCCTCCTTGTTTTGTGGTGCTTTCAGTATATCAATCTTCCGACCTGATTCCTATCACCGGGTAATTGAAGAAACTTGACGATTTGTTAAGTGATTGCCTTGTCAAACCGGAATTTGGCGAGGATTTGTATTTTGTGAATGTAGGGGGCGATGCCCACATCGCCCTGCAGAATGCAAAACGATGTTTCTACGGAACTGCGGCGAATCCGTGCCATTGGAGAGGGCCGATGTGGGCATCGGCCCCTACAAATTGCGCCTGCAAATACCAATTTGTCGAATTTACTATTCCGAGCATTTAACCTCTAACAGCTTCAATATGTCTTCATAATGTTCCTGGTATATCACCCGAAAATGTATCCAGCCACCATTGCCGCAAGGATATTTCTGATCAATACAATTCTGCGTGTATTTTTGTACCGCCTCATAAATTGTTTCGTACTGTGCATTTGTTAATCTCATCATAACTGTGAACGCGCCAGCTTCGGCAAAAATATTGCACATAAGCTTTTTCTTTTTATAATGGCCAATTCCCCAACCGTAATGATTGCCATACGGAAAAACTACTTTCTGTTCTGTATGAAAAATCGTTGTTAACCATTCATTTATCCTAGAAAATCGTTCCGCATTATCCGCACAGTACGCTGTCATTTCTTCTATCGTCGGTACAGCTTGTTTGTTGAGCATTCTTTCGTACATAACTATCCTCCCAAATCAGGTTTTTATCAAGATCCTTTCCATGATCAGCCAATCATCCACGCACCATTGCCGAATCCTCCACATATACGGTTTATGGAATGGATTGTATCACACCTATGCCCCAAAAGATAGATCAAAGTTTCTTTATGGCGCTTGTATCCCTCTCTAAGATCGTGAAGCTCAGGAAGTCGCGGATTCGGCAAACCGGATTGTCTTTTGATCCAGATCGATTTCATGCCCAAGAATCAACCAATTTTGGTATTCTGTGAAAAGCTTTTCTTTGTTTATGCGGTGCATTTATAGAAAAGCCCACGCAGGGGCTTCTGCGGGGATTCTTTTCATAGATTCTTGCGTGCAAAAAAGCACCACCTTCCGTTTTTAGGGGAAGGTGGCGCTTTTTATTGGACTGTTCTTTCGTTGACGATTTCTCCGTCCGGGGAGATGGTCACAACTGCGAGGGGCAGTTTTTTGCCGCTGGCGGCGATGGCTTTCTTTACCGCCATCTCCAGACCGCCGCAGCAGGGCACCAGCATCCGGGTCAGGGTGACGCTTGCGATGGCATTGTTTGCAAAAATGGCAGCGAGCTTTTCGCTGTAATCCACGCTGTCCAGCTTGGGGCAGCCAACCAGCGTCACCCGGTTTTGCATGAAGTCATTATGGAAATTGCCGTAGGCATAGGCCGTGCAATCGGCGGCAATCAGCACATGGGCATCCGCAAACCAGGGAGCCGTTACCGGCACCAGTTTTATCTGCACCGGCCACTGGCGAAGCTGGCTGGGCACCTCTGCATTGCAGGAACAGGCGGCCTTTTCCAAGTGTCTTGCCTGTGTACCGGGGCAGCCGCAGGGCAGCGGTGCCTCCTTGGCTTTCTTTGCAGCCAACACAGCCACCTCGTCATAGGCAGGGGCTTCCCGCTCCTCAAAGGTAATAGCGCCGGTGGGACAGGCGGGCAGACAATCTCCCAAGCCGTCGCAGTAGTTCTCTCTGGCAAGACAGGCTTTGCCGTCCACCAGCTCAATGGCTCCCTCGTGGCAGGCGTTTACACACAGGCCGCAGCCGTTGCATGTTTCACGGTCAATTTTGATGATTTTCCGAATCATTCCGATTTTCTCCTTTTCTGAGCCTCGGCAATCTCCATCATGTGTTGATACATCTCTTCGCCCACGCATTTGGCGGCATACTTGCACCACTGGACACAGCTCAAGGTGTCGTTGTAGACCACAAAGCCGCAGTTCTCGCAGGCCATCTGGGTGTCGATGGAAAACATTTCAATGAGATTGCCGCACTCCGGGCAGATTTTTTCAATAATGGTAGGGGTTCTGGGTTTTCCCTGACATCCTTCCAACATATCGCATCCCTCCTTTGCCCTCATTGTAGCACATCCATAATAATAAAATGTTGCCTGGGCAACATATTTGTGATAAAATACTGACGAGGTGAAGACTATGGTTTCTGCGAAAGACTATTTCCCCCAAATGATGGCCAGCCCCCTGTTTCAAGGTATCGCGCAGCAGGATTTGCCGGGGGTGATGACCTGCGTGGGAGCGTATGCAAAAAGCTACGAGAAAGGTGGGTTCATTCATTTGCGGGATGAACAAATCCTCAGCGTTGGCGTAGTACTCAGCGGGTGTGTGCAGATGATTCGGGAGGATGTGTGGGGCAACAAAGCCTTGCTTCTGAATATCCGGCCCAGCGAGCTGTTTGGGGAGACCTTTGTCTGCGGCGGCATCCACAACAAGCTGGTGTCCTTTGTTGCGGCGGAACGGGCGGTTGTGCTGTTCGTGCCCTTCAAGCGGGCCCTGACCACCTGCGCCCAGTCCTGCGGTTTTCACCGCCAGCTTATCGAAAACATGGTAGCCGCCATTGCGGAAAAGAATTTGGCATTGATGGAAAAGGTGGACTTAATTTCCAAAAAGTCCCTCCGGGAGAAGATTTGCGAATATCTGACCCGGCGCTCGGAATACGCCGGTTCCATGTCCTTTGAAATCCCTCTGGGGCGGGTGCAGCTTGCGGAGTATCTCCATACCGACCGAAGCGCCCTGACCCGGGAGCTGAACCGGATGGCGCAGGAGGGGCTCATCGAATTTCGCCGCAACCGCTTTCGGATTCTGAAGCAACTGGTTTGAGAAGCGCTTGTCCTAAAAAAAGCAAAATCACCGCCATTTGGAAAACCTGTAAGCAGCAGAGCCTGCAATCGAAACAAAGCCCGGAATTGGAAACGCGGGTATCACGAAACCAATTCCGGGGCATTTATTCGTTTTCTGACCTCTCCACCATTGCCCAGCTTTCCGGGTAATGGTGCCTGAAATCCTCTGCCATTGGCGGCAGCGTGGTCATGTACACGCTCCTGCAAACCGTGTCAAATTTTGCCGGGAAACATAGAATGGACTGTGCCATACGGCACAATCTGAAATGAGAGGATGTTATGTTATGGAAGCGACACAAACACCCTGCCCCCGTGAGGACAGACGGCGGGAGGCCATCACCAGACTGATTGACTCCGTTGCCGAACAGCAGGAGGCGCTGGCCGAAATTCTGGAAGCCGAACACAGAAAGATTCAGAAAACCACCGAGCTTGCCAATGTGCGTGTAAATGACCTGGTAGAGATTGACGACAGCGTAGAGCGGGTAATAGCCGCGGTTACTCGTTTGGAACTGGCCCTCCAGCTCAAGCTGGATTTGTTCCACGATTGCCTCTGCCCCGAAGATCGCCGCCGCTGCTGCTAATAAGTCATAATCATAAGAAAAGGCGCGGGTATTGCACCTGCGCCGCAGATTGTCGAAAAAGGTGGCTGTAGGGGCCGATGCCCACATCGGCCCTTTGAAAAATGTTACGAATTTGCCCGAATTTACCAATAATCTGAAGGATTTTACTGCGGGGCGATGTGGGCATCGCCCCCTACAATTCCGAATTACCGGGTTTATCGACACGCTGAGGCGCGGGTATTGCACCTGCGCCGATTTTTATTGGAAAGTAATCGTTGCGCCCGCTTGTTTTGGCGTAAATGTTAAGATGTGTTGCTTGCGGCAACGGGCAGTTTCTTCTATAATAGAGTTAATACTAACTCTTAATTAAAATCTTTCATATCAGCTTGGTCTATTGGCGCAATACTTCGTTAAAAGTCACTTGCCATACATACAGTATGGCGGCGCTCCTCTGCCTTGTCTTGCGCCAAAATCCCTACGCTGCTGATGAAATCTTTTAATTAAGAATTAGTATGACAACAAACAGAAAGGTGGCTATCCTGAATGTTAAGCGAAAACATAAAAGCAATCCGAAAGTCGAAAGGGCTTTCCCAAGAAGAGCTTGCTGTCAAAGTAAATGTGGTGAGGCAGACAATCTCCAAATGGGAGCAGGGTTTGTCCGTTCCCGATTCCGATATGTTGATTTCCTTATCAGAAGCCCTGGAAACCCCTGTAAGCACATTGCTGGGGGAAACGGTGACTGCGCCGCAAACGGATGACTTAAAAGCGATTTCCGAAAAGCTGGAGATTATCAACCTACAGCTTGCCCGAAGAAAGGCCGCCAGACGCAAAGCGCTCCATTGGCTGTTTATCTCCCTGTGCGCTGTCATTGTAATGATTTATCTGCTCTTAATCGCATTTGGCAGCCCTTACTTGGGCTGGGATTACAGCGACCCGGAAACCGCCGTTGTGGGCACTGTCTTTCACGCATCGGAATGGCTGTTTGTTCGAATCGCGCCGATTCTTCTTGTGGGCAGCGTTATGGGAATCCTCTTAACCCGGAAGAAAGGATAAGGAAGCTCTGATGAAATCGGCAAGAGCTGGGGGCAGAAGATTTTGGCTCAGCCGAAAGTTTTGAAAATGGCGGAATACTTTGTGTATTTCCCATTTTCAAAACTGCACGGATGTGGCAAAAGATTCGCCCTCCAGCCGCAGGCGATTTATTCAGAGTTTCCATAATACACTCTGCGCTTTGACAGCGATGCAAACTTGACCCGCCGGTTTTCACAAGGGAAACCGGCGGGTCTGCATTTGATTTCAGGTCACTTGGCACCGCGCCAATCTCGGCTTCCGCTTTCACTTTGGCAGCATGGCTGCGAACGGTCTGCAATAGGGTGAAAGCGCACCCCTTTGCCGAATGGCTCAATTTGCCCGCAGGCAATCTTTTCCCCTGAGTTTCCTGCGGGCTGTGATGTGAAATCGTCGGGGTGGGAGTGAATCACAACGGTTTTGCCCAGAATCTCCCGGGCAGAAAATCTATCCGTAAAAAACACTTGGAAGGCATTGCCGTGATTGCCAAACAGCGGCGGCAAATCCCCCGCGTGGTTGGGGTGGTTCACTTCCGCCGGGTTATAATGGCCCAAGGTATCCGCGAAAGGGCTTTCTGCCGTTCCGCTGCACCGGGAACCGCTGTGAATATGAAAGCCAAAAATCCCGGTTGGGGCATTTACGGTTGGTTCCGGAAGCCCCTGGATACTGGCCGCCACCAGAACGCCGCCATCTATTGGATAAAAATACACGAAGCCGCGGATTGCGGAGTATGTTTTGCTTCCCCGCACCTTTGCAAAAGCCTGAGGCCTGCGGCTCAGGATGGGGCAAAGCTTCCGAAAGGGGAACAAATCGGTCATAGGTTTTTCCTCCCATGCTGAATGGCATATCCCAATCTATGCCACAGGGCTTTGGAGGTGCTCTTTGCCGTGAATATTGCTTTTCCCCCATTGTAAACTTGCCTTTTGGCGCATTTTCCAGTATACTATCTGTAATTCACCAAGGAGGCAGAACTATGGGATACTTTGCTGTGATCGACACGGAAACCAACTGGGCCGACGAAGTCATGTCCATCGGCACCGTGATTGCGGATACGGATACTTTTCGGCAAGTTGCCGCCAAGTATCATATTCTTCCTGTGGAATGTGCCCTGGGCGGGATGTTTTCCGATGTTCTTTTTCTGGATACCCCGGTAAACCCCATCATTTGCTCCCGGGAGAGTGCCATGGCGGATTTGTCCCAATGGCTGAAAAAGTTTGGCGTTTTGTCCATCTTTGCCTACAACGCAAGCTTTGACCGGAATCATCTTCCGGAGCTGCGCAGCTTTGACTGGCACGACATTATGTGCCTTGCCATCTACCGCCAGCACAATCCCAAAATTCCTGATTGCGCCGACTGCTACAGCACCGGGCGCTTGAAGCGGGGCTACGGCGTGGAAGCTATGCTCCGCCTGCTCTCCGGGGACGGTACATACCGGGAAACCCACAACGCCATTTTGGATGCTATGGACGAGTTGGAAATTGTTCGGCTCCTTGGGCATGGCGTTGGCGAATACAGCAAGCTATAAGCAAAGGCGTGCTTCCTGCCGTAGAAAGCACGCCTAAAATTATGCCCTGTCAGGGTATTTCCACCTCATAAGGCCAGTCGATGATGCCGCCGAATTCCCGGATGTTGGTATAGCCCAGCTCCACAAGGGTTTCCGCCGCAATTTTGCTGCGCCGTCCGCTGCGGCAATAGACGAGGATTCGCTGGTTCTTATCGGTCAATTCCTCTTCTGCTCTTGCTTCCATCTGGGTATAGGGAATCAAAATCGCGCCGGGAATATGCCCCTCGTCATATTCTTCCTGGGTGCGCACATCCAGGATGATATAGCCTTCCTCGGTGTCCATAATTTCTTTGGCTTGCTCCGCTGTGATGTTCAAATATACCGCCTCCTGTTCGTTGTGAGTAGTCTGCCCACAGGCCGGCAATAATAGAAGCAGCAGCGCCAACAAAATGAAAAACTTCTTCATGTCCAAAATCCTTTCTGTCAGAATCTATAAATTGGAATTTATCGGTGAATTGCGACTATTATTGTAGGGGCGGGTCTCGACCCGCCCGTTGCACCCGGTTTCCTGCGGCAGTAGGTTTTCGGTTTCGGGCCGGTCAAGACCGGCCCCTACAAAGGGCTGGTACATAACCGCACCGCTGTAGGGGCCGATGCCCACATCGGCCCGCAGGACGCAGAACGATGCTTCTACGGAACTGCGGCGAATCCGTAACACCCCAACGGGCCGATGTAGGCATCGGCCCCTACATTCACCCAATCCACACCCTTAGGTTCGCGGCGGGAGCAAGCCCCCGCCCTACAATCGCCAATTCGCTAAATTCCAATTTATCGGGTAACTGGAAACCGATATGAATATCGGATATTATATCACACCCGGACAATCCTTGTAAACCGGCATTTCTACACAAGCAATCCTGCTTTTATCCCAATGAGTTCCGTAGAGAAACAGCCTCTCATCCTTGAAGGACGAGAGGCCGAAAATTTATAACGATTTCCTTAGGTATTGTGCTGTAATGGTATCGGACTGCTCCGCCATTTCCTTTGGCGTTCCGGCAAAGACGATCTCTCCGCCGGCTGTGCCGCCGTCCGGCCCTACATCGATGAGCCAGTCCGCCTGCTTCATCACATTCAGATTGTGTTCGATGACGATGACGGTGTTGCCCCGAGCCACCAGACTGTCCAGCAGCTCCATGACCTTCTGAACATCGGAAGCGTGCAGGCCGGTGGTGGGTTCGTCCAGCACATAGATGTTGCCCTTTTTGTCCAGATATTTGGCAAGCTTCACCCGCTGCCTTTCGCCGCCGGACAGGGTGGACAAAGGCTGCCCCAGAGAAAGATAAGGCAGGCCCACCTCCAGCATGGCGCCAAGGGCTTTGCGCAGCTTCTTATTCTCCTTGAAAAACTCGTAGGCTTCCCCGGCAGACATATCCAGAATTTCCACAATGTTTTTCCCGTGATAACGGTAGGACAGAGCTTCTTTGCTGTACCGCTTGCCCTCGCAGGCTTCGCAGACCGTAGTGACCGGGTCCATAAACACCAGCTCCGTAACGATCTGCCCCCGCCCTCCGCAGGCAGGGCAGGCACCCTTGCTGTTAAAGGAGAACAGGGCAGGCTCCACGCCGTTTTCCGCCGCCATCACCTTGCGGATCTCGTCAAAAAAGCCCAGAAAGGTAGCCGGGGTGGAGCGGCCGGTGGCTGTCACCGGGGATTGATCCACCAGAACCACCCGGTCGGCGTACTGCCTGGCAAACACATCCCGGATGAGGGAGCTTTTGCCGGAACCTGCCACGCCGGTAACTACCGTAAGCACATCCAGAGGAATATCCACCGACACATTTTTCAGGTTGTGAACGCAGGCAGAGCGCACCGGGAGAAAGCCTTTGGGTCTGCGGGGCGCGGCTTTCAGAGGGGTATTCTGCTTCAGGGCGTTTCCCGTGCGGGTGCCGGAGAGAAGCAGCGCCTCGTAGCTCCCCTGAAACAAAATTTCGCCGCCGTTCTTCCCTGCCAGAGGGCCGGCATCAATGACTTCATCGGCAATGGAGATTACATCCTTGTCATGCTCCACCACCAGCACGGTATTGCCCTTGTCCCGTAGGCTTTGCAGAAGCCTTGTCATACGGTACACATCTCTGGGGTGCATACCGGTGCTGGGTTCGTCAAAGATGTAGGTCATACCGGTAAGGGAACTTCCCATATACCGCACCAGCTTCAGCCGCTGGGCTTCGCCCCCGGACAGGGTAGACGACTCCCGATCCATGGACAGATAGGGCAGACCGATGTCGATCATCCGGGTCAGGGATGCCGTCAGGGTGTCCACGATGGTTTTGGCACGGGGGTCTTCAATGGTTTGCAGCACCTTTACCAGTTCCGAAAACTCCATGGCGCACATCTCGTCGATGCTGTAACCCGCCACCTTGCAGGAAAGGCTTTGAGGATTGAGCCGCCGTCCACGGCAGTCAGGGCAAGTCTTTTCCTCCATAAACTGGTTGAGTTTGCGCAGGGTGTAGTCATTCTGCTCCTCCGGGCCTTTCATCAGGCACAGCCGCTGAAACTGTGTTTTGATCCCCTCTATCCGCTTGTGCGCCCGGGGCCCGCCCGGTTCTTTGCTGCCAAACAGGAGCAGATTTCTCTCTTCCGGGGTATAATCCCGGTACTTCTTATCCAAATCAAATAAGCCGGAGCTTGTGTACTGCTTCCAATAGTAGTTTCCCACGCCGAAGGCAGGCAGGCACAGCATACTTTCGTTCCATGATTTGTCCGGGTCGATGGCCCGTTCAATGTCCAAGTCCAGAACCTTTCCGATGCCGGAGCAGGTTTTGCACATACCGTTGGGATCGTTGAAGGAAAAGTAGGAGGCTGTCCCGGCATAAGGCTGCCCGATGCGGGAATAGAGCAGACGCAGGGCGGCGTACATATCGCTGATGGTGCCCACGGTGGAGCGGGCGTTGCCGCCTAAGCGGGACTGATCCACAATCACGGAAGCGGAGAGATTGTCTATGCGCTCTACCTTGGGCTTCTCGTATTTGGGAAGCCGCCCCCGCATGAAGGCCGTGTAGGTTTCGTTCATCTGCCGCTGGCTTTCGGCGGCAATGGTATCGAACACGATGCTGGATTTGCCGGAGCCGGACACGCCGGTAAACACCACAATTTTCCCTTTGGGGATATCCAAAGATACATTTTTCAAATTGTTCTGCCGAAGCCCCCGAATGATGATTTTATCCTGATTCATAGAAATCTCCTCCCTTTCTCCCCTATTTTACATTTACGGTGCTGTTTTTTCTCGACCATTCTTGCTGTCATTCTACCGGATATAGCGTTCATGGATTGTTGCGGTTTTCATTCTCCATCCGCTCAATCGCCAAGCCCGTACCGCATGGGCACAAACCGCATTCCGCTGACAAGCTGCTCCGTATCCGTCGGTACAAACCCCAGATGGCGGTAGATCTCCACCGCGTAGGGGGAGGAATTGACCGTAAACTCCTGCCGGGAATAATCCCTGCGCATGGCATCAAACAACCGTCTGCCGATGCCCCGGCGGTGATAGGCAGCATCCACGAAAAATCCGGCGATGTGCTGGGGCGCTCGCATGGACAGCACGCCCACAAGGTTTTCTCCGTCAAAGGCACCGTAAAAATCCATCTTCCGGTTGCGCTCCTGATCATCCAGACTGGCCCGAAAAGCGGCAGTTCCCTCAGGCGGATACTCCGGGGCTTCAAATTCCAGAAACACCCTCCAGCACAGCTCCAGCGCCGCCGGGATTTCTTCTCTCGTCAGCCTTCGGACAGGATACCACTCTATGGTTCGGGTCAGGCTGTAAAGCGCCATATCCAGAACCTTGCCGTTTTTCACAGCATTGTTTTTCATGATCCCCTCAAATGTAAATCCGGCCTTCTCCAGCGCACGCCGGGAGCCGGTGTTGTAGGCGAAAGGCTCCGCGTAAATTCGGAGAATGTCACTTGTCTCAAAGATGATGCCGCAAAGCTGCCAAATGGCTTCCGTCATAATACCCCGGCCCCAGTATTCCTCCGCCAGATAGTATCCCATCTCCGCCGTTTGACGGTGGATATTGCCCTGCCGAAAGGCGCCGATGCTGCCAATGGCCCGGCCGTCCACCGTAATGGCATAGGCAAAGGTGTCGTTTTCATCGGCGGCAAGCATGGCGGCAATATAGTCTGCTGCGTCCTGCTCCGTATAGGGAAACGGCAGGCCGTCTCGGAGATTATTCATGATTCTTTCATTGTTCAGCGCCTGTGCCAGATTCTTTGCGTCTGACATACGCCATTTTCTCAAAACGCAGCGCATATTCACCCCGCCCTTTCAGTATTATCCAATTTCAGTATACAGGATTTCCGGCACAGTCTATAGACTGTTTTTACAGGGAAATGTGTCAAAATGATAGGTGGCGAAGCAAAAAGCGCGGAGCAGGATACCGATGAACGGTGTCCTGCTCCGCAGGGGGGTTCATTTTCCGTCAACCGCCATACAGCAAGCCGACAATCCAATTTCGGAATCTGCATGGCAAAAGCTTGCATAGCAGGCTCAGGCATTTGTAACCAAAACCAACTGTATAGATTGGCTTTACTGACCTTTTCAGCGCCAGCTTTGCTATGTACCGTCCGGCGAACTCCGGGGGCATTCCTTTGCGCTCGTCCTTCTCCATTCCCGCCACACTCCGGGAGATTCTGCCGCCGTAAACCTCATCACCGGCAGCGGACTTCTTTCGCGCATCCGTAAAACCGGTACGGATATCTCCCGGCTGCGCTGCGGTGACGGTAATATCAAAAGGCTTCAATTCATTGGCAAGGGCGCAGGTATAGGACTCGATTGCCGCCTTGGACGCGGAATAATAGGTCTGAAAGGGAATATGCGCCACCGCCGCCACGGAACTGACATTGACGATCCTTCCGCCGCCCCGGCAGCGCATGACAGGGATCACCGCGCGGGTGACATTGTCCATGCCAAAAAAGTTGACATCGAACTGACTCTTTGCATCCGCAAGGCTTGTAAACTCCACAGCGCCGGAGATACCGAAGCCCGCGCAGTTCACAACAATGTCAATTCCGCCCGCTTCCTGAACGATTCTCTCCACGGCGCTTCTCACCGCGTCCTCCTGCGTTACATCCACGCTTATGTGCCGTATATCTTCCCCGGTATGCTCCCGGCGGCTGAACTCATAAACCACGCAGCCGGCATCCCGCAAAGCCGCAGCCGTACATTGACCGATGCCGGAGCTCCCCCCGGTCACCAACGCGACGCTCTTTTTCATGGGCATTCCCCCCTCGTACCTGTATGAAAGCAAAAATATCGTCTGTCTATCTTTTTTGCATACTGTGGAAGCTCTGTGAAAGTCCCTTTTCCGCCTTACTTCCGCAGAGCCTTTCGCAGAATCGGTACAATTAACATAGCCACGCCGCCGCCAATCAGAGCGGTAAACAGTTGGGGCCAGCTAAAGGTAGCGGGCAGCATTTTCAGCATAGGCGGTTTCAGCGTACCCGCAGCCAGCAAGTCCTCTGCCAGAACGCCGCAAATCAGCTTCGCCACCAGCAGATACAGCACCGCAGCCTTGGCAAAGGCCGAGGCCAGCCATGTCCCGACTTGCCGCGGAAGGTTCTTCCCGTTCTTGCCCGCAATCAGCCACAGCAGAATAACATACACGCTGTTGCCTACCATGATAGCGGGAACTGTAAGAATCTGGGGTGCGATGCCCAGCAGGAAGGCCAGCACAGGAGAGATGAGCGCAACGGTCAAGCCGCTGGCAATGCCTCCCACCAGCGTGGCGATTGCCAGTACCGCATTGACACAGGAGCCGGTCACCAACTGACCGAAGCCTTTTGTAAAAGCCTGCAGCGTTACGAGCAGGGCAAGCATAACGGCCGTTTCTGTAATCCATGTGATTTTCTTTTTCATTTTCTATCCTCCGTTATTGTTTTGTAAAAACGCCTGAATAAGCGGTTTTGACTTGTACACCCGGAAGCGCCCCAACCTTTCCGGCCAGAGCCGCAATGGTATCCTGAGGCGCGTCCAGCGCCACGGCAATGAGATGAATGCCTCGCTGGCGATAGGGAATCCCCATTCGGCCGATGATAAATTCTCCGTACTGATGCAGCAGCCCATTGAGGGTCTGCGCCACCTCGCGGTTTTCCAGAATGATGCTCATAACCGCAACTCTTGTTTCCATATCCAACCCTCCAAAAGAATATCGCCCCACCGAATACCCGGTGCGGCGATGGCAAATCACCCCACATAGTATCCCTATGGGGGCAAAACCATATTCGCACCTTTCACGCAGCCGCTTATGAAAGCGCTTAATGTCAGGATTTTGTGAGAATTATTATACCACAGCGCCCTGCGTTTTACTACCCTAAATTGCCCGGTTCGTGCAAAAAAGCGGTAGCATTTGGGAAAAAATATGCTATAATGTATGTGTTGTGCAAACGAAAGCACCCAGCTTGGGGAATATTGGGAAAAAGTCTAATGGTGTGATGTCAATAGAGAGATAGAGAGAAAAATAATTATTTTTT
>JBJDYH010000069.1:0-4013 GCA_051867135.1 Faecousia sp. | reverse complement strand
TATCTGGCTTGCATAATCACTCGGCACTAGACACTTTAGAAACACACCCTAGTTCCACTGTAATAAGTTCGAGCCCAAGCCCAATGAGTAGTCTCATCACCCTGAGAGTCATTTCGTGCTGCGGTGCAGTAATACCCGGTTCCTAGGACTGTGGGTTTTCCTGTCCAAACAGACCCTTGATAACTAGCACGCTCAGTAATTGCCATAGCAGTAGATGCCAGACACGCAAGGAGAAGAACAGTTGTCAGAACGATCGAAATAGTTTTCTTCATTGTTAGAACCTCCTTTACATTACGCTGTGTCAGCCCTGACACTTGACAAGAATACGATCACTACTTACTTGGTACTTTTAAGCTGTTCAGGAACCTTAGTTTCGTAGGAACCGCGGATACTGGCCATGCCGGCATTTGCTTTGCTGTAATTATAGATCCAGCCTGCAATGACTTTCAGGATCTTGTCCATGCTCTCGCCTCCTTTCGGGGATATGATACCATCGGTTTCTCTCAAGAAGTGTATTTCTTTTTGAAATGCACAAAATTGTTTGTGAATAGCTTGCTGTATATAAAAAATGGTGGGTTATTTACCTTTTGCGGGTAAGTATTATACCTTCGATGTTCTGTATGCTATTGCTGAGGTGATTTTATGAGCACCGGTTCTCGGATAGCACAGATGCGGACATTGCGTCATTGGTCGCAAAGTTATTTGGCACGCAAGGTTGGTACAAACATGAAGTCTATAAAAGATTGGGAGGGAGATGTCTCTCTGCCAACAGCCACCAATCTAAAGAAACTCGCTTTTTTATTCTCGACAACTACAGACTATCTTCTTGAAATTGACACTTGCCCTGTCATTGCTCTAAGAGGGTTGTCCGATCACGATATACTTCGTGCACAGGCACTCTTTCAGACATTCGTTGATACAGCTGAACCAGATGTAGATCATACA
This sequence comes from Faecousia sp., assembly GCA_051867135.1. Lineage (GTDB taxonomy): Bacteria > Bacillota > Clostridia > Oscillospirales > Oscillospiraceae > Faecousia. Next base: position 3,068 of record JBJDYH010000069.1, on the reverse strand, counting down.
AGTAAGTAACGACTATCTATATTGATAGTATTTCCCAAAACAGCGCGAAATGGCACACAGTAAACTGCTCATAGCAAGTGCTTGGCTTAGTTTCCTCTTGCCCAATAATAAAATTACAATAAAGATCAATGTTTCCGTAAAAGTTGCTATTAGCGAACACCTTTTTAATTCTGCCTGTTTTACTATGAGATATTGTTTGTTTTTGTGAAGCACTAATGGTAACATAATGAGTACTATCAATGATGCCATTCCAAGTATAGCGCTTCCCCAGATAGGAATCTGAAATGAAAAAGTTGCAATGTAAGCAAGTAAACCGGTTGCCATCGTTATAAAGCACCGAAGATGAGTTGGGGCGTGATAGCCACCCCCCAGCGTCTGATTGGTATAAAAAACGAAAATTAACTCCAAAGTCTCAATGAAATATCCAAATCCTGCGCCGATTGCAATTAAACCAATCGTGCTTGCAATCGTATATACAGCGATATCGCAACCATATACATAAACATCTCTATTTTCAACATCAATCGCATTATGACGTTCTAGATAGGATACAATACCTTCTGCAATTCTCTTTATCATCGTTTCTTTTTACTCCTTTGAATCAATATATGGAAGTACGATTTTAGCGGAGAATATGTTATTTTCGATTTCAAAAGAACAACGCCCTTCAGCTTCATGTGCGATATGTTCAATGCTTCGGATCCCGATGGCATGTAGACCTGTGCGGTTATTCGGATCTTTTGAGGACTTCCATCGGCCATTTTCGTTAATGATGGTCTTTTCGTTGCACGGGTTTTTGCAGAAGATGTAGAACATGTCCCAACTGCGTGAGAATGTCAGCTGAATTGTAGGGCGTTCTGCTGGCGTTTCTATTCGCAGGCATCCCTCGATAGCATTGTCCAGCAGATTTCCCACAATAGTGCAGAAATCTGGCTCGCTGATGGGAAGTTCGGTTAAGGGATAAGGTGTAAAATGAAAGCAAAGGTGATTGTGCATCATGGTCAGTGATTTCGTCATGAGTAGCGCGTCAACGCCTGTAGCGCCTGTCAGGAAAATGTTCTGGCCGCTTTGGCTTTGCTGATACGTTTTGAGATATTCCTTCGCCTTTTCACAGTCTTCGGACTGCACCATCTTTTCCAGTGTTTGCACATGCTGCTTCAGATCGTGTTTTGTAGTCAACAGATTTTGATACACTTGTTCTAGATCCTCTAGGTTGCGATGAGATTGCTCAATAGCGCTTACTTCAGCTTTATATCGGGTTTCGCGTTCAACGCTTTGTGACATCATATGAAAAAGTGATATGATGAGGATCGTGCAGGTACACAATCCTACATAAGCCCAAAGGAAGGATATTGTTGGCGTGTTTTCGTAGAACTCTACACCTACCTGAAGCGTATATAATGCTTCTTCAACGATGAACAAGGCCGCATTGGTCAGCAGAAAGAGAAGAAGCATCGGCCAATACGGTATTGAGTAATCTTTCTTCATCTTGGACGTCAAATAGACAGCAAGTGCCAAGAATGCATTGGTTGTTAAAACAAAGTCTATCCTCATGCTTGTCGTGCTCATTAGTTTTTCATAGGAGCTGCCGGGAATTGACGAAAAAATGTGCAACATTAACGAGATGATTGATAGAAACAGCAAGGCCACCACCGCCGTCCAAAATACGGAGACATACCATGGATCATCACAAACGGACCAGGCATAAACAAGGGGAATGAGAAAAATCGCAGCATCTGGCATGGATACTGGTATAAAAAGCGGAATAGAGCAGTAGAGAGACACTGCAAGGACACACAGCACATCGTGTTGCTTGTGGTTTCGCGAAATATGCAATCTGCACTCCATGAACTTCTGAATCATGTATCCTTGAAATAGATTTACCACAATCTCAAATGCAGTCCACACCATGAGAAATGCCGCCTTCCTGGTAATAGTTATCAAAGGAATCATTTAGATGTGCTCCAAGCGATCTCGATACAGGGAGTTCTTCTCCTGTTGAAAGTGTTAATGTATGGCGTTTGACCGCGCGGACATGAATGATATTCACCAAATAGCTTCTATGGCACAGAATGAAGAGTTCTTCCGGCAGCTTGGGTATCAGATCCAGAAAGCGATAACGAAGCTTAATAGGTTCCGCATGCCCCTGCATATGAATGAGTGTATATGGGGATTGTGCCTCAACATACAGTACTTCATTGTGACGCAACGCTAAGCGTCGGCCTGCATCAGCTATAATCAGATACTCATTGTGAGCAAGTGTATACTGCTTATAAGCTACATCTAGGCAGAGCGCTACGTCTTCGTACAAAATGGGTTTGTTGAGGTAGCGAAAGGCACGAACTGCATAGCCGTCCTTGATAAATGCATCGGAATTGGTCACAAAGACAATCGGAACAACGTCGTCCGTTTCCCGAATCTTCTTAGCAATTTCCATGCCATTCATTTCATGATGAAAAATAATATCGAGGAACAAGAGGTCTGCTTTTAGCCCTTTTCCCCAGTGCTCCAGCAAATCTTCTGATGAACGAAAGAAAGTTACTTTGATATCCGCATGATGAGTTTTTTGTGCCCATAGATTAATTTTTTCTTGCAGGGAGTTTTGGTAAATTATCTCATCTTCACAGGCAATGACGTGCATCGTGTTCACATCCTTCGCGTCGATTTTCACTATATAGATACTTGTAAACCCATTATATCACTATCCCCCCCATTTCTTGTGTATGGGTACAAATATACTATTAAACATTATCACAAAAAAGAAAAACTGTTTATACGCGTTGCGAAATGCGCGAAAAACGCTGTGAACTACATATACAGACGGTTGCCTTCTGTTGAACTCATGAACGTTATTCGCATTATCGTTTGGATTAGACATAATTTGCTATTCTTTAAGCTCTACGGTTGTGAAGAATTACTGCGCCATCCCTCAATTAGGTATGCGCCCCCAAAAATAAAAAATGCCCTATGCCTATCATGCTTCTTTTGCTTCGATAGGCATGGGGTATTGTTTATCTGTCGTTAGAGTCGGCATGCAGATCTTGTTCAAGCGTGTTAACTTCATTATG
>JBJDYH010000068.1:0-4041 GCA_051867135.1 Faecousia sp. | reverse complement strand
AGCCGTGGCTCAACATTGTTCAAGAGCATTATGAAGTACACTATATCGTTTTAAGAGCAAGTAAAGAAGAAACTATGAAGAGAGCTATCAAACGCTCAAAGTTAGACAGAGAAACAAATATTGAATTAGTTGAAACGATGTGGGAACAATTTTCCAATTTAGGAATCTATGAATCAAATGTTATTGATACAACTACGCACTCAGTCAAAGATACTGTATCAGCAGTAAAAGAAATAATTGTAAGGGGTACTGCTTTACTGCTTTAGGCAATTCCAGTTTGTCGAGCAGACAAGGAGGGAGAACATGGAACTATCCATACAAGAACGCCTGAAAGACCTGCGTGTGGAGCGTGGCCTGACGCTGGAGCAGCTTGCGGAAGAAACCCATCTCTCCAAGTCTGCGTTAGGCAGCTATGAGGGGGACAAGTTCAAGGACATCAGCCACTATGCCCTTATCCAGCTGGCAAAGTTTTACGAAGTGTCCGTTGATTATCTGCTGTGCCGTTCTGAAACAAAAAATCACCCAAACGCCGATCTTGCAGACCTGCGTTTGAGTGATGATATGATTGAATTTTTGAAAAGCAGGCTGGTGGATAATGCCCTCCTGTGTGAACTGGCGACGCACCCGGATTTTCCCCGGCTCATGGCTGACCTTGAAATCTATGTAAACGGCATAGCGGCAAAGCAGGTACAGGGGGCAAACGCCATTGTGGACGCTGTGAGCGCAACTATTATGAAGCAGCACAATCCCGGTCTGACCGACCCGCAGTTAAGGCAGCTGATCGCCGCCCACATTGACGATGACAGCTTTTGCCGCCATGTGATACAGCAGGATATAAACAAGATAGCCCTTGACCTGCGGAAAGCCCACAAGGACGATTTTTTCAGTGTCCCGGAGGACAATCCTCTGGAAGATTTCTTGCAGACCGCCGAAGAAGCCGCCAGCCCAAACAGCGACCCGGAACAGGCTGCGATGGCCTTTATCTGCAAGCGGCTCAAACTGAACTATGGGAAGCTGTCGGAGGAGGAAAAGAAATGGCTGAAAAGGATTGCACAGAAGTCGGACTTGCTGAAAAATCCAAACCCGCAGCGGGGAAGAAAATGAGAAATTAGATATGCAAAAAGGAAAAATGAGATTCATTGAAGTAGAAACCAAAAACAGGACGGCGGATTTCATAAATCGGCTGCTGACGGTATGGGAAAGTTCTGTAAGAGCAACACACCTGTTTCTGTCGGACAGTGAAATCAAAAAGATAAAAGAATATGTACCGCAGGCGCTCGCTGGAATTGCGCATTTGATGATCGCAGAAGATGATAGGGGCTGCCCCGGGGCTTTTATGGGGATCAAGGACGGCACCTTGGAAATGCTGTTCATTTCCCCGGAAGAAAGAGGAAAGGGGCTCGGAAAGCGCCTGCTCCAATATGGGATTAAAACCTATGCCGTAGAGCGGGTGGCTGTGAATGAGCAAAACCCACAGGCCAAGGGCTTTTATGAACACATGGGCTTTCAGGTTTATAAAAGGACAGACCTTGACGAACAGGGCAATCCTTATCCGCTTTTATACATGAGCCTTAACATCTAAATCGGATTTTACGAAATCTCATATCCCGCAGAGAAGCAAAAACAGAAAGTACCCTGCCTTATACTCATTATCATCATTGCCCTTTTCCTTGACTTGCTTGTGTCTTTGTGATACACTAACATACATAAAATTAGAGGTGAGGTGGAAAGATGATTAACTTTTCTTGCAAATAAATTGGAATATACAGTGATACTGTGTTTTACAGTACCATTGTACCCATTGCAAGAAAGTTAAAAGTCTATTCACTCGATATATCGTAGGCGTATCACTCTTGATAGGGGTGGTACTATTATGCTGTGACGAGCTGCAAGAATTGACTTTCTTGCAGCTCTTATTTTATGTTCTTTATCCCCGGAATAAAGGAGGAATGCGATATGTCGATGATCCGAGTCGAGAACCTTACCTTTGCCTATCCATCCAGCTATGATAACATTTTTGAAAATGTCAATTTTCAAATTGATACAGATTGGAAACTTGGGTTCATTGGTAGAAATGGCAGAGGTAAAACAACTTTTCTAAATCTTCTGCTTGGAAAGTACGAATACCATGGGAAAATACAAGCCTCTGTGCAATTTGATTACTTTCCATACCCTGTTAGCAATAAAAACAGATTAACTGCGGACATTCTCTCGGAAGTCTGCCCGCTGGCGGAAGAATGGGAGCTGTTGAGAGAACTATCCTATCTGGAAGTCCGTGATGATGTGCTTTGGAGACCATTTTTTACGCTTTCCAATGGGGAGCAGACCAAGGTGCTGCTTGCCACCCTCTTTCTGAATGATGGACACTTTTTACTGATTGATGAACCGACAAACCATTTGGATATGGAAGCCAGAGAAACCGTTTCAGCATACCTGAAACGGAAAAAGGGATTCATTTTAGTCTCTCATGATCGCTGTTTTTTAGATGGCTGTGTTGACCATATCCTGTCGATCAATCGGTCAAACATCGAAGTGCAAAGCGGAAATTTTTCTACTTGGTTTACCAACTTCCAGCGTCAACAAGAATTTGAACTCGCTCAAAATGTGAAGCTGAAAAAAAGCATTGATAATATGCAAAAGGCAGCTAAAAGAACTTCTGTCTGGTCAGACCGAATTGAAGCGTCAAAATATGGGAACGGCCCGGTTGATCGAGGGTATATTGGTCACAAATCTGCCAAAATGATGAAACGCTCAAAGGCTATCGAAGTGCGGCAGCAACGTGCAATCGAGGAAAAGTCCGGCCTTCTCAAAAATTTGGAAACCGTAGAAGATTTGAAAATCGCTCCGCTTCTCTATTTTTCAGATACCTTAGTGACTTTCTCTGATGTTGTACCGATTTTTGACGGCAAAAATGTCTGCCAGCCAATCTCGTTTACAGTAAAACAGGGAGAACGCATTGCCCTTGATGGCAAAAATGGTTCTGGCAAAACGAGCCTTCTAAAGCTACTGGTTGGGCAACAAATAGAACATCGTGGGACAGTTGCAATAGGTTCTGGCATGATATTGTCCTATGTACCTCAAGATACTTCTATGCTGAACGGTTCGTTATCAGAGTTTGCGGAAGCCAATCGTGTTGATGAAAGTTTGTTTAAGGCAATCTTACGGAAAATGGATTTTTCACGAATACAGTTTGAAAAGAAAATGGAAGATTTTTCGGCGGGACAAAAGAAAAAAGTGTTGATAGCAAAAAGCCTTTGTGAACAAGCGCATCTGTATGTGTGGGATGAACCTCTTAACTATATTGACATCTATTCTCGAATGCAAATTGAAAATCTGATTAGAGAATTTTCTCCTACCATGATCTTCGTAGAACATGATCTTGCTTTTAGAAATAACATGGCGACCAAAAGCATTCGTCTGGCTACCGAATAGCAAAGCCAGCCGAGCCAGTCAACGGTCAAGATGAACGGCGCATTTCATGCGCCGCCGTTGACAGCCCCGCCCGTCTTTGCAAAAGGTAATCAAGGCGGGAAAGCCACAAAATGGCTTCCCGCCCATTTCAATTTTGCAAGGGAGAACGCTCCCAAATTAAAAAAAGTGCGGCCAAGCACTTTGAGGGATTGGCCGCCTTGTCTGCCCGTTCAGCGGGACGGAGGGCGGCGGTCAAGGCCGGGTATAAAACCGTTCATTTCAGCCTTGACGGTTGCCCGCTGTCCTGCTACTTTTCCGGGAGTGTGGCCACAGCTTCGGGACATTTTGTCCACAAGTCGGAGCGTAGGACGAGGGACGGGGCTTTCATATACCTGCCGCCGTTCTCTGAAACCAGCCCGATTTTTTGTTCATTCCCATTCACAAAAATTCAGCCTGTTTTCCTGCCGGAGCAAACGGGGCGCAAAAAGCACCGCACCCCGTTTCCCCCGTCAGCCACGCCAGCAGGTATAACACACTACACTTTGCTTCGCAAAGTCGTGTGCCAAATGGGGGCTTTGCCCCCTTTGGAAACCCCCACAAGAAAAGGCGGTACGCTACCCCTCCACGGGG
>JBJDYH010000067.1:0-4063 GCA_051867135.1 Faecousia sp. | reverse complement strand
GAACGATGCTTCTACGGAACTGCGGCGAATCCGTAACACCCCAACGGGCCGATGTGCTCAATCGGCCCCTACATTCACCCAATCCACACCCTTAGGTTCGCGGCGGGAGCAAGCCCCCGCCCTACAATCGCCAATTCGCTAAATTCCAATTTATCGGGCAGCGAATGAAAACCGATATGCATTATAACAAATAAAAGGCACAGAATAGGAGCAAAACGCTTTCCAATTCTGTGCCTTTGTTTATACACCCAGCAGGGCTTTTGCGAACATGAAATATACCAGCAAAGACAAAGCATCCACGATGGTGGAAATAAAGGGGCTTGCCATCACGGCGGGGTCTAAATGCACGGCCTTTGCCGCAACGGGCAGGGTACAGCCTACCAGCTTGGCGCATACAACCGTTACCGCCAGCGTCATACATACCACAGCACTCACTCCGAGGGTTATGCTTTCGTTGCCCATAAGCAGTTTGTCCACCAGCCAGATTTTGGCGAAGCAGACCAGCCCCAAAGCGGCAGCGCACATAAGGGCTGTACAAAGCTCTTTCAGGAGAATGCGGCCGATATCCTCAAAGTCTACCTCTTTCAGGCTGAGGGCGCGGATGATGGTAACGGAGGACTGGCTGCCGGAGTTACCGCCGGTATCCATGAGCATGGGGATAAAGGCGGTCAGAGCGACCTGAGCGGCCAAGGCCCCTTCAAAGGCGGTAATAATCAGCCCGGTAAAGGTAGCCGATACCATGAGCAGCATCAGCCAGGGGATACGGTTTTTGAACAGATCCACAGGGGTATTGCGAAGATAGGGCTTTTCCGAGGGGCTCATACCACCCATCAGTTCCATATCCTCGGTAGCCTCTTCCTGAATGACTTCAATCGCATCGTCGAAGGTAACGATACCCACCATGCGGTCTTCCTTGTCCACCACAGGCAGAGCCAAAAAGTGGTAGTGGCTCAGCATATAGGCAACTTCCTCCTGATCGGTATGGGTGGTAACGGAAATCAGGTTCGTTACCATCATATCCTTGATCAGGGTTTCATCGTCCTGAGCCAGAAGCAGGTCTTTTACCGTAACCAGACCGATGAGCTTTCGGTCTTGGGTGACATAGCAGGTATAAATGGTTTCCTTGTCCACACCCTGACGGCGGATGCGCAGGATGCTCTCCTCTACCGTCATATCCGGGCGGAGGGTTACATACTCCGTAGTCATAATAGAGCCTGCGGAATTTTCGGGGTACTGCAATATCTGGTTGATGGAGGAGCGCATTTCCGGGTCGGCGTTTTTGAGAATCCGCTTGACCACATTGGCGGGCATTTCCTCTACCAAGTCCGCCGCGTCATCCACATACAGCTCCTGAAGCACCTCTTTCAGCTCATTATCGGAAAATCCCCGAATAAGCAGCTCTTGGGCATCCGGCTCCATTTCTACAAAAGTCTCCGCTGCCTGCTCTTTGGGAAGCAGGCGGAACACCAAGGGAATCTGGTTCTCCTCCAGGCCTTCCAAAATGCCTGCAATATCGCTGGGGTTCATGGTAACCAGAATGTCCCGGGCGGAGGTATACCGCTTGCCTTCCAGCATATTCAGCAGGGCTTTTTCTACAATTTCAAATCTTTCTGCCATTTTCCTTCCTCCTTTTTTGTAAAGGCGAAGTTAAGCAGCTAGGCCCATTACGGCCCGGCGGCTACTTCGGCCTGGATTGCCAGCGCTACTGTCGCTTGCCATAATGGTACCTCCTTGTTTCATGATAGCTTTATTTTACCCTCGAAAATGGGGCTTGTCAATGCAGATTTCTTGCAAATTCCTCCGTAATATGTTATCCTGTAGGTAGGAAAATACTAGGAGGATAAACCATGCGCGCAAAAGTATATTTTTCCCCTGTCATTACCCCGGAAAAGGTGCTGGAGCTGGTAAAGCTGGCGAACAAGGAGCTGCCCGGCAAGGTGGCTGTGAAGGTACACTCCGGCGAGAAAGGCAACCAGAACTTTCTGCGTCCGGAATTTTGGAAACCTGTCATTGACCATATCGGCGGCACGGTGGTAGAATGTAACACCGCCTACGAAGGCGCTCGCAACACCACAGCGCGGCACCGTCAGCTTTTCATTGACCACGGCTGGGCACAGCATTTCCCGGTAGACCTGCTGGATGCCGAGGGGCCGGATATGGTGCTGGATATTCCCGGCGGCAAGCGGATTCACAAGAATTATGTTGGCAAGGATTTGGCAAATTATGATTCCATGCTGGTGCTGTCCCATTTTAAGGGGCATCCCATGGGCGGCTACGGCGGCGCGCTGAAGCAGCTTTCCATCGGCGTTGCCTCTTCCTACGGCAAGGCCTATATTCACGGCGCGGGCGACCCGGAAGCCATCTGGACTGCGGAGCATAACGCTTTTCTCGAATCCATGGCGGATGCCGCAGGAAGCGTTGTGGATTATTTTTGGGGGAATATTCTCTATGTGAATGTGATGAAGAACATGAGCGTAGACTGCGACTGCTGCGCCGTGGCAGAAGACCCCTGCATTGCGGATATCGGTATTCTGGTATCCACCGACCCCATTGCCATTGACCAGGCCTGTATCGACTTGGTTTATGCCTGCTCTGACCCCGGCAAGCCCCATCTTATCCAGCGGATTGAAAGCCGCAACGGCGTGCATACCATCGAGGCCGCTGCCGAACTGGGCTACGGCACCCGGGAATACGAGCTGGTAGAAATAGGATAAGTAAAAAGCACCTGACCGCTTCCTTGACACGGCCAGGTGCTGGTTTTTATTTTGTTTCCTGCAGGATTTTCCCCAAGGTTTCGATGGCCTGGGGGGTAGTCGCCCAAGAGGTGGCAAAACGGACAACGGTATGGCTTTCATCGTAAGCTTCCCAGAAAGCAAAGCCCACCTTTTCTTTCAGCCGCTCCATAAATCCGTTTTCCAGCACCACAAACTGCTGGTTGGTTGGCGTTTCCAGATAGAAGGGCAAACCGGCCCGGCGCAGGACATCTTTCAGCTTCTCAGCCATGGCGATGGCATGGGCGCTGATGGTTTCGTAGATACCGTCTGTAAAAAGGGCATCAAACTGCACCCCGATAGCCCGCCCCTTGGCGCTCAGCGCGCCATGCTGCTTGATACGGGTCGCAAAATGGCTGGGGACATTCCCATGAGGGAACACCAACGCTTCGCCGCACAGCGCGCCTACCTTGGTGCCGCCGATGTAAAATACATCACAAAGCTGGGCGATCATGGGAAGGGTAACATCCGCACCCTTCGCCTGCAGCCCGTAACCCAGCCGGGCACCGTCCATGTAAAGGGGAATATTATGCCCCCGGCATATCCGGCTCAGGGCTTCCAGCTCCCGGGCGGTATAGAGTGTGCCATACTCCGTAGGGTGAGAGATGTATACCATGCCGGGGAAAACCATGTGCTCGTGGTTGCCGTCGGCATAAAAACTGCGGATAAAAGCATCCACCTGAGCCGCATCCAGCTTGCCCTCCCGGCCCGGCAGGGTAAGCACCTTGTGACCGGAAAACTCGATGGCCCCGGCCTCATGGCCGCTGACATGGCCGGTATCCGCGGCAATTACTCCCTCATAGGGGGCAAGCATGGAGCTGATCACAAGCTGGTTGGTCTGTGTGCCGCCGGTAAGAAAATAAATATCGGCATGGGGCTTGGCGCAGGATTCCCGAATTTTCTGTCGGGCGCTTTCGGAAAATTCATCGGCCCCATAGGGCGCAGCCTGCATAAGATTTGTACGGGTCAGGGCATCCAGCACCGCCGGATGGCAGCCCTCCAAATAATCACTGGCAAAATTCAGCATAAGAATACCTCCTGTGTTTCTGGGAAGAGTATACAAGTAAACGGAGGAAGAAGCAACTATTCTTTTTCAAAAAAGCTCTTGTTGGTCGTTATATGTTGTTGTGGAAATAATATAGGACTTGCGTTTGCGTATCAAACAAGTAAATATTGTACTTTACAAGGAAAGTATGACCATCGTCCCATGTATGCTCTTCGGAATCAATATAGAAATAATCTTCTATATCGATGATTCCTCGGTCAAAATCATAATTTACAACAACTTCACT
>JBJDYH010000066.1:0-4081 GCA_051867135.1 Faecousia sp. | reverse complement strand
CCCCTACAAGGGTGCCGTTATGCACCCAACCTGTCGTAGGGGCGGGTCTTGACCCGCCCGCTTTCCGCACCTCGTTTTCTGCGGCGGTGGATTTAAGGTTTCGGGCCGGTCAAGACCGGCCCCTACAGGGGTGCGGTTGTTCACCAATGCTTTGTAGGGGCGAGCATTGCTCGTCCGCTACCGCACCCGGTTGACTGCGGCGGTGGGTTTGGGGTTTCGGCGGGAGCAAGCCCCCGCCCTACAGCGGTGCGGTGATACATTGACCCTACTCTCTTTCGATATATGGCTTCGCCATTCGATGAATCAATCGTTTGCCAAGCAAACGATTGATTCTACATGGGCGCAGCGGGGGAACAAATCGGCGGCTTGGGCGGATTTCAGGGCGTAGCCCCGGCCTTTCAGGAGGGCTACATCCCGGGCGAGGGTTGCGGGGTCGCAGGAGACATAGACGATCCGCTTGGGGGCCATGCGGGAAAGGGCTTCGATGCAGTCGGCGTTTAATCCCTTTCGGGGCGGGTCTACCACCACCACATCCGGCCGAATCCCCTGTGCTTCCAAAGCAAGGGCGGCTTGGCCTGCGTCGCCGCAGAAAAATTCCGCGTTTTCGATGCCGTTTCGCAGGGCGTTCTGCCGGGCATCCTCTACGGCTTGGGGCACAACCTCCACGCCGATGACTTTCCCGGCGGCCTTCGCCATGGCCAGGGTAATGGTGCCCACGCCGCAGTAAAGGTCTAAAACCGTGTCGGTTTTGGCAATTTCCGCCTGTTCGATGGCGGCTTCGTACAGCCGTTGGGCCTGCGCGTGGTTTACCTGATAGAAAGACCGGGGGGAAAGGCGGAAGCTCAGGCCGCAGAGGGTATCCTCAATGTAGCCGGGGCCATAAAGGGTAATAAATTCCTCTCCCAGCACGGCGTTGCCCGGCTTTTCGTTTACGGACAAAATGAGAGTGGTAAAGCCCTCCAAGCCCTGCAAAGCCCCAATCAGCGCTTCGCTGTGGGGGACAGACCGCCCGTTGACGCTGAGGCACACCATAAGCTGCCCGGAAACCGCTCCCCGGCGGACATAAATATGGCGCAAAAGCCCTTTGCGGGTGGTTTCGTCATAGGCGGTGAGGCCGAAGCGGTTCCAGAAATCGATGACCGTATCTTTTACCCGGTCAAAAATCTCCGGCAGAATCCGGCAGCGCTGGTTTTCCACTACCTCATGGCTTCCCGCCCGGAAAAACCCGGCGTACACCCGGCCCTTTTTCCCGGCGACGGGGTACTGTGCCTTGTTGCGGTAGCCCTCTATCGCCGGGGCGGACAGGATGGGAACCGCCTCCAAATTTTCTCCCCCAAGGCGGTTCAGGCAGTCTTTTACCCGCTGGGCTTTCAGGCGGGTTTCTTCGGCGTAGTCCATGTGGTGAAAATCGCAGCCGCCGCATTTGGCGGAGATGGGGCAAAGGCGCTGGATTCGATGGGGAGACTTTTCCAGAATCTCCACGATTCTTCCCGCCGCCCATGTCTTGCCTGCCTTTTGAATTTCTACGCGGCAGCGCTCCCCCACAATGGCGTTGGGGACGAATACGGCGCAGCCCTCAATTTTGGCAACGCCCTGCCCCTCGCTGGTATAGTCGTAGGTGGCGGCCTCGTAGATTTTTCCTTTTTCCAGCATTTATCCGTCCTCCAAAGGCATTTCCATGGTAATGGAGCGAGGCTTCAGCCCCAGCTTTTCGTAAAAAGCCATGGCGCTGTCGTTGCCGCACCACACATTGAGCGTTACAAAGGCGCAGCCAAGGCTTTTGGCGTAGTCGAGGGTATAGCGGTAGAGCTGTTTGCCCACGCCCTTGCCGCGGCAGCTTTCGTCCACGCACAAATCGTCAATGTAGATTTCCACCCGGTCGGTCAGCACCGTGCTGCCCCGGCTGTCTTTTACAATACAGAAGCAGTAGCCCAGCAAGGTATCCCCCTCCATAGCCACGAAAATAGGCCGCGTGGGGTCCGCCATCACTTCCAGCAGGGCATCGTGGGTGTATTTTTGCGCCCCGGTGCGGAAAATATCCGGGCGGATGCGGTGGTGAACCTCCCCTACCTGCAGGAGAAGATGCAAGATTCCGGGAATATCTTTGCCTTCGGCCAGCCGGATTTCCATAGCAATTACCTCACAATCAAGCTTCCGTTGTTTTTGCGTTTCTCAGCAGAACGATAAATTGGAATTTAGCGTTGGATGAAACGGAACATGGTTTGTTCATACCGTAGGGGCGAGCATTACTCGTCCGGCTCTCCCTATGGGAGAGCTGTCAGCTATGCTGACTGAGAGGGTAGCTGCACCCGGTTTACTGCGGTGGTGGGTTTGGGGTTTCGGGCCGGTCAAGACCGGCCCCTACAGCGGTGCGGTTATGCACCAACCCTTTGTAGGGGCGGGTCTTGACCCGCCCGTTTGGTGCGGATGTGGATTTTAGGTTACGGACGAGCAATGCTCGCCCCTACGATATGGGATGCAGCCCCTACGTTAAATTCCAATTTCGCGGATACGCATATTTCTTTTATCATATCACAAAAATGAAGCGGGGTAAAGAATTCCTTGAGAAAAAAGGGCGGATATGGTATCATCAAAACAGAAAGCGGGTGAGATTTTGTGAGTTATGTAAACTGCACCCTTTGCCCCCGGCAATGCGGCGTGGACAGAACCCGGGGGGAGCTGGGCTTTTGCCGCTGTCAGGCAACGGCGCTGGTGGCGAAAACCATGCTCCATAAGTGGGAGGAGCCAATTTTGGCGGGCAGCGGCGGCAGCGGCGCGGTCTTTTTCGGGGGCTGCACCTTGGGCTGTAAATACTGCCAGAACTCCGCTATCAGCGGCGGCCCGGTGGGCAAAGAAATGGACAGCGCTTCGCTTCGCTCTGTTTTTGAAGATCTGATTGCCCAAGGGGCGGAGAATATCGATTTGGTGACCCCCACCCATTTTCTGCCCACCATCCTGAGCGCCCTTACCCCGAAACTGAGCGTGCCGGTGGTGTACAACTGCGGCGGCTATGAGCGGGTGGAAACTCTGAAAAGGCTGGAGGGGCTGGTGGATATTTACCTGCCGGATATGAAATACGCGGATAGTCGCCTGTCCAAAGCCCTTTCCGGGGCCGGGGACTATTTTCAGACGGCAGCCGCAGCCATCCGGGAGATGGTGCGGCAAACAGGAAGCCCGGTTTTTGAGGGAGAACGGCTGAAAAAGGGCGTGGTGATCCGCCATTTGATCCTCCCCGGTCATGTGGAAAATTCCCTCCGGGTTTTGGACTGGATCGGGGAAAATTTTGCCCCCGGTGAGGTGCTGGTGAGCCTCATGCGCCAGTACACCCCCATGGGAAATTTGGCCGCGCCTTTTGACAGAACCGTTACCGAGGAGGAATATCAGGCGGTGCTGAGCTGGATGTACCTGAACAATTTACAGGGCTTTACCCAGGAAAAAACCGCCGCCGACACCGTATATATCCCGGACTTTTTGTAGGGAACGGCCCATGGGCAAAAAGTCGATATAAATCCCATACGGGATTTTCCATATTTCCCTTGCGGGAATCGATATGTGCTATGCACTCGATATGCCCTGCGGGGCGAGAAGGGATTTATATCATATCGAATGGCGAAGCCATATATCGATTTTGCGCCAGCAAAAATATGGAATTGCGAAGCAATATATCGACAAAATCAACCGTTTTGGAGGAACTCACAAAATGCCCCCCGGGGGGATGAAAAATTGGGTGAAAAATCAGCGAAACATTCATTGACTTTCTGCAACTATATTAGTAGAATAATATCGATACGCTATGCGCGCATGGCGTGTTTGCGTCAGCGTGCGCAAAAACGACAAGTGATACTCGTATTTTAGGAGGAAACAAGATTGAAAGATTGGGAATACTTAACTACTGTTGAGGAAATGGAAGCGGCTACCAACTCCCTGCTGGAAAACGGCAAGAAGGTAGGCGCCGACACTTGGCAGCAGCGCGTCAAGAACCAGACTCCTCACTGCGGCTTCGGCGAAGCAGGCACCTGCTGCCGCATCTGCTCCATGGGCCCCTGCCGCATCACCCCCAAGGCTCCCCGTGGCATCTGCG
>JBJDYH010000065.1:0-4093 GCA_051867135.1 Faecousia sp. | reverse complement strand
ATGCTTAAGTTGATGTCATTGCCTTTTAGAGGGCACGAGGGTTCAGTCAAAGAAATAAGGAGCAATCCCATGAATCACATTCTGATTTCGGGTCTGGTCAATCTGGAGACCACGGCCAGGGTGCGGCAATTCCCCATCGACTATTATCCCATTGACTATCCCTTCTTCGGCGTCGAAACCGCCGTCTCCGGCGTGGCGCTGAATCTGGCCCTGGCCCTGCGCACCCTGGGCGACCGGGTGACGCTGCTCTCCATGACCGGCGGGGACATGGCTGCCCAGCTGATCCGGCAGACCCTGCGGGAGGCCGGAATCGGCACGGAGGCCGTCCTCCCCTGCCTGCGGGAGACGCCCAACTCCGTGGTGCTCTACGACGGGGACGGGCAGCGGCAGATCTACTGCGACCTGAAGGACCTGCAGGAGGCGTCCTACAATTTTGAACCCGTTTCCCTGGACGATGTAGACCTGGTGGCGGCCTGCAACACCAATTTCAACCGGCCCCTGCTCCGCCGGGCCAAAGAGGCGGGCAAGCCCATCGCCACGGACGTCCATGTGCTGACGGACCTCCACGACGGCTACAACCGGGACTTCATGGCATCCGCCGACATTCTCTTCCTCAGCGACGAGGGCGTCGGCGAGGACTACCGCAGCTTTCTGGAGGCGCTGGCCCGGACCTATGGGAATCAAATCATCGTCCTTGGTCGCGGCAGCCGGGGCGCGGCCATGTACCTGCGGGAGACCGGAGAGATCTATGCACTGCCCGCAGCCCACGCCGGTCCGGTGGTCAACACCGTCGGCGCAGGGGACGCGCTGTTCAGCGGCTTCCTGCACTTCTACGCCAAAGGTCTCCCGCCTCTGGAGGCCCTGTCCCACGCCCAGCGCTTCGCCGCCGCCAAGATCCGCGTCAGCGGCGCAGCCAAGGGTTTTGTGACGGAGACCGAGTTGGAATCCCTCTGGCCGTAAAATGGGTTTCGTCAAGCAAAAACCGGCAGGCCTTTCTTAAGGCTTGCCGGTTGAGGATTGCTAAAGTCCCTCGTGCCCCCTCTCTAGGGAGTTGCCGAGCTTGCGAGGCTGGGGGTTGTCTCGACAAGCAATTTTACCGAAAGAACGATACAATTGCAAATTTAGTGAAGAGTGAATAGTGAAGAAATAATAAGTAAAAATCGGCAATCTTCTGTCGAAGCTTGCCGATTTTTGTGTTTGCACCCTCAGTTCGATACAAGATACCCATTTATAACAGTGGGTTCACAGGTGCTTCGCCTTGTGCCTATCGTTATTTTTATGGAAACTATCCGATACCAAAGAACCGCTCAAAGAAGCCCAGCAGTTTTGCAATAACCCCCTGCTTCTTTTCCGCACGGTTTCCACCACCAAAACGGGACATGGGCGGCAGCAGCTTGTCAATGTCCGTGCCTGTAGTTTTAACTGCGCCATCACGGAATGCTATCTCCATAAACTTGCGTGTTTCGTTCTCTTTCAGATTTTCGTACCTGATAATCTCTGTAAGCTGTCGTTCTTTCTCTTGGGCAACATACTCCCGCCATTCGACCATCACGTCGGTGACATCATTGATCCCGGCAATGAAGTTTTCTATCAACGCTTTTTTACTGCGGAGTTCCGGACTGGCATCGATTGCCTTCTGGATGGTGATCAGGACTTCTTTATCATCACAGTGAGAATCATGATACTTCTTGACGAGCATCAAGATATAATCGATATTGATCTCAATCTGCTTGATCAGTTCGATTTCAAACACGATATCATCAGTGATGTCCTCTTTTTCTCCCGTGGGTCTGCGCTTCTTCCATTCGTCACGCAAATCCTGATAGCGACCGAGATAATCCTGCAGATCGCGCTCGGAAAGGATCTCATGCCCGGCAAACTCATCGAAGGACGAAAGCAGATTTCGCATACGGAGAATTGCGCCGAACAGCATAATAAACTCTTTCTGATTCTGTTCTCCAGTGATGCGTTCATCAGCCAGCGGGAACTTAGTGGTGAGTTCCTCAATCATATCCACATAGCCGGGATGTTCTTTCTGATCATCATCGGTATATCCATAGTAATAATCGTTGTAGCCACGGAGCAGAACGATGCCTCCGGCCTCTTTGTCACCAAAGAGCGAAATGGCATCATCCGTCCGCTTCTGCAGATTGCGGAAACAGACAATATTACCGAAAGTCTTGATGGAATTCAGAATGCGGTTGGTGCGGGAGTATGCCTGAATAAGACCGTGCATCTTCAGGTTCTTATCCACCCATAGCGTGTTCAGCGTGGTAGCATCAAAACCGGTGAGGAACATATTGACCACGATCAGCAGATCAAGTTCCTTGTTTTTCATACGCAGGGATACATCCTTATAGTAATTCTGGAATTTGTCTGAGGAAGTATCGTAGTTGGTATGGAACATCGCATTGTAGTCTGCAATAGCGGCTTCGAGAAATTCACGCGAGCCTGCATCAAGCGCAGAGGTGTCCTCCGAATTTTCCTCATCAAGGATACCATCTGCCTCTTCTTCGTTGGCTCCGTAGCTGTAAATAATGGCTACACGCAGTTTCTTTGTGGGATCAGCCTCCATCTGCCGCTTGAACTCGGCATAATAGAGTTTTGCTGCATCTACAGAAGAAACGGCAAAAATAGAGTTGAAACCGCTGATGCGCTGTTTCCTCTTGACCTCTTCAATGGCATCCCTGCCGCTTGCAGACGCCACCTCTGCAATATTTTGAAGGACATTGTATGTATAGGTCTTGTCCCCACGGTACGTTTTCTGATCAAAGTGAGTGAGGATATATTCTGTTACCAGGCGGATGCGTTCCGGGGCCAGATATGCTTTTTCCCGATTGATGTCCCAGACCTCTTTATCATCAATATCCTCTTCCATATCCATTGTTTTGATATAGTCCACACGGAACGGCAGGACATTCTTATCGTTGATGGCGTCCACGATCGTATAGGCATGAAGCTGATCGCCGAAAGCCTGTGCCGTAGTCCGCAGCGTAGGCTTTTTACTGACACCGGCATTGGCGGCAAAGATCGGCGTTCCCGTGAAACCAAACAGGTGATACTTCTTGAAATACCTGGTAATGGCAAGGTGCATATCACCAAACTGGCTGCGGTGGCATTCGTCAAAAATAATGACCACACGCTTGTCAAATACACCGTGTCCGGCATTTTTCTTGATGAAGGTGGCCAGCTTTTGAATGGTAGTAATGATGATCTTCGCACCATCATCCTCCAGCTGACGCTTCAGAACTGCCGTGGAGGTATTGCTGTTGGCGGCGCCCTTCTCAAAACGGTCATATTCCTTCATGGTCTGGTAGTCCAGATCTTTTCGGTCGACCACAAACAACACCTTATCGATGTAATCGAGCCGGGACGCAAGCTGTGCCGTTTTGAAGGAAGTCAGCGTTTTTCCGCTGCCCGTGGTGTGCCAGATGTATCCGCCGCCTGCAACACTACCATACTTTTTATAATTATTGGCGATTTCGATGCGGTTTAGGATGCGTTCGGTGGCTACAATCTGATAGGGACGCATCACAAGGAGCATCCCCTCCGATGTGTATACGCAGTACCGTGTCAGAATATTGAGAATGGTGTGCCGCGCAAAGAAGGTTTTGGTGAAGTCAATCAAATCGGGAATAATGCAGTTATTGGCATCCGCCCAATAGGATGTAAACTCGAAGCTGTTGCTCGTCTTTTCTTTTTTAACCTTCTGTGCCTTGGAATCCTTGATGTGATTGAACCGGGTGGTATTGGAATAATACTTCGTATTGGTACCGTTGGAGATCACGAAGATCTGCACAAACTCGTAAAGGCCGCTTGCCGCCCAGAAGCTGTCCCGCTGATAGCGGTCGATCTGGTTGAAGGCTTCACGGATGGGAACACCACGGCGCTTCAGCTCAACATGGATCATCGGCAGACCGTTGACGAGGATCGTGACGTCATAGCGGTTATCGTGAGTAGCACCCTCTCCGGTGGACACGGCATACTGATTGATGACCTGCAGAATATTGTTGTGGATATTCTTTTTGTCAATGAGGGTGATATTCTTGCTTTCACCGTTATCGCGCTTCAGCACCTGTACATGGTCTTCCTG
>JBJDYH010000064.1:0-18542 GCA_051867135.1 Faecousia sp. | reverse complement strand
TACAAAGGGCCGATGTGGGCATCGGCCCCTACAGCCACCTTTTTCGACAATCTGATAGGAGTGCCCACAAATTCTCGTGGGCACTCCTTTTTTTGAATATTATGGGCGAGAGGCGGGAAAATGCGTCAGCCGACATAATATATTTCATCCCTGTAATATGGTTTTCAGCGCAACCTTGCTTTCAAACCGAGTATCTTTTCTTCAATCCGTTGGATGGTTTTTACAAATTCCTCATCCGGTTTCCCGGTTGGGTCATCCAAACCCCAATCCTCCCGCCATTTACAGGGCAGAAAGGGGCATTGTACATTGCAGCCCATGGTGATCACTATATCCACGGGAGGAATATCAGAAAGCAGTTTGCTGTGCTGACCCTCAGCCTCCATATCAATGTGATACAGCGCTTTCATCAGCCGCACCGCGTCAGGATTGATGTGGTCTTTCCGCTCTGTACCGGCGGAATAGCTTTCAAATACATCTGCCGCAAGATGCCGTCCCAGCGCCTGGGCAATTTGGCTTCGGCAGGAATTGTGGACACAGATGAATGCAACTTTCTGCATACACTTACCCCAGCTTGCGCAGCAGCTTCTCCACATCGGCAGCTTTCAGAACTCTACCCATGGATACAACCTGATCATTGACCACAATAGCAGGCATGGACATAACGCCGTATTCCATAACCTTTTCCATGTCGGTGATATACTCCACCTCGATGTTCAGCCCCATCGCCTGAACAGCCGCTTTTGCGTTTTCGTACTGCTCGTGGCAGGATTTGCAGCCAGCGCCCAGAACCTTAACGCAGCAGATTCCCTCTACAGGAGCGCCGCAGCAGGTTTTCAGGGATTCATCCGCCTTTGAAGCGGCGCAGCAGCAGGTGGATTCCTCGACCTTGGGTTCGGAGCTGCCGCAGCAGCAAGTGGGTGCCTTCTTTTCTTCTTCCTTTTTCTTGCCAAAATTGAATAGTGCCATGATAAAACCTCCTAAATATGTAATTAACATTGAATATTTATGTTTTTTTATGCGCAGCCGCATTCCATGCAGGAAAGAATGTCCATTCCGGGGTACCATTTTTTCTAAATTATCATTGGTTGTATCCAATTAAAGAAGTAGCCTACAAGTATAATTCCCATTGTGCAGATGGCAATGAAGATTCCCAGCAGCTTCGGTTTTACCGCTTTGCGCAGCATGATCATGGACGGCAGAGAAAGGGTAGTGACTGCCATCATAAAAGACAGCACCACACCCAGCAAAGCGCCCTTTGCAAGCAGAGCTTCCGCAATGGGAATTGTGCCGAATATGTCGGCGTACATGGGAATGCCCGCAATCGTCGCAAGAATCACACCCAATGGGTTCTTATCACCAAGCACCTTAACAATGAAATCTTCCGGAATCCAGTTATGGATAATCGCTCCGATGCCTACGCCGATCAGCACATAAGGGGCAACCTTTTTCGCTGTGGCAACAACCTGTTCCCACGCGTATTTCAATCGGTCTTTGCAATGCAGCTCCTCCTGGGGAACATCCAGTGACCGCCCGTTACGGATATATTCTTCTACCTGGTTTTCAAGATGCAGCTTCTCAATCAGCGTACCGCCGGTAACGGCAATGAAAAGACCAAGCACGACATAAATGACCGCTACCTTCCACCCGAAAATACTCATGAGCAGCACAAGGCTTCCCAGGTCAACCATCGGAGAAGAAATCAGGAAAGAGAATGTTACCCCAAGGGGAAGCCCCGCACTTGTAAATCCAATAAACAAAGGGATAGACGAGCAGGAGCAAAACGGAGTTACGGTTCCCAGCAGGGCCGCAAGGATATTTGCCCATATTCCGTGAAACCTGCCAAGTATCTTTTTTGTCCTCTCCGGCGGGAAGTAACTTTGAATATACGAGATTATCAAAATCAAAATTCCCAGCAGAACCATTATTTTGATCGTATCATAAATAAAGAACTGAATGCTGCCGCCGATTCTGCTTGTTGTGTCCAACCCACAAGCGTTCAGAACGGTACCAATCAGCTGCTTCAGCCAGTACATACCGAGGATTTCACTTTGAAAGAAATCCCAAGCTGTTATGATTGCTTCCATAAAATAGCTCCTTCAAATTCGCATATATAAATATGTCTATATATAAATTATAGTCCATCGTGCAATGGAAAAGCAGGGCTGACACTTATTCATTTTCATCTATTATCTGTTCAACAATATCAACTGCGGTTCTGACCATATTCGGACAGATTGTTTCATATAACCCTTCCGATACGATTCTTTCAAATTCATCTTCTTTGGCCAGATTATAACCGAGCAAGTCACGACAAACGATGGAGCGATTCACTTCTATGAATCGCTTAACAAATTCCGAGACCAAAGAATAAGCCCGTTGTTTTTCCTCGGGATTGTCAGCATGAAAATGGCCGAATTTTAATCCCAAAACCATAAGCGCTCCCGAAACAGCGCCGCACATTTCGCCGTTTCTTGCGCCGCCGCCAAAGGAAGTAGCCAGCTTTAACGCCAGATCTTCACGAATGCCGTACTCAGTAGCAAAAACAGTAAAAACTGCCTGAGAACAATTAAAGTTATTGTGGAATAATTCTATTGCTCTGTCAGCTCTGTTCACTATTTTCATTCTCCTTTTTGCCCGCATCCGTCGATAGAATAGAATTTAGAACCTCCTTCGCTTCCTTCACACCCTCGGCCGATATAGAGTAATGCATCCATTTACCCTCTTTTCGCCCGACTACAATGCCGGAATCACAAAGGATTTTCATATGGTGCGACATGGTAGGCTGCGTGATATGGATTTCCTCAAGCAATTTGCAAGCACATTTCTCGCCTGTCGTAAGAAGCTTCAGAATACGAATGCGGTTTTCATCACAGAACGCTTTGAAAATCAAGGCAGTTTTCCTTTCGTCAAGCTCCAAGCCCGTCACCTCCCATCGATATTTATCTATATTATATGCAATCCATTGATATTTGTCAATGGGTTCAAAAAATACAAATTTAGGATTGACCTTTTGATTCTTCTGACTATAATATTATTGACCGACTGGTTAATAATATAGAGGCAGATGAACTATGAAGAAAAGTGAAAAAACGGAGCTCACCGTTTCCAAAATAATCGAAGCGGCTATGAACGAATTTGGAAAGAACGGATATGCCGGCGCAACCGTCAATCATATCTGCAAAACAGGCATCAATAAAGGACTGATTTACCATAACTTTGGCGGAAAAGATGAACTTTATCTGATCTGCCTGCGCCAAAGCAGTACAAAATTGATGCAGTATATCCGGGAATGCAATGGTGCCAAGGATTTAGAAAGCTATATGGCAGCCCGTATGGAATTTATTGACCGGCATCCCCAGGAAGCCCGTATCTTTTTTGAGGCGCTGCTCAATCCACCGGCCCATCTGTCGGACAATATTCGCCAGGCCCTTGCGGAATATCAAGAACTGAATGAAAAGATATACAACAAGCAGTTGGATGCGCTGACCTTACGGGAAGGAATATCCAGGGCCGATGCCGTTTCTTATTTTCATTTGATGCAGACCATGCTCAACGGATATTTCAGCAGCCCAGCTTTTCATAATACCGCGCTGCGGGAAAAGGCGGAAATGCATGAAATGCTTCTGCCAAAAATCTATGACTGTATGCTGTACGGAATCGCAAAAGGAGAGGAATCATTATGATCATCCATATCTTACGCTGGCTTGCTGTGCTTGCCCTTGCCTTTGGGGCGGGAAAGCTGATAGCAAAAATCAGAATGCCCGCCATTCTCGGCTGGCTGATTGTGGGAATGCTGTTTGGCCCTCACGCCATCAAGCTCCTTCCTCAGGAGGTGCTGAACGCCGGATGGTATAAAACATTGATTATGTGGATGCAGTGCGCTTTTGGCGTGATGCTTGGCTCCGAACTGATCTGGAAGCGGCTGAAGCGTTCGGGCAAGTCGCTGATGATTACAACGCTGACCCAATCGCTGGGCACCTTTGCGGTTGTCTCCATTGCCTTCGGAATCATCTTTGCCATCGCCGGGGTGCCCGTCTATCTGGCGCTTGTCTTTGGCGGAATTGCCCTTGCCACCGCACCCGCTCCCGCTGTATCCATTGTGAATGAATTTCGTGCCCGAGGGCCTGTCACGGATACGCTTCTGCCCATGACGATTTTGGATGATGTGGTGGGGATTGCTGTCTTTTTTACGGTAAATTCTCTGATTGCACGGGCTGTTTCCGGCGGCGCAATGCCGCTTTACATGATCCCGGTTATGATTTTTCTCCCTATTTTCATTGGTGCCGTGGTTGGATTTCCCACAGGGCTGCTGTTGAAAAAGGCCAGCGGGAAAGTCGCAAAGTTGACCATCCTGCTGGGCGGCATTACCGTTACCATGGTGGTGGGGTGGCTTCTGAACACCTACCTGCTTTGCGGTGTCGCGCTGAATTACACGCTGATGGGCGTTGCTTTCTCGGCGGTGTTTTCCAATATGATCTCTGTGGAAGAAATGGG
This sequence comes from Faecousia sp., assembly GCA_051867135.1. GTDB lineage: Bacteria > Bacillota > Clostridia > Oscillospirales > Oscillospiraceae > Faecousia. The sequence continues at coordinate 14,048 of JBJDYH010000064.1, read as the reverse complement.
AGAAATCAGCGGCTATTTTTCTCCGATTCTGGGAGTTTGCCTGCTGGCTGTCATTGTGGATCTGGGTGCCCCGCTGGACTATCATCTGATTCTGGGTGCGGGCCTGTACACCTTTATTTATATCGCCGCCCGTGCGTTTGGTAAATACTTTGGTGCGAGAATCGGGGCGAAGCTGACCCACATGCCGGATACTGTGAAAAAATATCTTGGCCTGACGCTGCTGCCCCATTCCGGTGTATCTCTTGTGTTTACCGCAATTATCTGTTCCACGCTGGCCGGCGCACCGGAGCTGGTTCAGATTGTGCAGGGAACCATCGCGGCTGCCGCTGTCATTAACGAATTTATTGCGGTGGTTGCGGCGAAAAAGGGGTTTGAACTGGCCGGGGAGATAAAAAGAGCGTGAAACGGTGCGCTTTCTCATTGCACCCCAGGGCTTCGGCGATTCGTTCATTTTTTATATCAAGAAAGTTCACAAATTGTTTTTAGCACTCAATCTTGACGAGTGCTAAAAATGGTGATATACTATGCTCAGAACAAAGGAAAGGAAACCCCAAGGAACCGCAACATAGTCCCTTCCCGCTTTCCCGTAACATCCCTGTTCCAAGAAAAATATACAACAAGTATAATTTCAAAGGAGCGATGACTTATGTTGATGAACAGTATTTTTGGTGAGGATCTTTTCGATGACTTCTTCGCAGACCCCTTCTTCGGCGATAACGCACTTCGCAAGGCGGATCGTAAACTCTATGGCCACAACGCCAAGAACCTGATGAAGACGGATGTGCAGGAAACGAGCGACGGTTACCAGCTTGAGATGGATCTGCCCGGCTTCAAGAAGGATGAAATCACGGTTGGGCTGGAAAACGGTTTTTTGACGATCCGCGCTGCCAAGGGTCTGGATCAGGACGAGGTGGAGAAGAAGACCAACAGGTATATTCGCAGAGAGCGTTACGCCGGTATCTGCGAGCGGTCGTTCTATGTGGGCGACGAGCTGACCGAGGAGGACATCAAGGGCCAGTTCCAGCACGGCGTTCTGACGCTGCGCATCCCCAAGAAGGAAGCCAGAGCGCTTCCGGCACAGAAGAAATATATCGCCATCGAAGGCTAAAAGAACCAAAAAGGAACGCCATCCAAACGGGTGGCGTTCCTTTTTGGGTGCGGGGGGGTGGAGACACGATTCAATCATGGTATTGCCGCTAACCATCCGTCGGCAATCGACAATCCACCGGACTGCTTTCTTAACGGCCTTTCGAGTCCCATCTCTCGCACCAAAAAAGAGCACCCCGAAGGGTGCTTCAGGCTGTCGAAAAAGGTGGCTGTAGGGGCCGATGCCCACATCGGCCCTTTGTAAAATGTTACGAATTTGCCCGAATTTACCAATAATATGAAGGATTTTACTGCGGGGCGATGTGGGCATCGCCCCCTACAATTCCGAATTACCGGGTTTATCGACACGCTGAGAGCACCAAGAGCACCCCGAAGGGGGCTTGGGATTTCGGTGAAAACAGCATGCTGAGCCAATCTATTCTGGAGTTCAACAAGTTCCAATTTGTTCCTCATCCCTCCGGGATGCGTCTCAAATTGGAGGGACTCTCCCACGGCCTAAAAACAGTCCACCGGACTGTTTTCTTAACGGCCTTTCGAGTCCCATCTCTCGCACCAAAAAAGAGCACCCCGAAGGGTGCTCTTTTTTGGTGCGAGAGATGGGACTCGAACCCACACGGCGGTTGCCACACGCACCTCAAACGTGATTGTCTACCATTCCAACACTCTCGCATGCGTGCTTACACATTATAGCCCAAGGGAACAATTTTGTCAATAGTTTTTTGCGGAAGGAAATGCCCGAAGCAGGAAAAACTGCTTCGGGCGGAAATGTCTAGTAGGCGAAAAACTTTTCGTGGATATAGTAGCCCACAATGGTAGTCCAAAGACAGGCGTATGCGAGAATCTTGAAGGCATCATAGGTAATGGGAATGTGAATGGATGCCATAAAGCCTTCAAAGGCGGCAGGGCCTGCGCAGGAAACCACAATGACCGGGATAAACAGCACCATAACCGCATAGAGCGCCGCCAGATACAGCCCATGCAGGATTTTACCGACGGTAATTCTCATAGGGGTTCCTCCTTGGTGTTACTTGGTGACGCTGGTTGCTACAGTATCCAGCCCCAGACCTTCTCTGGCAATGTTCAGCCCCTCGGCAACCAGACCCATAGTGCGGTTGTAGGACTCGCTAAGGCGGGAGGGGGTCTTGGCACCGTATCCGCTCCAAGTTTCCATACTTGCGTCCAGAGGATAGATGCGGTAGTCTACGCCGTTGTAGGTGCTGGCGGTGAATTTTTCTACCCAAGTGGGGATAATCTCAATCTCGCTGACCTCTACGGTGCCATCGCTCCATTTCTGGAAGGTCACGCCAAAAATCATGCCGTCTTCGGTATAAATCTTATTGTCAGTAGTGAGGGTATTACGGTTCTGGTTGGAAAGGGCGTTGCCCAGAGAGTAGATGCAGTAGGTCTTGTTGCCGTTGCTGGAAGTCAGGGTGTCAAAAGGCTCAACCACATGGGGATGGCCGCCAATGATCACATCCACGCCCATATCGCACATTTTCTGCGCCATTGTCTTCTGGTTGTTATTGGGAGCAAGCGCATATTCGTCGCCCCAATGGATAAACACCACGATGGCTTCCGCACCTTCAGCTTCCATGGCGGTAAGCTGGGTCTGCAAGTGGGTATAGAAGGAATCCAGCTTGTTATAGTTGAAGCAGGTAACCATGTTGCTGGCCTGGGCATTTAACATGATTCCGTTGAGGTAGTTCCGGTCAGGATTGTCACCGCCGGTTTCATAGGTGTAGCTGATCATGCCCACCTTAATACCGTTCAAATCCTGAACGATATACTCAACAGCATCCTCCTCGGACTGAGTGCCCATAGTCAGCAGGCCCTTTTCCTTGATAACCTCCAAGGTGCGGGTAAAGCCGGCAAAGCCGGTATCGTAGGCATGGTTGTTGGAAGTGAGCATCAAATCCACGCCCGCATCCTTCAGAGCATCAATAATCTGGTCGGGGCAGTTGAAGGTGGGGTAGCCCTTATAGTCGCCGGCAGCAGTACCACCCAAGGTGCACTCCAGATTGGCTACCATCAGGTCATACTTTTCATAATAGGGCTTGACATACTGGAACATTTTGCTGTAGTCAAAGCTGCTTCCCTGTTTACCTGCGTAAATGACAGGGCCGTGCATCAGGATATCGCCGGTAGCGCCTATGGAAGCGGTGCTGACCACATGAGGTACTTCCGGTTCGGTAGGCTGCTGGGGAGTGGATGTGGCAGGATTGGTAGATTTGCCCGGCGTGGTGAACAAAGGGTTTTCCATGCTCTCGCCGGAAGAGGCGGGGGGATTATTGTCGCTCTTGTTTGTAATCTTCACGCAAGCCTGCACGCAAACAAGCAGACAGATTACCAGCAGCACGCCCAGCAGCATGCGTACTAGATTTTGGGCATTATTGGGGCGCTTTCTGCGACGAACAGGCTGCCCGGAGCCGGAAGAATGCCCGGAATTGCCGGAAGATTGGCCTTTGGCAGGACGCTGACGATCTTGCATTTTGTATTCTCCATTTCCAAATCATTAGTGCTATTTTTGCCTTATTATATCTCTTTTTCCTGTGACTGTCAACCTATGGCCGCCTATGGCGCAAATTGTTCATAAATTGGGCAATAGGACTACCTTTTTTGGGGCGTATATGATATAATATCCCAAACAGGAGGGATCGCCATGACCAGATTTTTTGTAGACCATGAAACCCTTGCCCAAGATAGGATCGTGCTCGATGGGGAAAATGCTGCCCACGCCAAAGTGCTGCGCCTGAAAGCCGGGGAGCAGCTTATTCTTTGCGATGGTCAGGGGCAGGAGGCCCTTTGCGAAGTGGAGCAGGCTCAGGGGGATGCGGTTTTGCGGGTAGTAAACCTACGGCCTTCCCAAACCGAGGCAAAGGTAAAGGTAAGCGTTTATATGGCGCTGCCCAAGGCGGAAAAGCTGGAGCATGTCATTCAAAAGGCTACCGAGCTGGGAGCAGACCGTATCGTTACCTTTCCCACGGCCCGCTGTGTATCCCGCCCGGATGAAAAAAGCCTGAAAAAGAAGCTGGAGCGGTGGCAGAAGATAGCCGCCTCGGCGGCAGAGCAGTCCGGCCGGGGGGCAATTCCCGAGGTGGTGGTTCTGCCCAGCTATGAAAAGGCTTTAGAGCAGGCGGCGAAATCAGATACCCCCATCCTGCTTTATGAGAATGAGCAGGCCACGACCCTTCGCATGGCGCTGGAAAGCAAGCCTTTTTCCTCCGTCAGCCTGATTTCCGGGCCGGAGGGCGGCTTTGAAGAAAGCGAAGTAGCCCAAGCGGAGGCTATGGGCATCCGAATCTGCACCTTGGGCAGGCGTATCCTGCGCTGCGAAACCGCGCCGCTGTGCGCCGTGTCTGCGGTGATGTATGCCGCAGGGGAGTTCTAAATAATTAAGGGATACGCAGTTTTTGCTGCGTATCCCTTTACTTTTATTTGTGGTATTTTGTTCCCGCCTGAATGCTCTCGGCTCGGTAAAGCTGCTCCAGCACCATAATTCTAGCCAAATGGTGGGGGAAGGTCATAGGCCCCATGGAAAGCTTAAAATCTGCTTTTTCCTTTACTCTGGGGGATATGCCGAAAGAAGAGCCAATCAAAAAGCAGGCGCTGCTTTTGCCGGAGAGTTTGACTTCCCGCATTTTCGCTGCCAGCGCTTCCGAGGAGATCACCTTGCCCTCCGGGGTAAGCACACACAGCCATGCCCCCTTGGGGATTTTGGAAAGAATCAAATCCGCTTCCTTTTCCAGTCCTGCGGAAATCTCGGCAGGGGAGGGGTCTTCGGGAAGGCGGGTTTCCGGCAGCTCCAGCAGCTTAAACTGGCAGAACCCGGCAAGCCGTTTTTCATATTCCGCGGCAGCAGAAAGATAAAACTTCTCTTTCAGCTTACCCATGGCAATCAGGGTAATGCTGGACATCAGCCGTTCTCCGCTTCAAACTTTTTCAGGCACTCCACCAGAGCGGACACACCTTCGGCAGGCATGGCGTTATAGATGGAAGCCCGTAATCCGCCAACGGACTTGTGACCCTTCAAATTGTCAAAGCCGGCGGCCTTGGTGTAGGCAACCACCTGCGCATCCATCTCCTTAGAGCCGGTAACAAAGGGAACATTCATAACAGAACGGTCTGCCTTGTCAACCGTACCGTGAAACAGCTTGGAATTGTCCAGAAAATCATACAGAACCGCGGCCTTTTCTTCGTTGCGCTTTGCCATAGCTTCCAAACCGCCGCTTTGCAGCAGATACTTGAAAACCTTGCCGCAGACATAAATCGCCCAGCAGTTGGGGGTATTGTACATGGAGCCTGCTCCGGCGTGGGTATCGTAGCGCATATAGATGGGGGTCTTGGGGTCTAAATCCTCCCGAATGAGATCCTCCCGGATAATCACAATGGCAAGTCCGGCAGGGCCGACATTCTTTTGCACGCCGCCGTAAATCACACCATAGTCGGCCACATTACAGGGCTTGGACAGGAACATGGAGCTTTGGTCAGCCACCAGAATCTTGCCCTTGGTATTGGGAAGCTGCCGGTATGTGGTGCCGTGGATGGTTTCATTTTCGCAGATATACACATAATCCGCGTTCTCCCGGATGGGAAGGTCTGAACAATCGGGAATATAAGAGTAGTTTCTGTCCTCAGAGGAAGCGATGCACTTTACATCACCGAATTTCTTGGCTTCGGTGAAGGCTTTCTTGCTCCATGCGCCGGTAACGATGTAGTCGGCAACGCCGTTTTTCATCAGGTTCATGGGAATCATGGAGAACTGCAGCGTTGCGCCGCCCTGAATAAACAGAACCTTGTAATTGTCGGGAATATTCATCAGTTTACGCAGGTCAGCCTCGGCGTTGTCGTAAATCTCCTGAAAGGCTTTGGAGCGGTGGGACATCTCCATAACGCACATACCGGTACCACGGTAGTTCATCATTTCATCCCGGATTTCCTCCAAAACGGGAACCGGCATGGTGGCGGGGCCTGCGGAGAAGTTATAAACGCGATCGTACATGGGAATACCTCCTGTGAAAGACAAATGTTTTCTCTGATTATACATCTTGCGAGGACAACTTTCAATTCCCCTTGGGGATTTTTGTATAAATACAAGAAAACAGGGGAATATATTGCGGAAAATTCGACAATCTAACCATAAAGGAGGTGAGGATTTTGAATAAAAAACCATTGAAAACAGAAAAGATCGTGACGGACCCCTTTGGAAGCTATACCGGCACTCCCCGGCGGAAGGAGGAAAAGCCGGTTCAGGATGCAGACGACCTTTGATGATTTAGTTCTGCGCGGTTAGACTGCTGCGCATTTGGTATTTTTTGCGGGTAGCATCCCCGCCCCGGATATGGCGCTGGGCTTTGTTCTGCTCCAAAACCAGCCGCACCTGTGTGTAAAGCCTTCTGTTATATTGGGGAAGCCGTTGGGAAAGGTCTTTGTGTACCGTGGATTTGGAGATGCCAAAATGCTTCGCAGCAGAGCGTACGGTTGCATTGTTTTCTATGACATAAACAGCCAACTCACAGGCTCGTTCCTCGATTGTATTTGCCATACAATTCCCTCCCTGCATTTTGCTGCCGAAATAAACCTATGCCGGGAATTCTTTTTATATTCCTATTGACAGGTTTTATTTCGGACACTAAAATAAAGAGGAGAAAAGCGGCGAATTTTTGCTTTGTTCATGATTTTCTTTTGTTCGTCTGCTATCATAGTAAGGTGATTGCAAAGGAGGCGAGGCTGTGTATTTGGATAAGAAAACACTGCGCAATATCTTCTTGCTGGCCTGCGGCTGCATTGTGGTGTACTGGATTCTTCACGAGCCGGAGCGGTTTCGCGCAGTATATGGCACCGTTAAGGGAATTTTTATGCCCTTTGCCCTGGGTGCGGGTCTGGCGTTTATTCTGAATGTTCCTATGCGGGGGATTGAGAATAAATGGCTTGGGAAAATGAAAAAGAAAGGGCTTCGCCGTGTGCTGGCCATTCTGATCACCTGGATTCTTCTCCTGCTGGTTTTGGCTGCTGTTTTCTGGCTCATTATCCCTCAGGTGTTGGATACGACTCGCACTCTGGTCAGCCGCCTCCCCGGATTCTTCCAGGATGCGGCAAAGTATATTCAAGAGTTCCTTGCGGATAATCCGGATTTGCTTGCGTGGGTCAATGAAAACATCATTCAGGCCTTTGATATCACAAAGCTGACAGGTATGCTGGAGACCGCTCTGGATCAGATTGGCAGCAGCCTTGCAACCCTGCTTTCCAGCACGATTTCTACCATCAGCAGCATTGTCAGCGGCATTTATACCGCTATTGTTAGCATTGTGTTTGCGATTTATTGCCTGAGCCGCAAGGAAGTTCTGGCCCGTCAATGCAAGCGCATCGGGTATGCCATCCTGCCGGAAAGCTGGGCGGATTATATTGTTCGGGTAATGCGTTTGGCGAATGTGACTTTTTCCAACTTCCTTTCCGGCCAGTCGGTGGAGGTCATTATTCTTGGCTGTATGTTCGCCGTGTGTATGGCGATTTTTGGAATGCCCTACATTCCGCTGGTCAGCGTTTTGATTGCGGTTACTGCCTTCATCCCCATCGTGGGCGCTTTTGTAGGCTGCTTCTTTGGTGCTTTGTTTATTCTGGTGGAAGACCCAATGATGGCTGTATGGTTTGTGGTGATGTTCCTGATTTTGCAGCAGATTGAAAACAACCTGATTTATCCCAGAGTGGTTGGTGCCCATACCGGCCTGCCCGGAATGTGGGTGCTGGTAGCTGTTTCGGTAGGCGGCGAGCTGATGGGTGTTGCGGGAATGTTTTTGATGATTCCTATGGCCTCGGTGATGTATACTCTGCTGGGTGAATTTGCCGCAAACCGGCTGAAGGCCAAGGGCATCTCCCGGGAGAAAATCAACAATCCCGGCGACCTGCCGCCAAACCCGCCCGGGGAAGAACCCTCTGCCAAAGAGGAAGAACAATAAAAACCAAGCATCCTATCCTTGTAAAAGCGATAGGATGCTGCCGTTTTGGAGAGAATTATGGAAGTAAGAGAGCTTTTGAACGCGTTGACGGTGGCTTCCCGCCTGAAAGATACCACACGCCATTGCTATACCGCCGAAGGCCGCCATGAAAGCGTGGCAGAGCATAGCTGGATGACTACGCTGATGGCGTTTTTTATGCGGGATGAGTTTCCCAATGTGGATATGGACAAGGTGATCCGTATGTGCATCATCCACGATTTGGGAGAGTGCTTTACCGGGGATATTCCTACCTTTGATAAAACAAAGGCAAACGAGGAGAGGGAAGACGCTCTTTTGTCTGACTGGGTGAACACCTTGCCCCAAACCTACGCCCGGGAAATGAATGCCCTTTACGAGGAAATGAACGCCCGGCAGACTCCGGAAGCTAAGCTATACAAAGCCATCGACAATCTGGAAGCGGTTTTCCAGCATAACCTTTCCCCTTTGTCCACTTGGATTCCTCTGGAATATGAGCTGAACCTGACCTATGGGAACGACAAGGTTGCCCACAGCGATTATTTGATGCAGTTGCGAAAAGCTTTGTATGATGACTCGGTAAAGAAAATCGAAGAAGGCAAGTGAATACATATAACCGCAGCGCAAGCAATTGCGCTTCGCTGCGTGTCGATAAACCCGGCAATTCGGAATTGTAGGGGGCGATTGAGCACATCGCCCCGCGGTAAAATCTTCCATATTATTGATAAATTTATGCGAATTCGTAGCATTTTACAAAGGGCCGATGTGGGCATCGGCCCCTACGGATACCTTTTTCTACAGTCTGCGCAGCGCAAGCAATTGCGCTGCGTTTTTTTGGAGGGAATCTATAAAACGAACACATAAAGATATAAAAAAAGTCTATCTGAAATCCGAATACCCTTGTAAAATATGGAGTGTAAAAAACTGCAAATACAAAATACACAACGCAATGTATGGAGCAGGGGAGTGAAACTTATGAAACAAGATAGAAAGCAGGTTCAGAAAGGGAAACACACACGGTTCCAAATCGCAAGGCGGTGGCTGGTGTTTTGGACGCTGTTTATCGGCATTGGTGCGGTGGGCGGATCGCTTATGATGCTTTACGACCCCAGCGGAAGAACCATGGGAATGGATGCGTTGCTGCCGTATTTTCAGGTGCTTCCCTTTGCGGATGTTCTGTTCCAGAACTACATCTTTTCCGGCTTCGCCCTTTTGATTGTGAACGGGTTAAGCAACCTGACGGCGGCGCTTTTACTCTTACGCAAACAGAAAAGCGGTGTTGTCCTGGGCGGCCTGTTCGGCATCACGCTGATGCTGTGGATTTGTATTCAGTTTGTAATCTTCCCGCCAAATTTCATGTCCACCATTTACTTTGTGTTTGGCTTCTGTCAGGCGATTACCGGGTATATGGCCTGGGTGTTTGGCAAGCAGGAGGCATTCTGCGTCCATATTTCGGATTATCCCAATATAGGGGCAAACAGCAACCATTTGGTGGTATATTTCTCCAGAATGGGCTATGTGAAAAAGGTGGCTTATGAGGCTGCCAACCGGGTAGGCGGGGAAGTCTACGAAATCAAATCTACCGAACGCACCGAAGGTACATTGGGCTTCTGGTGGTGCGGACGGTTTGCCATGCACCGCTGGGCTATGCCCATTGAACCGCTTGGAGTGGATTTGAGTGTTTATGACCGTGTGACCATCTGCACACCCATTTGGGCATTCTCCCTGGCCGCTCCGGTGAGGGCGTTCTGTCAGCAGGCTGCCGGGAAAATCAAAGTGGCAGACTATGTGCTGGTACATCATACAAAAGGACAATATGAATCCGTTGCCCGGGAAATGGATCGGCTTCTGGGCATGACACATAGCCCCCGTGTGAATGTTTGTTGCCGCAAGGGTGAATTTTCCGTCTGTAAGGAAAGAGGCGTGTAAAATATCCTGCGCTTTGGTTCGATTTGGCTAGAAAACTGGATTTACAGGTAGGGGTAAAACATGGGTAAGTATACTCCGTTATGGAATTGGATAAAGGAAAATGGCACGGATAGTTTTCAGTTGACCTTTTCCAAAATAGAGACTATAGTAGGCTTAGCAATCGATCACTCGTTTTTGACCTATAAAAAGGAGCTAACGCAGTATGGATATAAGGTGCGGAAGATTTCTATGAAGGACAAAACGGTGGCATTTGAAAAGACGGTGGAGTAAATGAATCATCAAAATGAGTTACCATTGGTATACGAGTTAAAAGACACATCAAAGGTCAAAGGTTTATTTTTCGGCTGGCAGGAAACGCTTATTTATTCGTGCTTACAGAATGTTATGGGCAAGATTTATGTTACGGATACCGAAAAACCGGAATCTGCATTTGCCTTTGTGGGATGTTTCGGATTCTTTGCCGGAAAACCGGACAGAGAGCTGGTTATGAATAAGCCTGACGGATTTGTAATCTTGACCGCGCAGGATGAAGCATGGTTTGCATTGATTGAAGAATGTTATCCTTCCGCGAAGAAAGTCAAAAGATTTGCCATCAAAAAGGATACGCTCTTTGATGTGGAGAAGCTGCAAAAGGAAATCCGCCAGCTTCCGCCGGAGTACCAACTCAGGCAAATCGACGCGGCTATTTACGATCAATGCCTGGAAAGCCCCGATTTTGCCGATTTCGTTTCGGCATTTGAAAGTAAAGAACAGTACCTGAAAATAGGAAGGGGTATGGTGATTCTGAAAGATGGAAAGATCGTTTCCGGCGCTTCTTCTTTTTCTCGATATAACGAAGGAATTGAAATTGAAGTAGATACAATAGAGCCTGAAAGAAGGAAGCATTTCGCAACGATCGCGTGTTCCGCTTTGATACTGAAATGTCTGGACGAAGGCTTGTATCCAAGCTGGGATGCTCAAAATATGCACTCTGTTCGTCTGGCTGAAAAACTCGGTTATGAGTTCGACCACGAGTATACAGCTTATGAAGTCACGGCAGAGGCAAGGACACCTTAGCGGTTTTTATGAGATAAATCAAACTCTACGGATCGTAGGTTCTTTTTCTGCAGCGAAAGAGTTATGGTAAAGAAAATGCTTGTTAGGAGGAAGAATCCATGGATCAGAAAAAAATCGGCCTGTTTATTGCCGGGCTTCGGCGGGAAAAAGGATACACCCAGAGAGAGGTTGCGGACAGGCTGGAGCTGAGCGAAAAAACCATTTCAAAATGGGAATGTGGGAAAGGACTGCCGGACGTGGCCTATATGGAGCCGCTGTGCAGTCTGCTTGGAATCTCAGTAAATGAATTGCTGGCCGGAGAACGGATTCCCATTGCGGAATTGCTCAAGAAATTGGATGAAACAAGGCTAGCGCTTGTTGCCCAGCTTGAAATGGAACAGATCAAACTGCGCCTTTTCAGGCTGTATGAGCTGGACGCTGACCGGGTGGAAATGTCGAATTACGGCGCCGGTTCTCTGACCTATTTTATCTTCTGCAAGGGTGAGAAATATGTAGTCAAATATGCCAGCGAGAATGAAATGAATCATCCGGAGCTGGAACCGGAAGTTTGCGCCCATCTTCTGAAAAAGGGAATTCCGGTGTGCCGATTTGTGAAAAACAAGCAGGGAAATGTGATTTCCACAGACGAAAACGGAAGACGGTTCCATGTCCAGCATTTTATCGAAGGAATGGTGTATTCTTATCATCATGCGCCCCGGTGGCTCATGGGGGAATCGGCAAAAATGCTTGCGAGGATCCATACTGCGCTGAGCGATTTCCCGGATTTGCACATTGGAATTGGCGGGGATTTTTTCAAATACAGAACCCCCGAAGCCACCTTACGGGGATATCAGGCTACCCTGCAAAAAGCGATTGAAAAGGGCGACTTCCTGGTTGCGGAGGAAATCCAATCCAATATGCGGATTTTAGAGCGTTTCCCGGCTTATGAATTTGATATTCACCGGTTTACCTGCGCAAACACCCACGGTGATTTCATGATCACCCAGCTCATCTGCGGCGAAAACCGCATCAACGGTGTAATCGACTGGACAACGGCCTGTGTGCATCCGCTGGTGTGGGAAATCATCCGATCCTATGTTTATGCGTCGCCGGGATGTAAGAACGGCGAGATTGACATTGCTGATTTTACAGATTATGTGGGGGCTTATTTGACGGAGGGCGCACTCAATTCCTATGATCTGGAAAATATGGCGCAAATGTTTTTTTACTTTACGGCTGTCAGTAATTTCTATGGTCAGTATTATCATTCTCTGACCAGGAACCGAAGCATCTACCTGCAGCAGGCGAGGTTATCCTCAAAACTGCTGAAATGGTTGGATGCCCATGTGGAGGAGCTTACGGAAGCCTTGCGGGAGGTTGCCACCCAGCATGAAGGATTATCATCAAATGGCCGATCATGCTTTCAATGAAAACGGTAAGCTGAAGCAGTATCCTTCTTATGCGGTTTTCAGTATCTTCGCCGGAGCGTTTAGTGACCGATGGGACAAGAAAAAGACCATGCTCTCCTGCGATGCCATGGCGGCTTAGTGCACGGTTGCGGTGTTATGGCTGATGGGAATTGGGGGGGGTTGTTTGCTGTTCCGGGGCGACAGGCATATCTGGAAAAATAAAAAAGAGCACAGAATTGGAAGATGGAACTTCCAATTCTGTGCCTTTTGCCTATGCAGTAATCTGTTATTTCAGGAATGTAAACTCAAAATCTTCAAATTTCAGCTTGTCGCCGATGTCGGCCCCCAAGGGGAGCAGGGCAATGGCAACTTCGCTTTCCACCCCGGTGTCCGCATAGCGGACGGTGGCATAGTCTCCGCGGATGTCAATAATGGTACAAATCATATTTACCTCTTAAAAAGCCCGCCCCTGAAAAACAGGGGCGGGTAGCGTTTAGGAATTAGTCCTTGTACATCTCAACCAGCTTGTTAAGATGCTCCCAGCGCTCCTTAGCGGCAGCCTCGTTCTTAGCGAACAGGTCGGTTGCGCGCTCGGGGAACTCACGGGTCAGACGGCTGTAGCGAGCCTCGTTCATCAGGAACTCCTGATAGCCATCCTTGGGAGCCTTGGAGTCCAGAGTGAACTTGCCGGTCTCCTTGGAGGGATCGAAGCGGAACAGGTTCCAGTAGCCGCAGTCAACAGCCTTCTTCATCTCAGCCTGGCAGTTGGTCATGCCGCCCTTGATGGAGTGCATCTCACAGGGAGCGTAGCCGATGATCAGGGAAGGACCGTTGTAAGCTTCTGCCTCGCAGATAGCCTTGATGGTCTGAGCCTGGTTTGCGCCCATAGCGATCTGAGCAACATAAACATAGCCGTAGCTCATGGCGATTTCAGCCAGAGACTTCTTCTTGGTTTCCTTACCGGAAGCTGCAAACTGAGCAACCTGACCGATGTTGGAAGCCTTGGAAGCCTGACCGCCGGTGTTGGAGTAAACCTCGGTATCGAATACGAAGATGTTTACATCCTTGTTGGAAGCCAGAACATGGTCAACACCGCCGAAGCCGATGTCGTATGCCCAGCCGTCGCCGCCGAAGATCCAAACGGACTTCTTGGACAGGTAGGACTTCTTATCCAGAATATCGGCTACGGTGTCGCAGCAGACATTGGACTCCAGGTTGGCAACCAGAGCCTTGGTAGCAGCCTTGTTGGCTTCGCCGTCGTTGAAGGTATCCAGCCAAGCCTGGCAAGCAGCCTTGCGCTCGTCGGAAGCGGTGTTCTCCATTACGGAGCGAACCTTGTTGGCCAGAGACTCACGGATAACTGCCTGAGCGGTGTACATACCCAGACCGTGCTCTGCGTTGTCCTCAAACAGGGAGTTTGCCCAAGCGGGGCCGTGGCCTTCCTGGTTGACGCAGTAGGGAGAGGTAGCAGCGGGGCCGCCCCAGATGGAGGAACAGCCGGTAGCGTTGGAAATGTACATACGGTCGCCAAAGAGCTGAGTAACCAGACGAGCATAGCTGGTCTCGGCACAGCCTGCGCAGGAGCCGGAGAACTCCAGCA
>JBJDYH010000063.1:0-4122 GCA_051867135.1 Faecousia sp. | reverse complement strand
TGTCCATCGCCGCCAGCCCGGTCGGAAAGATGGTGTTCGCCGTCTTCATGTTGCCATAGCCGGCGTCCACGCCGATGATGATAAAGTCATTATTGATTCGCATAAATACCTCCTGTAGGCCCTCGTAACCTCCGGGGCGGGAAGGGTTATGTTTGTTCTTGTATTCTGAGCTTTACGCTGAATATACTCAGGCAGCATGCTGCTTTTGGCAGTCCACACAAAGCTTTACATGAAGTGTATAAAGAAAAGGCAACGGGGAGGTAATCTCCCGCATTGCCTGAAATCAGTTATGCACCTGTGATCTGTTTTCCCCGTATCGTAAGGGCTGTTGGTGTGCAGCGTGATTAATCGCATGCCGTTTCTTCCGCGGCAGCTTCCGTCTGCCCATCCTGCACCTTTGCCGTCTTCTTGGCCGCAGAGCGCTCCTTCTGCCTTGTCTGCTGGCCTTCCATCCTGCAGGCTTCACAGCAGTATTTTACATTCTGCTTCGTTGTGGTAAAGACTTGCCCGCAGTTCGCGCAGGTGCATTCCCGGCTTCTGCGATTTGCCTCTTGCTCGCGATAAAACTTTGCCCGGCATTTGGCGCTGCAGTACATTCCGCTGGATACCTTACAGTCAAAGGGTTTTCCGCAGCATCGGCAAGTCAGTCGGTACGGTTCGCCAACTTTGTGCTCACCACTCTTGATTTGCTGATAGCGCTCCCGGCTCTTGACGCGGTGCCGGCGAAGTTGCTCCTGATGCTTGATTTCTTCGGGTGTCAGCTCAGGCTCGGGCAGATCAAACCGCCCAATGAACTTCAGGTAGATTTCTACCTCCTGTACCCGCTCACCATCGATCTTTTTCGGCGCATGGACAACAACTCTGTCGATGAACTCGTTGATCATGGGCGTGGTCAGTTCCGTAAAGTCGGTGTATCGCTTCGCCAGCGCAAGGAACTGCTCTGCACGGTCTGTATCCTCCTCAAAGGAGGACAGCCGCTGCTCTGCGTCCGCCACAGATGCGGCAAGCGCTTTCTGCTCTCCCTCATATTCCGCCAGCAGGCTGTCGAAGCGCTCGTCTGAAATCCGCCCGATGGCAAAGGACTCGTAGAGCTTCTTGATGATGCCGTCAAGCTCCGTCATCCGTTTGCGCTCCTTATTTAGCCGACGTTTGGTGTCCTTGACGGCTTCTGCCTGCCTGAGCTGTGAGGCGGAACGCACCTTTCCCATGAACTCATCTTTATTCGCAATGGCGTAGGCGCTGACTGTGCGGATAGTTTCCAGAAGCAGCGTCCGCACGGCGTTGGTCGAAATGTGGTGGTTATGGCAGGCACGGGTGCGCCTTTGATATGCCAGCGTGTAGGTGGAGCATTCAAACCAATTATAGGGGACGCGGTGCTTTTCCGGATTGCCCCGATTGCGATGGTTGTACATCTTCGCTCCGCAGTCCGCGCAGTAGAGCAGTCCCGTCAGGGGATTGGCTTCGCCTACCGTGTCTATGCGGCGGGGCGTTTTCCGCAGCCTCTGTGCCAGCTCCCAGGTTTCCTTGTCCACAATGGGCTCGTGGGTATTCTCAAAAATCAGCCATTCCTCTTTCGGGTGAAGCACCCGGTTTTTGTCCTTGTAGGACTCCTTGTGTGAGCGGAAGTTGACGGTGTGACCCATGTACTCCGGCTTGGCCAGTATCTGACAGACGGATGTCCCATTCCAGGCATAGGGATTGGGCAATTCCTCTCTGCTTTTCCATGGCCCCATCTTCTTCCGCGCCATGTACACGGCAGGAGTTTCAACCTGATCCTCATACAGGATACGGGCAATCTCATAGGGTCCGTGGCCCTCAAGGGTCAGTCGGTAGATCCTGCGAACCACAGCCGCTGCTTCTTCGTCTATAAGCCAGTGGTACTTGTTTTCCGGGTCCTTTCTGTACCCGTAGATCACGCTGTTGGTGGTGGGCTTGCCGGATTCGCCTTTGACCCGGATGGCGGTGCGCTGCTTGCGGCTCAGATCGCGCAGGTACCATTCGTTCATGATGTTCAGGAACGGGGCGAATTCGTTGCTGTTCTGGTCGTTGCTGTCCACGCCGTTGGAGATGGCAACGAAGTGAACGCCGTGCTGGCGGAAAAACACCTCGGTATAAAAGCCGGTCTGCAAATAGTCGCGTCCAATCCGGCTCATGTCCTTGACGATGACATGCGCGACCTTTCCGCCCTCAATGTCCGCCGCCAGCCGTTTCCAGGCGGGGCGTTCGAAATTTCCGCCGGAATAACCATCATCGGTATAGTGGACAACGTGGTCGTAACCCTGCTGTTGGGCATAGTTCTCCAAATACTTTTTCTGATTCAGAATGGAATTACTGTCCCCAGCCAGCTCGTCGTCACGGGACAACCTCTCGTACAGGGCTGTGATCCTTCCTTCAGTCTGCTTTGCGCTCATGATGCGCTCCTTTCAGACTGACGGCTCATTTGTGGTACCGTCATGATACCACATTTTCCGTCCTGATCCAAGACCTCATTGCGAACAATGCGAAGTATTTTTTCCGCCAGGGTTTCCTGACTGGTTTCACTGAACACCACCCTTACCTTGTAGGTGGTTCCACGGATGCGGCGGGTCAAATAAGAGCAGTTTTGAGATGATATGTTTTGGGCCATTAACTGTGATCCTCCGAATATTGAAGTCGTTACTGTTTTGTGATATGATAAAATAGTTCCGATGCCATGTAACCGTTTATGCGATGGATGAGGAGACAACGTGAGCCCCTGCCAACCCATGCAAAAAACCCACTCAAAACCCTTGCAGCATAAGGCTTTGAGAAGGGCAAAAGGGTTATGGGCACCGGCCTGTATGAATTTCCATTCCTGGTGACCATGCACCTGAGCTGCCGTCCATCAGGGCAAGGCTCTCTGATTTGCACCGGGAGTGCCCGGATGATGAACGATATTCATGACCTCCTTCACAAAGAGGAGAAATAATGGGTGTTTAGCGGAACCGATTTCCAAAAATAATCTGAGATTTCATGATCTTTGCGAAGGGAGGTGCCTGTTTTGTTCAGAGATGATTTTGGGGATAGGTACGATGACGAAGATGATACCGAAGCTGTCCTGTATGACAGGATGGATGTTGACGATGAAGATAGCGACGAAGAAGATGAAAATGCTCTTTGGGTTGATGAGGATTCCGAAGAGACCGAAGAAGAAGCTTCTTTCGAAAAGCAAAAGAAGAAGCGCAGGAACATCACTTTCGTGGATGCTGTAGAATTGGATGATTCTGAAGATCCGCAATCTGAAGAGCAGACCCGGCAGCAAGTCGCGCTGGAGCAAACCCTTATCGATCGCACGGAAGCCGACGCCGAAGAGCATCCCCTGGAAGATGATGCCGGGGACGAGGAACCGGCGCGCAAAAAGCTCAAGCGGGAGCTTCGGGCCGAAGCCTTGGCCCGGCTGGAAGATGCCGCGCGAACACAGCGGGATTATGAAAATGTGATTGCGTGGTGGGACAAGCTGGACGCCAACCGGGAGCGCCGGGAACGCTACCATGAGCTCAGCCGCAGCGGAGATGACCTGCCTCTGGACTACGGTGCCTCCGCCAATGAGCTCTATTTCCCGAATACACTGAACGATGTGGTGGAAAAGCAAATCCGCAGGGGCGATTTCATTGATGCGCTATTCGATTGCCCCTACGACATCCACGAACTGGTGACCGAGGAATACCTGTCGCAGATCCTGATGGAACTGAGAAAGGATCATAAGGAGCTGCTGTTCCTGTGCGGTGTGCGTCAGTTCAGCACAACGCGAATCGCTGCCATCCGTCAGCAGAGCGACCGCAATATTCGCAAGGTGCGCGGCACCATGCTGAAGCAGATACGAAAAAAGCTGCTCGCCGCCCTCAAACAAAGGGCGGACAGGCAGCAGCCATTGACCATGCTGGAAAGAGATTTTCTGGAAGATGGCGGCACATTGATTGCGGGAAGAAGAACCGTATGACGGAGGAATTAGAATATGAAGCATCTGTTTGAACGCACCAGCTCCCATTGGGTACGATATAGCGCATATGTATGGAAAACGGCGGCGGACGGGACTCTGTATCTGACTCCGGCTCCAAACGCGCAGCCCGGTATTTACGACCCTCTGACGGCGTATGAGCAGCT
>JBJDYH010000062.1:0-4134 GCA_051867135.1 Faecousia sp. | reverse complement strand
ATCCGGAGCCCCGCAATTTATTCCGTCAAGGTACCTGTGGTTGAGCGTTTACCATAAGCCTTGTACGGTTGCTTCTACAACCAACAATTCTCTTTCGCTTAATTTATCCAGCAATGCGTCAAGCTGTCTGCGAGTTGTGCTTTTCCCCATTGCTTTTTCTGGGAATATGTATTGATCCACAGAAATGTCGAACATCGTGACCAACTGAATAAATAGCTGAAAGCTGGGCATCTGCCCCTCATTTTCAATCGCCTGTATATGCCGGGGTGCATAGTCAATCTTTTCAGAAAGCTGCTCCCTGGTAACACCTCGCGCTTCACGGGCTTTTTTTATAGCCTGCCCTATCGGCTTAAAGTCAAACTCACCAAAGTTTGAGAATCCGTTTTTTCCGTCGCTCATAAGCTCACCGCCCGTCCTGTTTGATCTAATGAGATTATTATACGGAAACAGCATCTCTTATTAAACGATGTAAAATCTCTTGATATAGGAAGTAACATCTCTATATAGTGGCTGTGATAGTTCATCCCTACATTCTTGAAACTGTCACATTTGCGCAGTATAATCAAAAAATAGAAATTCAGCAGCGGCGCAGGCTGCTTCTATACTACTTTGGGAATATGGCATACCAGGAGATTCCTCTGGGCGTATTCCTGGTGCAATTAAAGTGGCAACGATCTGGCTCATACCAAAGGATGCACAAAAACCGTGGGATAAAAGATATAAAAGCAAAAATGTGTAACTACACTTTAATCACAAATTTCTATGATATGTTACATTCGGAGGTGATACCATGCAAAAGATTTTAGTCGTTGAGGACGATTTTGATATTCAAGAGCTTTTGCAGAATTTCTTGCAAGAAACAGGATATGAAGTAACTGTTGCAAGCGATGGAGTTGAGGCAATATCACTATTTGCGGGAGAACGATATGATTTAATTGTGTTGGACATTATGCTCCCCAAAATTGACGGTTACGGTGTCTGTGAATTGATACGCAAGCAATCTGATGTTCCTATCATTATGCTGACCGCATTAAGCGGTGAGGACGAACAAATCCGAGGACTGGATTTACAAGTAGACGACTATATTACAAAACCTTTTTCGATGCCGATTTTAATTCGGAAAATTGCCGCTGTCCTGCGGCGGAGCGGCAGGCCCCAAGAAGATGAACACAAAACGATTGCTTACCAGAACCTTGTATTGGATTGCGATAATTATACGGCCACGGTGGACGGAGCAGCTTATGAACTGACACAGCGGGAATTTGGGGTGCTGAATGAGCTGCTGACCCATCAAGGACGCATTTTGACACGGCAAAATCTTTTGGATAAGCTGTGGCGGTACGACTTTTATGGAGATGAGCGTGTAGTTGATACACATATCAAGAACTTGCGAAAAAAGCTGGGGATTGATTTCATTCAAACAATCAGAGGGGTGGGATACAAAATTGATAAGGAAAATTAAAAGCAGTCTGCTTGTCAAAGTATTTTTAATTACATCCGTTATGCTGTTATGTGTATCGCTGTTAGTATTTGGCCTGCTGGCATGGCTAATGCCACAGACCTACTCTAACAGGCTAAATATGATTTTGGATGAACGGGCGCAGAGCTTCATTTCCGAACTTGAGCAAGTGTCTTTCTCAGATAGTGGCGGTCTGTTCGATCAGTTTATTGCGGATATGGAGATCAATTCAGTTAAGCTATACAACAGCAGCGGTGATTGGGTTCCGTTGCCCACAAAAGAATTTGATAATGAATGGGGCGTTAACATCGCTCAAGCATCAGTCGTTGGACTTGGCGAAATTTCACCCATCTTATCAAATCAATACTACTTTTCTTTTCTTGATGGTAGTGACCGCTATACACTTGTTGTCTATGGCGAGGCAGAGCAAATTTCAGAACTGCAACAATCCTTTATCCGTGTTTTTCCGCTTATCCTGCTGATAGTTTTGGTAATTGCCTTTGTCGTATCATGGCTATACTCCCGCATGATTACAAAGCCTGTACTGGAGATCAGTCGAATATCTGAAAAAATGTCTGACTTGCAGTTAGATTGGTCGGTTGAGGAACAACGAACTGACGAATTGGGAATACTGGGGAAAAGCCTAAACAAGCTATCCCATAATCTTTCCGTTGCTCTCTCCGATTTGCAAAGTGCAAACAAGAAACTTGAAGCCGATATTGAGCATGAAAAGAAGTTGGAACAGGCTCGTACAGATTTCTTTTCGGCGGTGTCCCACGAGTTGAAAACACCTGTAACCATTATCAAAGGCCAGTTGGAGGGGATGCTACTGGGCATTGGGGCATACAAAGACCGTGAAAAATATTTGACAAGATCGCTGGAAATTGCGAACACCCTCGAAACAATGGTGCAGGAGATATTGACAATCTCCCGGCTGGAAACTGCGGGGGTGGATTTCAAAAAAGACAACTTGGATTGCGTTCAGATTATCAAATCCTATTTGAGTGAAACCGAGGATTTAATTGCAGAGAAGGACTTGCAAATACATCTTGATGTTTCCCCATCCGCTTTCATAGCCGGAAATAGAATGTTGATGGAAAAGGTATTTTCAAATCTCATTGGAAATGCAATCAAGTATTCCCCACAAGGTGCATACATTTGGATTTCTGTGTTGACGGAGCATGAGCGAGTAGTATTCTCCGTTGAAAACACAGGGGAACATATATCAGAGGATAGTATTCCAAAGCTGTTTGATGCGTTCTACCGTGTAGAACAGTCAAGGAGCCGGAAAACCGGCGGAAGCGGGTTGGGGCTGTATATCGTGCAAGAAATACTGCGGCAATATGAAAGTAAGTGTACGGCCTGCAATACACAAGCTGGGGTAAAATTTTCATTTACAATTTGATAAATATTGAAAAGCGGCGGGCGATTGACCCGCCGCTTTTCAACTACACACAAATCCCAAACTAATCCCAAATGTATCACAAACAGGGGTGGTATTCTTTAGATACACTCAAAGAAAGGATGGTTTTTATTTATGAACACCCAAAAAATATTCGCCTTGGCTTTTGGCGGCGTGTTGCTTGTGGGATGCCTAACTGGATGTGGAGCTGCGGCGGCATCTCAGGATAGCAGCACTTTTCCTACCAACACACCTTCTCTCTCCGCAACTGCCGAGGATGGATGGGCAGATAATGATATATCGTATGAGAAATTGTTCAAACCCTATGAACAGTTTGGCCTTACCTACGACAGAGACAAAAATGAATTACCATATCAGGGCAAAACGGTACGATGGTTTGAGGACTACTATACCATTGAGGACGGGACACAGGCTGGAAATGATTTTTTCAATGAGCATGGCGTAGTCGATGTTTATGCTGTCCGTGACTTCAGCAACTTTGCCCGATCTGATGATGGCTCTTTTGACCTCAGCGGAAAGCTGATTGGTGTGAAAGAGTTTTCAGAGGCGGAATTTGCCGCCCGTGACATTGAGGCAATCAAAAATCCTGCTCCCATCGTTGCCATAGCTGGCGATCCGCCCTCCGAAAAGGAACTTGAAGATATGGCAAAAGAGTATGAGGAATTTGGCGTAACCTATGATATTAAAAATGACCAGTGGTATTTCAACGGCGAAAAGGTTCGCTTTTTCCATGATGTACTGACCTCCAACGGTGAGGACTTGACCAGCGGAAAGTTTAAGGGCGCAATCCGTACTTTCGGGAGCGTGGATGGAACCGTCGATGTTTACACAGTCCGTGACTTTACCACCCTGGATGCCTCCGGCAATGGAACGCTAACCGGCGTTGAGAAATATAGTCAAGCCGAATTTGAAGAACACACACAAAGAGAACTACAATCCAGCTCCGGTTTCTGCACTTCGACCGAAGATTAAATGAACTGCCGCACGACGGCAAAAGAAAAAAAGCCGTCGTACAGCAGACATATTTTCATGCGCTTACAATGCGGCGGCTCAGGTATACCGCCGCGCTTCCCGGCGTTCCTCGCTGTATAGGGCGGTCTTGCGGGCGGGGTAGTGCCGTTGTCAATCAATTTTCTCATGCGCTTTTTCTCCTTTCTCGTCCTGCGCGGCTTTCTGTCTGTCAGCATAAAAAAGAGCGTAAGCGTCAAAGCCTCCCCTGAGAATAGACTACCGGCAGGCTCCAAACGAGCCT
>JBJDYH010000061.1:0-4136 GCA_051867135.1 Faecousia sp. | reverse complement strand
TCAATGCCAACGCTTTTGTTTCCCAGTATTGTGCCTATAAAGACACTGACGCAGCCTCCATCTCGCAAGAAGACATGGAGGAACTGCTTGCTGCCAACAAGGACAAGCTCTACTCCTTCACCTATACCGATGAGGAGCGCGAAGTGACTTCGGAATCCTCTTCTGGGGCCAGTGAGGCTGAAACGAGCGAGAACAGCACATCTGAAGGTGAAACTTCTGAGACGTCGTATGAGACGATTCGGGTTTATACCATCGCCTATAATGGCGAGGCCTACTTTGCCGACCAAGTGTTCCACCTGTCTGACGATCAGAAACTCCTGGCAAGTCAGTATGCACAGAACCTCACGGTCCTCCTGGGCGATGGTGTTTACCAGGGCCTCAGCGACACCGAGTTCTCTGCTATGGGCCTTTCCTATGATGGGGTTGTGTTTTCCGATGGCTCCACGCAGGTTGTGTATTACAACCAGCTGGACGAGCGTTGGAAGTATGAGCCCTATGGTACAGATACGATCGGAGGCTATGCATGTGGTCCCACATCGATGTCAATCGTTGTCTCCAGTCTTACATCCGAGACCGTTGATCCGCCGCACATGGCCCAGTGGGCCTATGAGAACGGCTACTGGTGCAGCGGCAGTGGTTCCTACCATTCACTCATTCCCGGAGCTGCTGAAGCTTGGGGACTGGCTGTCGAAGGATGCACGGCATCTGAACCGCAGCGCATCGTGGATGCCCTGACGGACGGGAAACTGGTTGTGGCGCTTATGACCAAGGGCCACTTTACCTCCAGCGGCCACTTTATCGTCCTTCGCGGCTGCACTTCTGATGGCAAGATCCTCGTAGCCGACCCAGCCAGCTATCAGCGTTCTGAGAAGGCCTGGGATCTGTCCATCATTCTGAATGAAGCCAGCAAGACTGCTGGCGCAGGTGGTCCTTTCTGGATCATAGGTAACTAATTGCAGAATTGAGGCCAAATATGAGCAAACCGAATGAAGAACGGGATATCTACTATATCCCGCCAAACTTTCTAACCAGCGGGCGCTTATTTGGCGGCATGATTCGAGCACGCAATGCCATCGAGGCTTGCGTGCTCGTTTTACTATCAGGCTTTCCCATTATCAAGTTGCCCCTTTCACTCACTACACGGATCATCCTTCTCTGCCTGATCTCGCTGCCGCTGGGGATTTTTGCAGTAGTGGGCTTTGAAGGTGATTCCCTGTCTGAGTTCGTGGTCAACTGGCTGAGGTGGATCCTCCACCGCAGAACCCTCTACCGTTCCGATGTCCAAGCGCCCGAGCCCGAATCCAAGCCGCCCAGGGCAAATCCGGCAGCTGCGCAGCACACGCCTCCTGAGCAATTGGGGATCCGCATCAAGCAAAAGCCCCAAAAGCGTAAGCGGCGCAAAAAGCCCAGACAGCCGGCAAAGCGTACCTCCAAGCAAACCTCCAGACATTCCAAGAAGAAACAGCCCCCCAAGGCGGAAGACTTTATCCCGGTCAAAGATATCAGAAATGGCATCATTGAGACCACGGATGGTCGATATATCCGTGTGATCGAGGTCGAGCCGATCAACTTCCTGCTTCGCAGTATCTCTGAGCAAAAGAACATCGTTGCCAATTTCGCGAGCTGGATGAAGATCTCTCCGGTGAAGATCCAAATCAAGGTCCTCACCAAGAAAGCTGATATTGAGAAGCACCTCAGGACGATTGAGAGAGATATGGAAGCAGAGGAAAACCCCAAATGCAGAGAATTGCAGCTGGACTACTACCATCTCATCCAGACGATTGGCTCACGGGAGGCGATCACCCGTCGCTTCCTGGTTATCTTTGAGTATGAGGCTGTGACCAACCGTAAGCCTGAGTATTCTGAGATCGTCTCTGAGTTGGAAACTGCTGTTCAGACAGCAAGGCAGTACTTCCTGCACTGCGACAACGCTGTGGTCGCTCATGAGGACGAAAATGCCTTCCTCATGGAGATCATCTATACCGTGTTTAACCGTGCCACCTGCGAGGTGAAGCCGGTTGAACGGCGCGTAAGAGAGCTTCAGGCGGCCCGCCCCGACACAGACATTTCTGTTCCGGTCCCGTTGAAGAGCGTCCTGGCGCCTGAGTCCATTGACCTGACGCATGGTTCGTATGTTGTGATGGACGGTGTTTATCACGCATATCTGCTCGTTCCCTCAGAAGGCTACAATCCACGCGTTGTTGCGGGATGGACAAGCATTCTGGTGAATGCCGGCGAAGGAATAGATGTGGATTTCTTTTTCACACGAGAACCGAAAGAGAGAATTCAGGCAAAGCTCGGCCAGCAGATCCGGATCAACCGAAGCCGCATCAAGGATGCCTCGGATACGAACACCGACTTCGATGACTTCGAGAGCGCAATTCGTTCCGGCTACTTCCTGAAAGAAGGCCTCGCCAACTACGAGGACTTCTACTACTGCAACACCCTGGTCACCATCACAGCGGACACCCTTGAGAATCTGGAGTGGCGCATTTCCGAGGTTCGCCGCCTCATGATCTCGCAGGATATGGATATCCGCATCTGCCGGTTCAGACAGGAGCAGGCGCTGCTCTCCGTTCTCCCATTCTGTAAGCTGGACAAGAAACTCTTCGAGACCAGTAAAAGAAATATGCTCACATCATCAGCAGCAAGCTGCTATCCATTCACATCGTTTGAGATGAGTGATGAAAACGGCATCCTGCTGGGCGTCAATCAGCACAATAACAGCCTGGTCATCGTTGATATCTTCAATAGCCGCACCTACAAAAATGCCAACATGGTCCTGCTTGGCACCAGCGGAGCCGGCAAGACATTCACCCTCCAGTTGATTGCCTTACGAATGAGGCGCAAAGGCACGCAGGTGTTTATCATCGCACCCCTGA
This sequence comes from Faecousia sp., assembly GCA_051867135.1. Taxonomy (GTDB): domain Bacteria; phylum Bacillota; class Clostridia; order Oscillospirales; family Oscillospiraceae; genus Faecousia. The sequence continues at coordinate 1,254 of JBJDYH010000061.1, read as the reverse complement.
AGGGCCATGAGTTCCTGAGAGCCTGCAACAACATCGGCGGCGAGTTCATTTCCATCAGCCCTGCTTCGAAGCAGTGCATCAATGTCTGCGAGATCCGTAAGCAAGATCAGAGCGTCAATGAACTAATCGACGGTGTCGTAAATGAGAATTCCATTCTGGCCAAGAAGATCCAACAGCTTCACATTTTCTTCTCCCTTCTGATCCCCGATATTTCCCATGAGGAGCGGCAGTTGCTCGATGAGGCGCTTATCCGCACCTATGCGAAGAAGGGAATCACCCACAACAACGACTCACTGATCGATCCGGAACATCCGGAGAAGTACCGTGAGATGCCCCTCCTGGGAGATGTCTATGAGATCCTCATGGAATCCCCGGAGACAAAGAGGATGGGAAATATCCTCAATCGCCTGGTCAACGGATCCGCCAAAACCTTCAACCAACACACGAATGTCCAACTGGATAATCCCTATACTGTCCTGGACATCTCGGAGCTGACCGGCGAACTTCTTCCTGTCGGCATGTTTGTGGCGCTTGACTATGTCTGGGATAAGGCGAAAGAGAATCGAACCAAAGAGAAGGCAATCTTCATTGACGAGGCATGGGAACTGATCGGAGACGATGACACCAATAACCCCAACAACGCGAAAGCGCTTGCTGGCGAATGGGTACAGGAGATTTTCAAGATCATCCGTGGCTACGGTGGATCTGCTGTGGCAGCCACACAAGACATCGGTGATTTGGATCGCAGCCGTTTCGGCAAAGGTATTCTGAATGTTGCGAAGACCAAAATCATCTTGAATCTGGAGGATGATGAGGCTCGGCGAGTCCAGAATATACTCCATCTTTCCGATGCCGAGATCATGTCCATCACCCGCTTTGAGCGAGGGCAGGGGCTGATCTCAACCAATTCTAACCACATCACTGTTTCGTTCAAGGCTTCCCCTCTGGAGAAGCAGCTCATCACTACGGACCGCATGGAGCTGAACCAGATCCTCCAAGAAAAACTGGCTCAGAATACACATAATGTCGAGAATTGACAACGCATGTTCCACCGCACTTACAATTCGTCTACATTATGCGTAGCAACATTTTTCCTCTACACTATGCGGTTTTCTAAGTCTACACAAAGGAGCCAAAAATGAAGTTCGCAAATGAGGTTCGAGGGCATGAGGTGGCCGTGATCATCAGGTTATTGACCATCTTCGGTGTCGTTGAACAGCGTCAGATGCGATTGCTCTTCAACCACATGAGCAA
>JBJDYH010000060.1:0-4143 GCA_051867135.1 Faecousia sp. | reverse complement strand
CATTTTGGTGTTCCCGGAGCATCAGCGCCAAGGTGTCGGCTCTGCACTCTTGCAAGCTATTTTGGACAGATACAGCCATGTGCGCCAGATCGAGCTGGCAACGGACAACACCCAGAAAACCATTGCTTTTTACAAGTCAATGGGCTTCCGGGAAATGTCCGAGATTGGCTGCTGCGGATTTATGAAAGGATAATGCAATGTTCGAGAAAGTGGAATTTACAAATATGTGCATGGTCTGCGACGGCAGCCGGGTTGTGGTGATCGACCGAAAAAAACAGGACTGGTCAGGTGTTACTTTCCCCGGTGGTCATGTGGAACTGGGAGAATCCTTTACGGATGCCGTGATCCGTGAGGTGCAGGAAGAAACCGGGCTTAATATCCGCTCTCCGCAGTTATGCGGCATCAAAGACTGGTGCGAAAATCAGTGCAGATATGTAGTGTTGTTTTATAAGACTACTCATTTTGAGGGCGAATTGCGTTCCAGCTCTGAAGGTGAGGTTTGGTGGGAAGATATTGCGAACCTACCCAATCTCAACCTGTCTCTTGATATGAACGATATGTTCCGTGTTTTTACGGAAGAAGATTTGAGCGAGTTCTTCTACTATCAAGAGGGCAGCGATTGGAAGTATGCTCTGAAATAAGGAGGAATAGAGGTGGACTACAAGATTCGTTTTGCAACACCCGACGACCACGATTTGATATACGCACTCAAGGCCGATTCTGTCCGTCCTTATGTAGAAAAGATCTGGGGTTGGGACGAGGATTATCAACGGAAAGACTTTGACGGTGACTTCTCCCACATTAAGCAGTTCAATGTGATCGAGGTTGATGGCAACTTTGCTGGCTTCGTTCAATATTTCTTTGAATACCCCTATTTTGAAGTGGTGGAGATCCATCTGCTGCCGGAGTACCGTGGTCAAGGCATCGGCTCTGACATTCTTCGGTATCTCCAAAAGGTTTGTATTGCCCAGGACAGAAAGATTCGCATTGGCTGTTTCAAGGAGAATCACCGGGCAAAGCACCTCTATCAGAAGTTGGGATTCATGCAGACCGAGGAAACCGACACGCACTACATACTGGAATACCCCAACTATACCATCATCCCTTATGATGAAAAGTACCGGGACGATATGATCTTTATGGTGCTGGAAGCCAAGGACGCGCTTGGCCGGGTTCCCAGACTGAACGAGGATCTGCTGGATGTGCAGAAGAATTACATTGACACCGGCGATATGTTCTGGCTGGCAATTGACGAGCATGACCGTGCGATCGGCTGCATTGGCTACAACTCTATCCCCGGCACCACCGAAGTGAAGCTCCACCGGCTCTATATCAAGGCTGCAAGAAAGCACCAAGGCATCGGCACACGCCTGCTCCATACTGTCGAGCTGCATCTGCGAGAGCAAGGAAAAACCGCAGCTCATGTTCACCTTGGCGGTAAGGAATACTTTGAATCCCGCAGCTTCTACCCGAAGCATGGGTATAAAGAGTATGCTCCCAGCATGATGAAAAAGGAACTGTAAATATGAAAATCCAACATCTTTCAAATCAATACATTGTTCGTGATTTACTTCCAGCAGATGCGGAAATGGTTTATGACGCACTAAAGAATAATACCATTTTCTATGAGTACCACCCGCCGATGGTTACGGTTGAGAGCATTATTGAAGATATGGAAGCACTTCCGCCTAATAAGGGCTACGAGGACAAGCATTATATTGGCTTTTTTCAAAATGCCACGCTGGTTGCCGTTATGGACTTGATTGAGAATTATCCCCACCCCGGAACAGCGTTGATTGGCTTTTTTGCAATGAATACTAAGTTCCAAAGAAACGGCATCGGTACTGCTATTATTTCAGACTGTGTTGATTACTTGGCACAACTGGGTTATGAAAAAGTGCGGCTGGGTATCGATAAGGGAAATCCGCAAAGTAAAGCATTTTGGACTAAAAATGGCTTTGAATTGACCGGAGAAGAATTCCCTAATGAATTTTCCTCAAACTTTATGATGGAGAGAAAGCTATGAACATTAAAGAGTTTTGGGATGCTGTTCTGCGTAAGGATGTAGACGCGATCCGTGAATACTTCCATCCCGATGCATGGGTGAACTGGCACAACACCAACGAGCATTTCACCGTGGAGGAATTTATCCGGGTGAACTGCGAGTATCCCGGCGAATGGGACGGAGAGGTAGAACAGATTATTACCACCAATACGCATATCATTACTGCAACCCATGTGTATAGTAAAGATAGAAGTATTTCCTGCCATGCCACTTCTTTCATCCGGGTAGAGGACGGAAAGATTGCATCCGTCGATGAATACTGGGGTGATGATGGCGAAGCTCCCCAATGGCGGCAGGATAAGCATATTTGAACAAAGATCAAGGAGTAATTTGCTATGAGCATCATCCACGATGAACTGAATAAGCTGGGCATTGCCTGTGAAAGCATTTCCATCTTGCAGGACAAGGATGGTGTTACCGTTGCACGAATCATAAGCGATAAAAAATCCTATGTGGTCAAGTGTTTCCAAAAGGATGAACACAAGCGAGAGTTGAAAAACTATCGCCTCTTGGCATCCCTTGATATTCCCACAATTTGGGTAATTGCGTCCACGGATTCTGCACTGCTTCTGGAGGACATTGATTGCAGCTCAACCTACCGTCTGGGTATCGAGGAAGATATGTCAGATTCAGTGGTTGCCCGCCGAATTGCGGTGTGGTACAAGCAGCTTCACAGCCAAGGATATAGTTATGTTTGTCAGCACGGAGAATCCATGTATGACGAAGCAGACTTCTTTACCATCGAAAACATCGTCTGCATTAAGAAAAAGACCGGAACCCAAGACGCACCGGCGTGGGTGCTTCTGGAAGAGAATTATGATGCCATCAACGATCTGCTTCGCAAGACCAGACGGACGCTGACCTACAACGATTTCTACTATACAAACATGGTTGTTGCCAAAGACAAATCCTCTGCGCTGATGTTTGACTACAATCTATTGGGCAAAGGGTATGCCTACACGGATGTGCGAAATGTGTTATCCTCTCTGTCGGAGGAAGCTGGGAACGCCTTTATCGATGAATACGGTAAGTTTGACCCGTCAGAAAAGGCGTTGGACGATGTGGTGAGTGTGGTTGTCACGCTGTATCTGGCCTGCCTGCGTGACAAGTTCCCTTGGTGGGCGCAGACATTACTTGACGAAATCGATACCACATTTATAGAGAAGATCACGTTTTTACGGAGTTTTTTATGATTATAAAGCAAATCGAGTTTGATACAGACAAGAAAAGCATAGCAAGAATAATACTTGAAGCACTTCCAGACTGGTTCGGCATACCGGAAGCTACGGAGGAATACATAGCGGACAGCAAGAGCAAGCCATTCTTTTGCGCTTATGATGGAGATACCCCTGTCGGTTTTCTCTATCTGAAAGAAACCGGGCGGCATACTGTGGAACTGGCGGTCATGGGTGTCCTGAAAGAATACCACCGGCACGGTGTGGGTAGAAGCCTCTTTCTTAAAGCAAAAGCCGAAGCCCGGCGGCTTGGATATTCCTTTATGCAGGTCAAAACTGTCCAGATGGGCAAATACAGAATTTATGATAACACCAACAGTTTTTATATCTCGCTGGGATTTAAGGAATTGGAAGTGTTTCCAACACTGTGGGATGAGTGCAACCCCTGCAAATTTATATAATGGCCATATAGAAAACAATGCGGAAGCGTCATAGCTTCCGCATTGCAGCTTTTTATATACTTTGGCATAAAGACCCCTTGACAAATCTTGTCTTGCTATGACATTTTACCTGAATCCGTGAAGTTCATCCTTTTTTACAACCAGCTCCTAAAATGGAACTGGCTGTCCATTACTTTTGTTGTTAACAACAGTATTTTTTTCAATTTCCTCAGTTAGAGGTTATTTTGATCAGGATTTTTGAAAAAATGGGTACACAAAATAAAGCTCTTATATGAACTTGCCAGTGATTTCATTACACAGCGACACTACTTTCACAGTAATCTGCGAAAAGATGACGCCATACATTGCTTTTTCCAAGTCCAAGAACCAATTGACGTGCATGTGTGGTGACATGACTCGCCATCATGATCAGGTTGCTGATTACGGTGTGGAGCCTCCGGCG
>JBJDYH010000059.1:0-4153 GCA_051867135.1 Faecousia sp. | reverse complement strand
CAATTCTGAACTGCCGCCGCTATGAGGAATCCGGCTCCTTCAAAAATCTGGACGAATACAAGACCATCCGGGGAATTGCGTGGCTTTACAACAAGTCTGGAGAATCTCGAAAGAAAACCATTGCGGCGTCCATGAAGAAAACCGGCTGTACGAAGAATACAGCGGAGAACTATTTGCTGGCCGCACATAAAAACCGCAGCTGGGTTTCGATCTATGACACCGTGCCCAGCGAGAGTGAGGAAGAATCCGGGGAGGATTTAAGCCGGGATGCTGGTGGGGTTTATGGCGCATTTCTCTGGAATAGCTCCTGGGGAAGTGCTGTCCGGCGTGCCCATGGGAAACTTGATTACCGGGAGCAAATCCTGTTGGAACGGCACATGGCAGTCTGCATGGACTGTGGTCATGTAAAGCCGCTGCGTAGCAGGTTTAGTTGGGAAGAACTGGCAGTCCTGTTTGAAGGCACAACTGCCGGCGGTGCCGAGCGAGCTTATAAGAAAGCAGCGTTGCATCTTGCGCAGCTGTTGGTGGAAGATGGACTCTTTCACACAATCAGCCTTAAGCGCAAATTGCAGAAAATGCGGAAAGAAAAAATCGCCGCCGCAACCTACCAATATCAGGCAGACTGCGACGGCGAATGGGGCGAGATTCAATTTGATTTTGAGGAAAAGACAGCACAGATCATCCAGCTTGCGGACTGGGATTTGATGGTTTCAAAGCCCTTTGCCAAGTATACGATCTCTTATCTTCTGAATTGTCAGAATGAGAAGCTGCCGAAAGAAGCGATGATTTCGTTTGAACTGTAATCTCAGCAAAATATATATGCCTTTATTATCAAAATGCGGGTTATTGTCGGTTGCAACTGAGCTCAAAATCATTAATTTGAAGCATTCCCTCTTCTTCCACATACGCCGATGGTTTAATTACAAAGCAAATTTCGGAAACATACTTTAATCTTTCACATTTTAAATCACAGAGAGGGATTGCAACTCGATTTTCACCTTCATGAAGGGGTATTGTTCTCCGATGTAGAATTAAGTTGTTATCTGAGTACTTAATCTCTATGTCAATTTTAGAAATAGAGTCTGTAAAATTGTTGAGACAAACCTTTAGACAGGAATCCTCAAACAATACTGCCGGCTCGTACAGATCTAATTTATCAATATATTGGTAGACGAAGCTTAAGAAATCAGGATAAACCACGCTATTTACAAATGGTTTTGCTCGGAAATTAACGGTATATCCTTTCCCGTTTGGGCTTACACTATACCTCAAATAGTCACCGTCTTCCCCTGGAACATTTTGAGATTTGCATACTAACTGCTTTGCACAGCTGGTTATATCATACTCTTCAAAAATATGTTGTTTCATATCATATAGAAACTCATTTATTCTTCTGTTGAGACCAGACTTCAAAGTAATAGTTGAGTTTTCAAATATTGATTCAAGGTAAACCCTCAAATCTTCAGCATCCCGAATAGAGGAGACTTGAAGCTTAGCTAATGGGGTTCCCATTAAAGCTTCCTCTTTTTTTACAGGCGAGATAGCTATGGGGAATATATTGGTAATGTCATCATCAGAGAAATTCTGAACCAGCATAGAATATGCAAAGCCAAGTTCGATCATGCAAAATCGACTTGTATAGTAATTCGGGCTGAGTAAGGGAATGAATACATCACAATTATTCAAAGCCGCCGTGATTGACTTAACAAAATCCTGTCCGACCTTGATGCTGCCACTCTGCGATGAACAAAAAACTTCGACAGATGGTGCGATACTTTCAAGGAAATTGGATAATAAAATCGCTAGGTGCCTATCTTTGCTTGAATGGCTAATGAATATTTTCATATCTTGATCACCTTTCGGAAATGAAGTATTGTCTACGATTTTATACGAATTCTGCCTATTATGCAATAGTAATTATGGCGTATTTTATCGGGAAATATGTCCAACAGCATTCAAAGATGGAACATATCAACTTAAAGGAACGCCGTCCTGCGTCTGGCACAGCTGCTGTTGGAAGGTGGACTTTTTACCACAATCATCCTGAAGAGCACATCTCAGGAAATACGAAAAAATCACCGCTGCAGCCTACCTGTATCAGCCAGACTGCGACGGCGAGTGGGGTGAGATTCAGTTTGATTTTGAGAGAAAAACGGCAGAGATCATCCGGCTAGCGGATTGGGACAAAATGATATCGCGTCCCTTTTCCAAGTACGCAATCTCCTATCTCTTGAATTGTAAGAATGACAAGCTGCCAGAGGAAACGACGATTTCGTTTGATATGTTAGTTTCAAAACCGGCGGCACTTTATGTTGAATTGGCTTTGCCAGTATGATATAGTTTTGGCATGCCTGTAGGCGGCCCAAGCAAATGATACCAATGTGGAATGCTGTATTTGGAAATTGCCATGACAGAAAAGTATAATGTACAAAAATGTGGTAAGCAACTATAGATTTCCTAAATGTAAACTACTTGCGGTTTACTTTTGTTGTAAATCAACTTAAAATTGGAGGCAGAAATCAAAATGAATTTACCGGAAAAGCTTACATATTTAAGAAAGCAAAAGGGATTGACACAATCGAATTTGGCAGAAACGTTGAACGTGTCTCGCCAAGCAATTTCCAGATGGGAAGTTGGCTCTGCAGTTCCAAGCACGGATAACTTAAAAGTTCTGAGCGAACTGTATGGAGTTTCGGTTGATTATTTGTTGAATGATAATGCAGATGATTCTAGTATAAACACTGAGAATCAGGAGCAAGAGCCCAAAAAACAGGAAGAGGGGGCCCACAGCAAAAAATATAGGTACATTTTGGTATGTGTTGCAACACTGATAATGGCAATCGTGATCATAATTTATATTATGATAACACAAGTCCAGCGGCAGGAGCTGGAACAGGCTACGCCGATTGGAGAAATGGACAGTGTAATTGAGGATAATTATACTGTGTATGGCTTCTCTATTGGATAAAAAACACGCAAAGGGGGTGGTGAAAATGCGTTTGAAAAGAATGATCTGTATTGCTTTGGCATGTATGTTGATTATTGGAACAATCATTATTCCAGCAAATGCCATCGAAGCAGAAAACACTGCTCCAGAAAGCGGCATTGCGAATCTTGCAATTTCCCGTGCAACTGGGTCGTTCAGCATGACTATTCCAGCGAAATCAAAGGCTTTAGCAGACAGCAGCTTTCCAATGGCCGCTGGAGAGACTGTGACAATAAAGGCATCCTATGCGCCATTTGATGCAAGTGTGGATTTCGGGCTGGTGGATTCAGATGGTGTGTTCCACTACTTCAACATAACAAACGGCAGCATTGACAAGACTATCGGGATCGAGAATAGCGGGAAATATACGTTACAGGTAAGAAACAACTCTAATAAAGAAGTGAGTGTATCAGGCTTTGTGAATTACTAATACATAAAAATTTCATCTTTAGGAGGAAGCATTTCTATGAAAAAAATTATTGTTTTCTTAATGTCCATTGCGTTAGTCTTATCCTGCTCCGTACTTATGGTTGCAGCATGCGAAAATGGGGAAACAGAAGGGCACATTGATATCAATTTGGACGAAATGGAAGTCGGGGAAGTAGTCTATTTGGGAGATTTAGCCTTTGAAAAAGCTCCAGAAAATGCGTCCATCGGGCCGATTACTCGTGCAACAACTGAAGGGTTTAGTGTATCAAATTTTGGTGGAAACACAAGTATGAACAAAGTGCTAACATTGAACTCCTCCTACAGGTACTTTCGTATCCTTGTAAACAATGAAGGTTCTGGAAAAATTAAAGTTGACATTGGCGGAAGATACACCACCTCTATTTCTCCCGGTTCCATGTATATTTACTCTACCGAATCCTGGCCTGCGCAAAGCTATACTGTAAGTTTTTCTTGTGACACCGGTTTGTATGGGAGTGCACAAGCCATTCTGTGCAGCACCTTGGCAGAAGCCACTCCCTAATTCACAAATGTGTGGTTCTAGTTGATGCCTATGTGTATTGCCTGGTTTTTAGGATTTTTTTGCTGGAAATTTAATCTACTTCGTAACATCGTGGCAATCCACATCCCATCAAAAATACCCCCAGCCGGGAGATCATCCATCCCGGTTGGGGGTGTGTAACTGTTTTACTTGGGAGAGCGCTTGAATGGCATTCAAGA
>JBJDYH010000058.1:0-52696 GCA_051867135.1 Faecousia sp. | reverse complement strand
TCATGGTGGACTTGAGGAGATTCGAACTCCCGACCCCCACAATGCGAATGTGGTGCGCTCCCAGCTGCGCTACAAGCCCGTATACCCGACTATTATAGACCCAACGGGAAAAATTGTCAAGGGCAAAGTTTGCCCGGCACCATGTAGGGGCAGGTCTTGACCTGCCCGTTTTAGAGCGTGAAAATTTAGTGATATTGCGCACTTCGTGCGCAGTAATATTTTTTAGAAAGTTTTATTGAAACCTGCGGTTTCAGTTATATTATATTCGCCACCAACTGCCCTGGGCAATAAAACTGTGCAAAGCACAATAAAACTGCCTTGCAATATCACCCGCCGTCAGGCGAATATAACTTTGGGAACGGCACGCAGGCCGTTCCCTACAAAAATTCCCCGGAATGGCAGGCATTCCGGGGAACTTGGTGTCCTTAGAACTGGGTGGGCTGCAGGTGCCAGATTTCCTCGGCGTACTGACGGATGGTACGGTCGGAGGAGAACTTGCCGGCGGAGGCAATATTCATCAGGCACTTCTTGCCGAAGGTCAAACGGTCGGCATAGTCACGGTTGGCCTGAAGCTTGGCATCGAAGTAGGATGCGTAGTCCAGCAGCAGGAAGTAATGGTCAGCCTTGTGCCAGCCGGTGCCATCCAGCAGGGCATGGTACAGCTCTCTCTGGGCATCGTCGGTAGGAACGGTGCCGTCCACCAGAGTATCGATGGCACGGTGCAGGCGGGGGTTGGTATCGTAGATGCCCCGGGCGTAGTAGGTATCCCGAGCCTGATTGATCTGCTCAACGGTATGGCCGAAGATATAGTTGTTCTCCATGCCGGCTTCCTTGACGATTTCCACGTTGGCGCCGTCCAGAGTACCCAGCGTAACCGCGCCATTGAGCATCAGCTTCATGTTGCCGGTACCGGAGGCTTCGGTGCCGGCGGGGGAAATCTGCTCGGAGATATCCGCAGCGGGGATGATATACTCAGCATAGGAGCAGTTATAGTTCTGAACAAAGACAACCTTCAGCTTATCGTTTACCTCAGGATCGTTATTGATCATCTTGGCGATGCGGTTGATATAGCGAATGATAGCCTTGGCCCGGGCGTAGCCGGGTGCGGACTTTGCGCCGAAGATGTAAACAGTAGGCTGGAAGTCAGTCAGGCTGCCGTCTTTCAAGCGGAAGTAGATGTCCACAATACTCAGGGCGTTGAGAAGCTGACGCTTATACTCATGCAGGCGCTTGACCTGAACATCAAATACAAAATCAGGATTGAGCTGAATGCCTTCCCTCTTGGCAATTACCTTGCAAAGCTGCTCCTTCTTCTGGCGCTTGATGGTGTTGAACTGAGCCACCATCTCGTCATCGATCTGATCCTTCAGCTTGCCCAGCTTATCCAGATCCTTCAGGAAGTCGCCGCCAACGCGGTAGCGCAGCATCTGGGTCAGCTCGGGGTTGCACAGACCCATCCAGCGGCGGGGCGTAATGCCGTTGGTCTTGTTCTGGAAGCGCTCGGGGAATACACGGTACCAATCCTTGAAGCAATCGTCCTTCAGAATCTGGCTGTGAATCTCGGCAACGCCGTTGACGTAGGTACCCACATAGACGCTGAGGTTTGCCATGTGCGCGGTGTTGTCCCGAATGATGAACAGCTCAGGATGCTCGCATTTCAGCTTATAGTCAATGCGGCAGATGATGTCCACGATTTCGGGAACTACGGAGCGCATCAAATCCAGATTCCACTTTTCCAGAGCTTCGCCCATAACCGTATGGTTGGTATAGGAGAAGGTCTTCTGGGAGATATTGAATGCCTGATCAAAATCCATGCCCTCAGCCATGAGCAGACGAATCAGCTCGGGGATGGACATAGCGGGGTGGGTATCGTTGAGCTGCACGGCATAGTAGTCCGCAAAGTGGCTCAGGTCGTTGCCGTGGGCAACCTTATAGGTACGCAGCATATCCTGCAAAGAAGCAGAGGACAGCACATACTGCTGCTTGATACGCAGGCGCTTGCCCTCCCAAGTGGAGTCGTTGGGGTAGAGAACGCGGGTAATGTCCTCGGCCTTGTTCTTCTGGGTCAAAGCCCGCAGGTAGTCCTGATCGTTGAAGGCGTTGAAGTCCAGCTCCTCCTCGGCCTCGCATTGCCACAGACGCAGAGTACCTACATTCTGGGTGCCGTAGCCGATGACAGGCACATCATAGGGAACAGCCAGCACGGTATGGTCAGGGAATGAAACCTTCACAGTATGATTATAGCGGCGGTAAGACCAGGGATCACCGTACTTAGACCAATCGTCAGCATTTTCCTTCTGGCTGCCGTTTTCGTCAAAGCTCTGCTTGAACAGGCCGAACTTGTAACGCAGGCCATAGCCGGACAGAGGGATATTGGTGCTGGCGGCGCTGTCCAGGAAGCAGGCAGCCAAACGGCCCAAACCGCCGTTGCCCAGAGCGGCATCCTCAATGTCTTCCAGAATGCTCAGGTCTACACCGCGAGCGGCGAATACCTGCTTCATCTCGTCCAGGATGCCCAGATTAAACAGGTTGGAATATACCAGGCGGCCGATGAGATACTCGGCAGAAATGTAATAAGCCTTGCGCTCATACATACGGGCACGCTTCGCGTTGCTCCAGTTGTCGGAAATGGCCATCATAACCGCAACGCCCAAAGCCTCATGAAGCTCCTGAGGAGTTGCCTCCTGCAGAGAAACATCATAGTTGTACTTAAGCTGCGCCTCGGTCCACTTCAGGATATTCTGGCAATTGTAACTCATAAATCTACTTCTCCAATCTAAATATAAGAAACGGTTTCACCGTTATTAACAACTTTTCGGCCATAAAGAATTGCCAATTTCTGGATTCTTTGTGCCAAGTCAAAAGATATTATACCATCTTTTGCCCGCCATGTCCAGTTGCAATCTGTCAAAGTTCCGGGGAAATTCATGCGAGATTTTGCACCAAGTTCCAAAAAATCCTGCATTGGCACGATTGCGAGCTTGGAAACGCTGCTATATGCCGTTCGGATCATACCCCAAACGAAGCCTTCTTCCTCCGTAAGCGCCATGTACTCCTTGGCATACTGCACAGCGTCTTTAGAGGCGGTTTCAAACCATTGGCGGGTGGTCATATTGTCATGGGTGCCGGTATAGCATACGCTGTTTTCCGGGTATGTGTGCGGCAGGTATTCGGATGGCTCCCGGCTGTCAAAGGCGAAGCCCAGAACCTTCATGCCGGGAAGGTGGAAATCATCCCGCAGGGCAAGCACCTCCGATGTCAGGAAGCCCAAATCCTCCGCAATGAGAGAAAGCTGAGGAAGCTCACGAAGGAGCGTGGCAATAAAGTCATGATCCGGCCCCTTCACCCACTTGCCGTTCTTGGCGGTATCCTCCCCATAGGGCACCGCCCAGTAAGCCTCGAAGCCACGGAAATGGTCAAGCCGTACCACATCATACAGCTTCCCGGCCGCAGCCATCCGCCGCAGCCACCAAGCGTAGCCGTCCTTTTGCATAACATCCCAGCGGTACAGGGGGTTGCCCCAAAGCTGACCGTCCTCGGAGAAAGCATCCGGCGGGCAGCCCGCAACAGCGGTGGGCACCAGAGCTTCATCCAACTGGAACAGCTCCGGGTTTGACCAAACCTCCACGCTGTCCAGCGGCACATAGATGGGCACATCTCCGATAAAGCGGATGCCCTTGCTCCCCGCGTAGCTGCGAAGGGCTTGCCATTGGCGGGCAAACTGGAACTGGACAAAGCATTGGAAGCGAATTTCGTCCGCGTATGTAGAGCGGGCCTTTTCCAAAGCCTCCGGCCGGCGGCGCTTTAAGCCGTCCTCCCAGTTGTACCAGCTTTGGCCGAAAGTAGCGTTTTTCAGAGCCATAAACAGGGCAAAGTCCGGCAGCCACCCTTCGTTTTCCCGGCAAAAGGTATCAAAGGCTTCTCCGCCTGTAAAGCGGCTGTAGCAAAGGCGCAGGACGCTCCAACGGTTTTGGTACAGCGCGCCGTAGTCCACCTTTTCTTCGCTTTGGCACCAGAAATAGCTGTCCAGCTCTGCCTGAGTAACCAAGCCCTCCTGCCGCAGCAGGTCCAAATCAATCACATAGGGGTTTCCGGCATAAGCGGAAGCCGACTGGTAGGGAGAATCTCCATACCCGGTAGGGCTGAGGGGCAGAATCTGCCACCAGCTTTGGCCCGCTGCCTCCAGAAAATCCACAAATTCAAAGGCGCTTTTTCCCATTGTACCCACGCCGTAAGGCCCGGGCAGGGAGGTAATGTGCATCAGCACGCCGCATTCCCGCATAGTCTTTCTCCTTTTGAAATGCATTTGCCTTTCGGCGGTGAGAAAAGCCTGTCCTTATGCCGCATGGCGACAAGCGATTCTCTACAGAATAAATCAGATAATATGCTTATCGGCTTTCCTCAGTAAAGCGATAAATTAGAATTTAGCGACGCACCAAATGGGTAACCGTAGGGGCCGATGCCCACATCGGCCCGTTAGGGTGTTACGGATTTGCCGCAGTTCCGTAGAAGCATCGTTCTGCGTCCTGCGGGGCGATGTGCTCAATCGCCCCCTACATTCACCCAATTCACAATACGCTAAATTCCAGTTTATGGAGTAGCTGAAAAAACCGATATGCTTTATTATACTCTATTTTTCCCTTTTTTGGCAATCGTTGCTTTTTACAAGAAGTAGCGGTTTGCTTTGGATAATTTGCCATTGTGAGCGCTCTGTCCAAAATTCCGTACATTACGGCTTTTTCAGATTCCCGGTGGCAGGCCCGTCCAGAAGTTTTCCGTCCCCGGCAAAGCGGGAGCCGTGGCAGGGGCAATCCCAGCTATGCTCCTGAGGGTTCCATTTCAGGGTGCAGCCCAGATGGGGGCAGCGGGGAACCGTTGGGGTAAGCCATCCGGCAAGAGCCTGAGCACCGTTGGCCGCAAGCTGGGGCTTCAGCATACTGCGGGAGGGGCTGAACAGCTCCCCATAGGGGCTGGGCTTTCCCTGCAGGATTTCAGAAAGCACCCGGGCCGCCACCATAGAGCCGGTCATGCCCCACTTGTTAAAGCCCGTCGCCACATACAGCCCCTTGGTAGAGGCGCTGTAGGGGCCGATATAGGGCATATTATCCAAAGTCATGCAGTCCTGGGTTGCCCATCGGTGTACTTCCTTTGCATTGGGGTAATGCTCCCGGGCAAAGCTGCGCAGCTCTTCCCATCCCCCGCCCTTTTTCCCGGTTCGGTGGCCGTCCCCGCCCAGAAGAAGCAAATCCCCGGCACTCCGAAAGGACAGGCCGGTTTTCTTGTCGGACACATACATCCCTTGGGGCGGTTTTACCCCCTCCAAAGCCAGCACATAGGAGCGGTGCTGGTACATCTTCAAAAAGTAGCTGCCGTGTTTATTGAGGAAAGGAAAATGGGTGGCAACTACCACCCGTTTTGCCCAGATTTTGCCCTTTGGGGTAACGGCGGTAGTCCCCACCAGCTCCGAAACCCGGGTATTTTCAAGAATATGCAGCCCCTTGCTGATAGCCGCCAAGAATTTCAGAGGATGAAACTGTGCCTGATTGCCAAGGCGCGCCAATCCCGCCACCGGAAAGGGCAGCTCCGTATTGTTCACAAGCTCTGCGCTCGCTCCCAGCGCCTCCAGCGCCGCCACTTCCTTTTGGAGCCCCTCAAAGTCCGTAAGGGAATAGACAAAAGCGTCCTTTTCCTCAAAATCGCAGTCTATCCCCCGGCACAAAGCCCGGTAATCCTCCACCGCCTGCTGATTGGCCCGGTAATAGGCCGCTGCTTGCTTGCCCAGCTTGTGATAGATGATACCATGCTGAGTGGTGATTTTCGCGGTAGTGCAGGCCGTAACACCGCTGCCGATTTCCTTTGCTTCCGCCAGCACATAGTTTACCCCCGCCTGATGCAGAGCATAGGCGCAGAGCACCCCCGCCATACCCCCGCCGATAATCAATACATCCGTGTCCAGATCTCCCCGCAGGGAAGAAAATTGGGGCATATTGGCTGTAGCTTTCCAAAGTGATTCCATACTTTTCCCTCCATAATCTTTTGGATAGTTTTCTCTGTATTGAAAAAACTATTCCGTCCTCTATCAGCAGGACGATTGCAGGCAGCATATTGGAACTTCGCAAATATTGGTTTTGTGCTGCTATGCTTCCCTCGCAGAGCGATAAATTGGAATTTGTAGAGATGAAAACAATGTGAATGTAGGGGCGAGCATTGCTCGTCCGAAACCTTAAATCCACCACCGTACTAAACGGGCGGGTCAAGACCCGCCCCTACAAAGGGCTGGTGTATAACTGTAGGGGCCGGTCTTGACCGGCCCAAACCCTTAAACCCACCACCGCAGAAAACGAGGTGCGGTAGCGGACGAGCAATTGAAACGCCCCTACATTAACAATATTGACATCCCTACGAATTTGAGTTGATTTTTGGGGTTTTGCACGATATAATCAAAGGCGGAAAAACTGCATATTCCTGTAGAATTCTGCCAGACTGCATAGAAGGAGTTTAAGGGCTTTGAAACGGATTCCCCACAGGCTTGTGAAATACACCTGTGGGGATGCTGCGCCCTTTTTCCTGTGCGGTCTGATTTTTTATGGAAAGGTTTGATACGATGAAGCGATTTTTGATTATGATTTGTGTGCTGGCTTTGCTGCTGACGGCCTGCGCAGGCACGACGCAAGCCCCCAAGGGTGAGGACATGGTAACATTTACCGACGCTTTGGGCCGCACAGTCAGCGTAGAGAAAAACCCGGAGCGGGTAGCCGCCCTGCTTGGCAGCTTTGCCGATGTATGGGTTCTTGCAGGCGGCTCCCTTTGCGCCTGCCCAAATGACGGATGGGAGGATTTTGGGCTGGAGCTGGAGGGTGCGGTCAACCTCGGCGGCGCCCACTCCCCCAGCTTGGAGCTGCTGCTCTCTTCCAACCCCGATTTTGTGCTGGCCAGCGCGTCCACGGCAAGCAATGTGGAAATGAAAGAAACCTTGGAGTCGGCAGGGATTCCCGTTGCCTACTTTGATGTGGACAATTTCTACGATTATCTGGATATGCTGGACATCTGCACCGATATTACCGGGCGGAAAGACCTCTATGAGCGCAACGGCCTACAGCTCAAGGCGCAAATTGAAGCCATTAAAAGCGAGTATGCCGCCGCGGACATTCCGGAGCGTGAACGCACCGTCCTGCTCATTCGCACTTCTGCCAGCGTCATTAAGGTAAAAGGAAGCGAGGGAACGATTCTCGGTGAGATGCTCGCGGACATGGGCTGCATCAACATTGCAGACAGCGACAGCAGTTTGCTGGAAAATCTCAGCGTAGAGGCGATCCTCCGCCAAAATCCCTATCATATCTTCGTGGTGACTATGGGCAGCGATACCGAAGGGGCTTTTGCCTCGCTCCAAAAAATGATTGCGGAAAATCCCGCATGGAGCTCTCTGGAAGCGATTCAGGAAGGCAGAATGTATATGATGGACAAAACCTTGTTCAACCTAAAGCCCAATGACCGTTGGGCGGAAAGCTACGAAAAGCTGTATGAAACACTTACAGGGAAATAACCGAAAAATCGGATGTGTATATGCCATTGCCGTAGGGCTGCTGTTGGTATCGGCGGTGCTGGGGATTCTGCTGGGGGCTACGAAAATCAGCATAGCTGACCTGATAAAAGTAATGTGCGGCAGAAACCTTGACACCCCCAACGGAAAAATCCTGTGGTATGTGCGCCTTCCCCGGGTTCTGGCAAGCCTTTTATGCGGGGGCGCATTGGCGGTATCCGGCGCAGTTATTCAAGGAGTGCTGGCGAATCGGCTGGCCTCCCCCAGCATCATCGGCGTGAACTCCGGCGCGGCGCTGGCGGTTACCCTAAGCGCAGCGCTGGGCATTACCGGGGGCTGGCGGTTTTCTGCCTTTGCCTTTGTTGGCGCCTTTGCCGCTGTGATGGCGGTAAGCCTTGGCGCAAAAAAATGGGGGGCTTCCCGGGGTACGGTTATTTTGATGGGCGTTGCTATGAACAGTCTGCTGGGAGCATTTTCCGATGCAATCAAAATTCTTGTGCCGGAAATCAGCATTTTGAGCAATGATTTCAAAATCGGAGATTTTTCCGGCGTGACCTATCCCAAGCTTATCCCGGCAGGCGTTATCATTCTGGTTTCCTTTCTGGTGCTGCTTACCCTATCCAACGAGCTGGATGTATTGACTTTAGGGGATGAAAACGCCAAAAGCCTTGGGCTGAATACCGGCGTGATGCGAACGCTGTTTCTGCTCTTTGCCGCAGCTCTGGCGGGGGCAGCCGTAAGCGTTGCGGGGCTGTTGTCCTTTGTGGGGCTGCTGGTACCCCACGCTGTCCGCCGCATCGCTTCCGGCGAAGCCCGCCACCTCATCCCCCTGTGCGGGCTGTTTGGCGCAGGCTTTGTTACCCTATGCGATACCCTTTCCAGAGTGGTCTTTGCCCCTTACGAGCTGCCTGTGGGAATCATCATGGCATTTCTCGGCGCGCCCTTCTTCCTGTTCATATTGATAAAAGGGAAAGGAGGCCACAGCCATGCTTGAAATCCATCAGCTATGCAGCGGATATGGGCGAAAAACAGTATTGCAGGAAGTATCCTTGAGCGCCCATGCAGGTGAGGTTACCGCCATTCTCGGCCCCAACGGCTGCGGAAAATCCACGCTGCTGAAAACCCTCTGCGCCATTCTTCCCGCTACCTCCGGGCAAGTTACGCTGGACGGACAGGACTTGCTGACTTTACCCGCAAACCGGTTGGCACAAAAAGTGGCCTATTTGGCGCAAAACAGGCAGGTGCCGGATATTACGGTAGCGCGTTTGGTTTTGCACGGACGGTTCCCCTACCTTAGCTATCCCCGCCGCTATCGGCAGGAGGATTATCTTGCGGCGAGAAAAGTAATGGAGCAGATGCGTCTTTCGGACTTGGCGGAAAAGCCCCTGAGCCAACTCTCCGGCGGTCAGCAGCAAAAGGCCTACATTGCTATGGCATTGGCCCAAGATACCGGCGTGATACTTCTGGATGAGCCTACCACATATCTGGATGTGGCTTACCAGTTGCAGACCCTAAGGCTTGCCAAAGAGCTTGCCCGCTCGGGAAAGCATGTGCTTATGGTCATTCATGACCTCTCTCACGCTTTGGAAACTGCCGACCATGTTGTACTCATGGCCAGCGGACGCGTTATTATGGAGGGCACGCCGGAGGAAGTATACGGTTCCGGCGCATTGGGCAATGCCTTTGGCGTTGGGGTAGTCCGGGTGGAAACCGGCGGAAAAGCGCATTATATCTGTACGGAAAAATAAGGGAAATCCCGGCTCGCGCCGGGCTTTCCCCTTCATGCTGTCGAAAAAGTATTTGCTTTGCTTATCTGTGGACTCCCTACCGATGTAGGGCGGGGGCTTGCTCCCGCCGAAACCTAATACACCCCATACAGTCAAACTATATGGGTGCACTTACAACTGACGGAGGAAAAACACCCTTCCCCGAAAATTCATCAATATGCAACCACACCGAACCATATCGGTGCCTTTTTTGTCGGAGAAAACGGCGGGAGCAAGCCCCCGCCCTACGTTGATTGCCATAACCCTGCAAAAAATTTTCTTCTTTCCAGACTGAAGGGAAAAGCCCGGCTCGCGCCGGGCTTTCAGATTGTCGAAAAAGGTGGCTGTAGGGGCCGATGCCCACATCGGCCCTTTGAAGAATGTTACGAATTTGCCCATATCTATCAATAATACGGGAGATTTTTCTGCGGGGCGATGTGGGCATCGCCCCCTACAATTTTGAATTACTGAGTTTATCGACACGCTGAAAGCCCGGCTCGCGCCGGGCTTTCCCCTAATTTAATTTGCTTGAAAGCTGCCGGACAGGCTTCCTACGGTTATCGTATAAGTCTCTCCGGAAATCAAATCCGGGCTGCTGAGAATGACCACTTCATAGGGAAGCTCCGGAGCATAGTCAAACACCAAGCTTCCGTTGGCGTTCTTCACAGTAATCTGCGTCAGCGCAGCTTGGCTTCCCACGCTCAGCGCAATCACGCCCTGCTGGGAATTGCTGAAGGTCTGCGCCATCCTCGATGCACCGGTCCCGATAAAGGTACCGCCTGTAATCACACCTGTGGTATCGTAATCCAGCGTTGATGTATCTCCCTGCGTGGGGCCAACGACCACCGTATAGCCGCCGCTGATTTCCAACGAGCCGTTGGAATCAATTCCGTCACCGGAAGCATTGATGTACAGCTCGCCGCCCGAAATCAGGATCGTACCATTGGAAGAGCCGCTCATTCCGCCGCCCATGCCGCCACGGCCCCCAAAGGCTCCGTCCCGGCCCCCGGTGATTCCGCTGGAGTCCGTTCCCCCCGCGGCGTTCAAGCCGTCGTCAGCGGCCACCAGTTGGATGCTTCCGCCCTGAATATCCAGGTGCTGCGCTTCCAAGCCCTCATAGCTTTCGGAAATATGGATATTGCCCGCCGTAACCGTCAGGGTATCATCGGCATGCACGCCATCGTCTCCCGACGCAAGCTCAAAAGTACCGCCGCTGATGGTGATGGAAGCATTGGAGTGGATGCTGTCATCGGCGGAATTGATTTGGAAGCTGCCGCCGCTGATTACCACATCCCCTACCGCCTTCATGCCTTTCATGCTGGTGCTGTCCTCCGTTGTAGTTGTATTGGAGCCGGACGAGCCTTTCTGCCCCGGTTTGCCGCCCATAAAGCCGCCCCAGGAATCGGATGATGCCTTGCTTCCATTCTCGCTGCCCCCGCCGGACAATACGCAGACGCTTCCGTCTGTAATCTGCAAATATGCTCCGGCGGAAATGCCGTCGCCCTCCGCTTCGATATTCACAGAGCCGGCGGAAATGTAGACAAAGCCCCGAGCGGAATCCTCGTCATTCTCACAATGGATTCCGTCCTTCCCCGCATCTACTGTAAGGGTGGTATCTCCGGTGATTCTAACGCTGTCATTGGCTTCGATACCGTGGGAGGCGGCGTTTACGGTATAGCTGCCGCCTGTAATCACAAGGTCATCTTTTCCCACGATTCCGTGCCCCGCGGGAGAGTTGACCGTCAGGCTGCCGGAGCCATTTATGGTCAAATCCTGCTTGGAAAAGATGGCGGCATCGATATTGTTATCGTCAATGGGCGTAAAGGTTCCGCCGTTGGACAGGGTGTTGGTTGATCCCTGCGCAAGGGTTAAAAACACCTTATCCGCTTCCAGAATATAGAGAGCCGCAGAGGTGTCGCTGGTAATGCTGACCCCGTTGAGGACAATTTGAAGCTTCGCGGTATCCGGCGCGTCCACAACAATCATGCCGTTATTCAGCGTACCGGAAAGAATGTAGGTTGCCTCTTCGGTAATCTTCACCGTAGAGCCGGAAATCTGAACGCTGTTGGAGCTGGCGGTTGCTGTATCCCCGTCCAGGCGAATGAGGACACTGTCTGTCTCATCATAAGTCGTCCTGCGATCCCGGTCTGTAAACATTTCGGAATCCGACTGGGGAATCATGTCGGGGGAAGTACCGTCGGATGTTTGGGTAACACCGCTGTCCGGAATACTGCCGGTGCTGGGATTGGTGATATTGGATTCAATTTCCGTAATTTCTTGGTTGGCACAACCGGTCAACAGGGAAAATATCAACGCAAATACAATGCATATAAATTGTGACTTTTTCATAGTAGATACTCCTTTTATAATTCTGCTACCGCAGTTTCCTGTTTGGCCACGGTAATTTCCAGATTGCCGTTTCTGCAACGGAGTTTGTCAATCATTTCCTTTTCTTTCGCGGTATCCCGCAATGTCACGCTATAGGTAAGCTTAAACATACTGCCCATATTGGTGCTCTTTACCCGAACCAAGTCATGGTCTAAAGTGTATACCTCAAAAATATCGTCAAAAATATCGGAATAATCCAAGTCCTCCGGGATCATGACAGATAGAATTTTATAGGCATCCCCATTCTTTTTCGCGCCTAAGTCAATATGGTTGTATGCAACGAACATGACGCACATCAAAAGGGTAAACAGCACACCAAAAGCCAGATATCCCATGCCGGTGATCAGGCCTGCTGCCATGGCAAGAAACAGGGCGCAAATCTCCTTTGCGCTTCCCGGCACAGAGCGAAAGCGGACAAGGCCAAAAGCGCCTGCCACCGCCACACCAGTACCCACATTGCCGTTGACCATCATAATAATCACGCAGACCACCGCAGGCAGCAGCGCCAGCGTCACCACAAAGCTCTTGGTATACCGGGTGCGGTACATATAGGCAAACGCCATGACAAGACCCAGCGCAAGAGAGAAGCCCATGCAAAGAAGAAAATCCTTTACGCTGATAACCGAAACAAGGTCCGAATCAAAAATTCCCCGAAATAAATTGTTAAGCATGATATGCTACCTCCAAACTGTGATTTGCAGCCACCGATACATAATGGGGTAAGATAACTTCGGGATAGGCTGCTTTCTGAGATTCCTCCCGGCAGAGCCGGGGGTAAAGGATGGTCTGATAGGCGACCCCGTATTTGGAATACGAGGTTTTGTAAATATGCTCCTCGGATAGAATCCGGGTCATCCACATGGGAATACCGCCGGAGCATTTCAGCTCCATCAGCACCGTTTCCGGGGGCAGAATCGGGGTTCCGTACACCTCCGACCGCAAAGACAAGTTTTCCTCTCTGCAAAGAATGGTATCGTCAAAGGTTACCCGAAAATCCGAACCGTCATTGGCAAAAAACGCTTCCCGCTCATAGGAAAGGAACACCGCCGGGCGGAGACTTTTATAGAAGCTTAAAAGATAGTCCACTTCCGCGGCGATCTGGGTGCGCTTAGGGCAATCCCCTACCCCGGCAACCCATTTCATGGCTTCTTCCTCGGGAAGGGAAATACGGCGCTTGTACACCACAGACTCATATTTCTTTTTCAGCTCTACAAATACCATAGTGTCCTGCTTTGCCTGACCGTAGCTGCAGATGCGCAGTTTTTCCTTGTAGACAGGTTTTTCGATAGACCTTCGAGCCAGTAAATACCGGTCTGTATCATAATAGATATTTCGGATGGTTGTCCTTCCGTACCGGTCTAAAGTCATATATGGCTTCATTGCCTCAAGGATTCTTTCCTTTTGGGCAAGGGTCATCAAATATTTCATTTCATAGCGTTTGAAAACAGTCTGAATGGCCACGAAAAATCCTCCTGTACTTTGATGGTATCAATGTACAGGAGGAAGATTGAAGTTTTATTGAATACACAAATTGTTCACTTTTGCACGCCCATTACGCCAATGGCAGCTCTGCCCGAAATTCCACCAAGCCGTTGTAGCAGCGCACTTCGATTTGCCCTTTGTGGGCATTTACAATGGCTTTTGCAATGGCAAGGCCAAGGCCGTAGTGGTTATCTTCGCTGCTGCGGGCAGTATCCATGCGGTAAAACCGTTCAAATATCTGAGAGCGCTGCTCCACGGGAATTTCCGCTCCGGCGTTGATGACGGAAAGCTTTGCACGGCCGTGTTCCGCGCGCAAGGTTAACACCACTTCGTTTTGATCGCTGCTGTGGCGTATGGCGTTGTCAATCAGGATGGAAACCAACTGCTTTAGCTGAGCGCTGCTGCCTTGAAGCATAATGCCCGGCGCAACGCTGCATTTCAGGGCAAGTCCTTTCTCAAAAGCGACACTTTCAAAAGGCAGAGCTTCTCCGTTTACCAAGCGGCTGAAATCAATTTGCTCCATTTGGGGCGTAACGCTTTCTGTACGAGCCAGCTCCAGAAGCTGCCCCACAAGAATTGCCATCCGCTGGTTTTCATACTGAATGTTTGCAAGCCACTGATTGTCGCCAATTTCTCTGGTCAGCAGTTCCGCATTGGCGCTGATGACGGATACCGGCGTTTTCAGCTCATGCCCCGCATCGGAAATAAACTGCTTTTGCTTTTGATAGCTTTCTTCCAGAGGGCTGACAATCTTCTTGGCAAGGAATCCGGAAAGGAAAAAGAAAACAATAATGATAATGCCGCCAAAGAGGAAGGTATACCGCAAAAGGGTGGTTGCGGTTTCATTGAGGATGGTATTATCCACAAAGGCAACCAGAGTGTAATTTCCCTTGTCTGCCTTATAGAAAACAAGGTTGTTCTTTGTACCGGTGGTTTTGCTCCCCCGGATAATGTCCATAGCCAAATCCGTCAATTCTTTGTCGGAATGCACAGCAGTCTGGTCATTTTTGATTTCCAGCACGCTCCCATCCTTGGATACTGCCACGGAATAGAAGGTAGAAAGCTGAAAAATGGGAGAATCCGTAAATTTGGGATTGTCCTTATCCGGTTTTATCATCCCGCCGGGGGTCATGGGATTGTCATGGTTAGAAAGGACATAGCGATTGGCGTGATACTCCAGCATTTGGCGGTTTTGCTTTGTCATTTCAAAATAGCTGGAAGCGTAAATCACCCCAAGCGTACCCACCCAAAGGACAACAAGGATTGACATAATGGCGGCAACAATTTTTCTTCTTGATTTTCTAAACATTTCCCCACCTCAGCTCATAGCCTATTCCTCTTACAGCCTTGATTTCTGTTTTCGCTTCTACAAAGAGGAGTTTTTTCCGGGTAAAGGACATATACACTTCCACATTGTTGTATTCCGCATCGCTTTCAAATCCCCAGATTTTTACGGCAAGCTGCTCCCGGGTTAGAATCTGCCCCTGATTGGCAATCATGTACTCCAGAATTCTGTATTCCTTTTCGCTGAGACGAACGCTTTGCCCGCTGGAAGTGCAGGACAGGGTCAATGTTCCCGTATCCAGCGTAATATCTCCGAAGCAGAGCCTTCCATCCACCGCGTTTAAGGTTCTCCTTCCCAATGCCCGGAGCCTTGCCAGAAGCTCCTTGGTCATAAAAGGCTTGGTCAGGTAATCATCGGCACCGCTGTCAAGGCCGGTTACCTTATCATCCAGCTCTGCTTTGGCTGTCAGCATCAAAATTGGCGTGGTGATTCCTTTCCGCCGCGCTTTTTGCGCAATCTCATATCCGTTCATTCCCGGAAGCATCACATCCAGAATCACAATGTCATAAATGTTGCTTTCCATTGCGGCAAGGCCGCTTATCCCATCGGTATAGCAGTCCACTTCATATTTTTCAAGACGCAGAATTTCGCGCAATGCCTGCGCCATTCTTTTTTCGTCTTCTACCAGTAAAAGCCTCATTCCGGCACCTCCCATCATAGCCTATGATAGCACAAAAGGTTGAAGAAATATTGAAAAGTCTCAAAAGTCTGCCGACTGACTGTATATTTATTTATGTGTGCCGGACACTCTTTCAAGCACAAATGCGGTAGGCCATGGGTTCACCTTTTTTCGGTTTCGGCCATATTATAGTTGCTTCTTCCCATAGACGCAAGGGCGGTCAGTCCGGGATGATCTGGATTTCGCTGTGGAGGCTGTCGAAATAGGTTTTGCTCAGCATCATATTGGCGATGATAATCATGTTTCGGCTTTGGGCGGGGAAATATTCGTCCAGCAAAGCGTTGAAATTTGTCTGGCGGGATAAATCCGTCTGCAGGCAGGAAAACGCTCCTTCCGGGATTCGGATGATGTGGGGATTGTCCGTACCCGGATGCAAAACCTGAAAATAGAAGTAAAACCGGAGCCGGCCTTCTTCGTTTCTGGCGAGGACTCCCGAGGGAAAAACCGGGTCCATATTCTCGTCCTGCGCCTGCCGGAACAGCTTCATGGGGCGGTTTTCTCCGGTTTTTGGCAAGTCTCTCCAGTTATCGGGAATCGGTTCCACAAAGAGAAACCGCTCCCCTATTGTTCTGGTATATACCTGCCGCTGCTGGTAGAGCTTTTCATTTCGTTCCATGCTGTCCAGATTGAACTGGATAAGCTCCAGTTTTTTCTGCATTTCCCCGATTTTTTCCTGCATGGCCTGCTTCCCGCTGGTAAGGATGCGCTTCAAATCCAACGCGCCGCTCTCATCGATATAGTTTTTCAAATCCTTCAAGGGGATGTTCAGGGCGATGCAAAGCAGAATGGTGTCCAAAGTCGCCAGTTGCTCCGGCAGATAGTAGCGGTATCCGGTCTTGGGGTCGGTTTTTGCCGGAACAAGGATGCGGAGTTTTTCGTAATACCGCAAAGAGCCGATACTCACACCCCGAAGCCCGGCAAATTCGCTGATTTTCAAATACTCTTTCTGCATGGCACTTCAAACTCCTTCTGTATTTCTGTAGAAAATCACAGGGGACGCGTCTATTTATAAAGAAACTGTAAATTACGCTCCGCCCGCATTGACTCTGCTATTATAGCAGAGTTTATAATCTCTGGCAAGAGCAAATCAAAACCGCAAGCATTTGGTAAAAAATGTTGGGTAATCACAAAAGGAGTGAAATTATGCTAAAAATACTAAAAAAACTAAAAAGGAAAGAATGGGGCTTGGCGCTTCTGGCCCTTGGCTTCATTATCCTGTCCGTCTGGATGGAAATGACCATGCCGGAATACATGGCAGAGATTACCAGACTGGTGCAGACCCCCGGCAGTAAAATGTCCAGTATTCTGGCCGCGGGCGGAAAAATGCTCTTGTTTGCCCTGGGCAGCCTCGTTGCAACGGCGGCAACCTCAATTTGCGCCGCAAAGCTGTCTACCAGCTTGGGTGCGTCTGTCCGAGGGGAGATGTTCCACAAGGTGCAGTCTTTCTCCATGGAGGAGATTGGCCGCTTTTCCACCGCCAGTCTGCTGACCCGTACCACCAACGATGTGGTGCAGGTGCAGATGCTCATTGTCATGGGTCTGCAAATGCTTATGCGTGCGCCCATTACCGCCGTATGGGCAATTTGCAAGATTTTAGGCAAGGGCTGGCAATGGACCTTCTCTACGGCTATGGCAGTCGCTGTGCTGCTGTCCGTGGTGGGCGTATGTGTTTGCATTACCCTTCCCAAGTTCAAGATCGTGCAGAAGCTGACGGATAACCTGAACCGTGTGACCCGGGAAAACCTCAACGGTCTGCGGGTTGTAAGGGCTTATAACGCGGAAGAGTATCAGGAAAAGAAATTCGATGCCGCTAATGACTCTCTGACATCCACCCATCTGTTCACCCAGCGCACCATGTCCTTCATGATGCCCAGCATTCAGCTTGTGATGAGCGGCCTGTCTCTGGCGATTTATTGGATTGGCGCTGTGCTCATCAATCAGGCGGGTTTGCTGGAGAAAATCAACCTGTTCTCGGACATGGTGGTATTCTCTCAGTACGCAATTCAGGTAGTTATGTCCTTTATGATGCTGGTCATGATTTTCATGATTCTGCCCCGTGCCTTGGTTTCTGCCCGGCGTATCAACGAAGTGCTGGATACCCAGCCCACCATCCACGACGGCAGCGTGACTGAGGGTGAAGATGGTCTGGAAGGTGTCATTGAGTTCCGAAATGTATCCTTCCGCTACCCGGATGCCGAGGAAAATGTGCTGGAAAACATCTCTTTTACAGCGAAAAAGGGCCAGACTGTCGCCCTGATTGGCGCGACCGGCTGCGGCAAGAGTACCGTTGTGAACCTGATTCCCCGGTTCTATGATGTAACCGAGGGTCAAGTGCTGGTAGACGGCGTGGATGTACGGGAGTATACCCAGAAAGCCCTCCGCAACAAAATCGGCTATGTTTCCCAAAAAGCGACCCTGTTTACCGGCTCTGTAGCTTCCAATGTAGCTTACGGCGATAACGGAAAGCAAGCGCCGGATCTGGCTGCTGTAAAATCCGCCGTTGAAACGGCACAGGCCACGGAATTTGTAGAGAAAATGGACGGCATCTATGACGGCTACATTGCTCCCGGCGGTACGAACCTGTCCGGCGGTCAGAAGCAGCGCCTTTCCATCGCCCGTGCCATTGCCCGCAACCCGGAGATTTTGATTTTTGACGATTCTTTCTCCGCTTTGGATTATAAAACAGACCGCGTTCTTCGCGATGCGCTGGATAAAACCTGCAAAGAAACCACACGGGTCATTGTGGCTCAGCGAATTGGTACAATCCGTGACGCAGACCTGATTCTTGTGCTGGAGGACGGAAAAATCGTTGGTCAGGGCAAGCATGAGCTTCTTATGGCAAATTGCGAAACCTATCAGCAGATTGCCCTTTCTCAGCTTTCAAAGGAGGAGCTTGCATAATGAATAGAAAAGATACGGCAAATATGCGGATGCCCGGAAGAGGCCCCGGTGGCCCCGGGCCCAGAGGCGGCGGCGAAAAGGCCAACGATTTGGTTGGCACATGGAAAAAGCTGCTGGGCTACTGCAAGAAATACATCGTCGTTATTGTCATTGCCCTGATTTGCGCCGCGGTTGGTACGGTGCTGACCCTGATCGGCCCGGATAAGCTGTCGGACATGACCGACAGCATCTCCGCAGGCATCCAGCCGAACACGGAGAAATTGGAGGAGATTTCCCAGAGTATTTCTTCCAGCCTCTCGGACAATATGGAAGTAGTCATGTCCGGCATTCTGGCCCCCATCCGCGATGGGGCGCAGATGGAGCAAAAAGCGGCTCAGATTATGGCATCTTCCGCTATTTCCAACGAAGATAAGCTTGTTTTCCAGCAGGTCATGGCAGGAATGGGCGCACCCGGCAGCGAGGGTGATACCGTAAGCAAGCTCCTATCCCTCCCTGACAGCGTGCTGCAGGTGCTCTTTGCGGATACCCGGATTGGCGGCGTTACCATCCCCTGGGCAGATCAGGTGCAGGCTCTGGCCCTGCTGGGCAATCTGGATGAAAACGACGGGGGAGCAGCCCAGAGCGCCATAAGCGCCCTCCCGGAAACGGTGCAAAATGCCCTGTATACCGACATTGTGGTTGACGGCGTGACCATTTCCGCCGCAGACCAGAAAGCTT
This sequence comes from Faecousia sp., assembly GCA_051867135.1. GTDB lineage: Bacteria > Bacillota > Clostridia > Oscillospirales > Oscillospiraceae > Faecousia. The sequence goes on along the minus strand of JBJDYH010000058.1, from coordinate 33,878 downwards.
TTCTCAGCGCTTTTGCCGGGATTGACCCGGAAGATGAAGAAGCAGCTCTCCACGCAATGGACAGCTTACCCGGCTCTGTTTCCTCTTTGATGGAATCTTCCATTGACATGGATAAGATTTTCACCATTGCTTTTACCCTGGTAGCCATGTACGCGGCAAGCTACATTCTTTCTGCCATTCAGGGTTGGAGCATGGCAACGGTTACCCAGCGGGTTTCCAAGCAAATGCGCAAGGATATTTCCCGGAAAATCAACCGTCTGCCCATGTGGTTCTATAACCGAACCAGCACCGGCGATGTGCTTTCCCGGGTAACCAACGATGTGGATACCATTAGTCAGTCCCTGAACCAGAGCATCAGCAGTCTGGTAAGCGCAGGCATTCTCTTTGTTGGGAGTCTCTTTATGATGCTCAAAACCAATTTGCTTATGACCGTAACGGCGGTCTTGGCAAGTTTGCTTGGTTTTGTATTTATGTTTGCCATCATGGGCCGGAGCCAGAAATACTTCTTCCTCCAGCAGAAGAATTTGGGCAAGCTGAACGGCCACATTGAGGAAATGTTCACAGGCCATACCGTTGTAAAAGCCTATAACGGCGAGGAAGCTTCCGGCAAGACCTTTGATACGCTGAACAAAAATCTGCAGGAAAGCGGCTTCAAGGCGCAATGTCTTGCAGGCCTTATGCAGCCCATTATGGCCTTTATCGGAAACTTAGGCTATGTAGCAGTCTGCATGGTAGGCGGCGCTATGGCGCTGAACGGAAAAATCAGCTTTGGTGTTATCGTGGCCTTTATTATGTATGTGCGCTACTTTACCCAGCCCCTTTCTCAGATTGCTCAGGCAATGCAGTCCCTCCAGTCTGCCGCGGCAGCCGGCGAGCGGATTTTCGAGTTCTTGGAAGCCGAGGAGATGGAAGATGAGAGCCACAAGACTGCCAAGCTGGAAAATACCAAGGGCTTTGTAGAGTTTGACCATGTCCGCTTCGGCTATGAGGACTCCGATTCTATCGTGATCAACGACTTCTGCGCCGTTGCAAAGCCCGGCCAGAAGATTGCCATTGTTGGCCCCACCGGCGCAGGCAAGACCACCTTGGTAAATCTTTTGATGCGTTTCCACGAAATTCAGGGCGGTGAAATCCGCATTGACGGAACTCCCACCCGGAAGCTGACCCGGGAGGAGGTTCACTCCCAGTTCTGCATGGTGCTGCAGGATACTTGGCTGTTTGAAGGCACCGTTCGGGAAAATCTGGTGTACTGCACCGAAGGTGTCAGCGACGAAAAGATTACCGGGGCCTGCAAAGCGGTGGGATTGGATCACTACATCCGCACCCTGCCCAAGGGCTATGATACTGTGCTGAACGATCAGGTCAATCTGTCTCAGGGCCAGAAGCAGCAGCTTACCATTGCCCGGGCCATGATTGCCGATAAGCCCATGCTCATTCTGGACGAAGCTACCAGCTCTGTAGATACACGCACAGAGCTGCAAATCCAGAACGCTATGGATAAGCTGATGGAAAACCGCACTTCCTTTGTCATTGCCCACCGTCTGTCCACCATTAAGAACGCAGACCTCATCCTTGTTATGAAAAACGGCGATATCATTGAAAGCGGCGTCCATGAAGAATTGCTGGCAAAGGGCGGTTTCTACGCAGGCCTGTACAACAGCCAGTTCGACCAGGCATCATAAAGAGGAGGCTAACTATGCGCACCAGATATATTACCATTGAGCGGGAATATGGCAGCGGCGGCACAACCATTGCCCGCCGACTGTCCGAAGAAACAGGCGTGCCTTGCTATGGGCAGGAAATACTGGAGGAAGTCTCCAAAAAGTATCAGCTCTCTATCAACCAAATTCAGCACTACGAAGAAAGCGTAACCAACAGTTTCCTCTACTCCATATATGTAATGGCCCAGGCAGGCACCGGAAAAATGGATTTGCTCAGCACGGAGGGACATATCTTTGTCGCGGAGCAAGCCGTCATTCAGGACATGGCCAAACGAGGCCCCGCAATCTTTTTGGGGCATTGCGCCGCAGAGGCGTTGAAGCTCCAGCCGGGAATCCTCCGAGTCTTCATCCGCTGCTCCGATGATGCCCAGAAAAAGCAGCGCATTCAGGAGGAATACGGCATTCCGGAGCAATCGGCAGCCGGCACTCAAAAACGCTATGACCGGAAGCGGGCCAACTACTACAACGCCAACACCGGGCGAAAGTGGGAGGACAGCCGCAATTATGACCTTGTTCTCGATACCGCTGCCATCGGCATCGACGGCTGTGTCGCCGTTCTCAAAGCCCTGCTTATCCAATAAAGCCCAATCAAAATAGCCCACGCTTCAAAAGAGCGTGGGCTATTTGCAGTCTGTTAGCATTCATTCAGCTCTTTGCCGCAGCGATCCAGAGCGGCAGCGATAACGGCATCCATATCGTAGTATTTGTACTCGCCCAGACGGCCGCCGAAGATAACCTTTTCTTCCTTGGCTGCCATAGCCTGATACTGCCGGTACAGGGCGCTGTTCTTTTCGTCGTTGACGGGATAGTAAGGCTCATCCCCGGGCTTCCACTCGGAGCTGTACTCCCGGCTGATAACGGTCTTGGGCTGGGTGCCAAACTCGAACCATTTATGCTCGATAATCCGGGTCCAAGGAGTCTCACGGTCGGTATAGTTCACGGCGGCGTTGCCCTGAAAATTGGGCATATCCAGCACTTCCGTCTCAAACCGGACAGAGCGATACTCCAGATTGCCCAAGCAGAAGCCAAAGTAAGCATCGATGGGGCCTGTATAGATAACCCTATCCGCCATGGCATCCCAAAGCGCCTTGTTTGCCAAGTAGTCCTCATTCAGGCGAACCTCAATGCCCTCCAGCATACGAGCAACCATCTTGGTATAGCCGCCCATGGGGATCCCCTGATACAGAGCGTTAAAGTAGTTATTGTCAAAGGTAAAGCGAACAGGCAGCCGCTTGATAATGAAAGCGGGAAGCTCCTTGCAGTCCCTGCCCCATTGCTTCTCGGTATAGCCCTTGACCAGCTTCTCGTAGATGTCAGTACCCACCAGAGAAATGGCCTGCTCCTCCAGATTCCGAGGCTCGGTGATGCCGACCTGCTGCTTCTGCTCCTGAATCTTTGCCATAGCCTCCTGAGGTGTCACCACCCCCCACATCTTGTTGAAGGTGTACATATTGAAGGGCAGCGAGTACAGCTCCCCTTTGTAATTGGCTACGGGAGAATTGGTGAAGCGGTTGAACTCCGCAAATTGGTTTACATAATTCCAAACCTCAGCATTGTTGGTATGGAAAATATGGGCACCGTAGATATGAACCTGGATACCTTCCATCTGCCGGGTATAGACATTGCCTGCAATATGGGAGCGCTTGTCAATCACAAGGACAGATTTTCCGGCAGCGCGGAGCTGCTGGGCGCAGACGGCGCCGTACAGACCTGCGCCTACAATCAGATAATCATATTGAGCCATAGTTTCCCCCTCGTTTTCCAATTTCAAAGAGATTTGATAAAATCTTTGATTCGCCTTCTGATACCCACGCGAGTATATTTTTTCAGCACTTTTTCAAAATTCCCGGTCTTCCAATCCGCCTGAAATGCTTCTGCTTTGTTTGAAAGCTGGGAGGGTCTGCTCATATTGGGCTGCCCTGCCGCGATCTGAGCCTCCTGACACTCCCACAGCCGTGCCCGGGGCTTTACACGGTTCATCAGCTCCATACCTTTGCGGGAGCGAACCATTACCGCGGAGATGCCTCCGGCAGTATCCACTTCCGGCAGCGCCTTTTCTACGCCCCAAAAGTCGCCAATGGTAATGTCCCCTTCCCGATTTGTGCCGGTATAGGGACACCGGGTACAGGCCGGGCGTAAACAAACATCATAGCGGAACAGCTCTATGTAGCTGCCGGTAAGAGGATTGTTGCCCTCTACGCTGCCATCTTCAAAGGTCAGCTTGGCAGAATACTGTTTCCAGCTAACGGTTTTATCCCGGAAAGAATAATCCTTGAGTTTTTTCCCATACAGCTTTTCAAGATGGCTTACAAAATCCTGCCAAAGTTTTGGGTTTGGAACACCGTGGCAGAGGATATCCACACAGATTAGATTTTCACAATCCCGACCCAGAAAAGCCTTCAGCCCTGCCACTTGGCACGGCGTGCCGGAAAAAAGCACCTTTCTGCCTGACTGCAAGTCTTCCCGAACCTGTCTGTAAATGCCGGTTGCATCGCTTTGGATGTACTTGGAGCCTCTCATGGCGTTGCGTTGGTTTTTCGTTTCCGCCCGGTGATGGGTAACAACCATTGCCCCGTCGTAGGAAGCGCCGTAAACCACGCCCCCCTGCTCCAGCACTTCATCGGACAGCAGGGTAAAAGCGCCGCCGGAGGAAGATGCCATAAGAACATCCTTATCCAACGCCTGCAGGGCATAGGCTTGGATCCAGTTAGAGCCCTGCTTCTTTTCTTTTTTGAAAGGGCAAACCTTTTCGCACAAGCCGCATTCTACGCATAAACGCGCATCCACTTGGGGATATAGAAAGCCATCCAAGCTCTTCATTTGAATTGCGTTCTTGGGGCAAACATCCGCGCACGCCGAACAACCGCAGCAATCTTCAAAAGAATTGAATAATTTTGTCATGGTGTCAACTCCTACCCAGAAGTTTTTTGAGCATTTTTCCGCCAAAAACGGCTAGGGAAAGATAGGTCTTCCGGTAAAGCAGCGCAATGACCCCCGCACCCAGTAAGGAAACGCCGCAGGTGTACAACGGGCCAAGGTTCAAGCATACTACAATCGCCTGAGAAATTACGATCACGCAAGAGAACACCAAAGGCTTGTAACGATACCGGATGGGAACGATTTTTCTTGTATTCACCATCCGCACAATCCAAAGCACAAAGTAGGCGGCAGCCGTAGCAACAGCGGCACCGATGGTGCCAAAGCCGCGAATCAAAAAGAAATTCAAAATGACATTGATAACAACCGCCGTCAGATTGGTGACCATTGCCATTGTGGTCTTTTTGTTGGCTGTGTAAATCGAGCCTAAGAACTGCCCAAAGGAGAAGAAGGTCATGGACAGAATCAGCGGCGGCATATACACCCAGGCGCTTTCATAGCTTGCGCCCAGAAAAACAGAGTTAATTATCTGGCTAAAGCCAATCAGCAAGGATGCCAGCAGGAAAATACAGGCGCTGATTTGCTCAAAAATTGAGGAATAAAAAGAAGCGATGTCTTTTTTCTGAAACTCCGTATTGGCAGAGATTTGCCATGCCTGGAAGAAGATGGATACCACCATGGATAGCAAGCTGGGAATCTTATGGGCTGCCGCGTAAAGGCCGTTCGCGGATGTGCTGATCATGGCCACAATCATTACGCGGTCCGTAAAGCTGCCCAGCCACCAGCAGATCGCATTGGGAATCAGGGGGATGGAAAAGCGCAGCATTTCCTTTGTGGTAGCCCGCCGGATGGAATGGAGGCGGATTTTCCCTTCTTTCCCCAGCATCAGTACCAAAAACAGGAGGGAAAGCAGGTTTGCCAGAATATAGCCAAGCATATATCCTGTAATGCCCAAGTGCATAACCGCTATGAAGAAAATATTCAGAACCAACACCAGCAGCGTTATCAGAACATTATCCAGAGTAAAAAGCCGCACCCGATTGACGGAACGGGCATACTGGGAATAGAGGGTTCTGAAAGAGTTGGCAACTGTATTTCCAATCACCAGCCAAACATAAGCCTTTGGCATCCTACCGGAAACCAGCACACCGCAGATACACAGCACGACCATACCCAGCGTATTCATAACAAATCCGGTGGACAATACTGTGGATTTATCATAATCCTTTTCCATTGCGTAGCGGAACACCGCTTCGTAAATGGTCATGGAAAAAACAGGCAGCAGCAGCGACACCACCGCCTGCAGAAGGTCTGTAGTGCCAAACTCTGCCTCTGCCATATACCGGGTATAGAAAGGCACCAAAATAATCTGAAGCAGCTTGGAACCTAAATTACCGACTGCAAAAAGCAGGGTGTTTTTTACCAGGGTTTCATTTCTGTTTGCCAAAGTAGATTTCCTTCCGTTATTTTTGAATGAAAGATTGCACAAATGCCATAGAACTGTGGCGGTCCTCCTCCAGCGCCAGGGCTACATTTTCCCAGTCAATGGAAGCTTCCGGGGTGGCTTTCCCGATTTCCCGCTCTTGCAGACCGTATTTTTTCGCCATGTCCGCCAGTCTGGAGCCTACGCCGGAGGATGACGGAGGAAGCTCATAGTAAAAATTCTTCTGAAAGTTCACGGAAAAAGCCATGCCGTGGAAAGAGTTGGTAACAACATAGTCTGCCCCCAGCATATAGCTCAGCCATTGTGCAGGTCCTGCCGTAAGAGAATACTGGGCATCATGCCGGTGGAAGCGGGAGTAGCCTACGGTTTTGATGGGCAGCCCTGTTTTTTTAGAAAGCTGCTGGGCAAAATCCCACAAAGTGTTGCTGTTGAATACCGTATATACAAAAATATATCCCTTATCCTGAATGGAAAGGTCGGACATTTCTGCCCACTGCGCTTTGTTCAGAAGCAGCGTAGGGTCCAATACGGTACAGGCAATATCCCGGCCGCAAATATCCCTGACAATCTCTGTGGCAGTCTCTTCCCGCACAGACAGATAATCAAAGTCCTCCAGCAATGGCCGCAGGGTGCTGTATTGCTCCTGAGGTATGCCGGACAGACCGAAGCTGGCTGCGTAAGCAACCTTTTTGGCATGGCTCTTCTTGAAGTCCAGATAATAGAACATATCGCTGTCGGTCAAATGATAATTCCAGACCTGATCGCTTCCGGTTACTACTGCATCAAAAGTGTCCAGCGGCTGCGCGCTGAATTGGAACCAACGCTTCCAAAAATCTTGAAAAGCCCGCTTTCTTTTCCATGCGGCAGGCAGATTGCACAGGTGGGCAACGGTGTATTTCATATCCGTCACCTGTTTGATATCAAACAAAGCGTTGCTGGCATCTATGCACTGGCAGGCATGCTCACAGAACGCGACTTCATTTCCTCCCTGAATCAGCACTTTGCGCAGCGCAACTGCCTGCAGAGATGTTCCGTAGTTAATTGCGCGGGGAAATGTAACAATACCGATTTTCATACTTACCCCTAAATCAAATAGTCTATTATCTGAGCGGATGCCCGCCGGATATCGTACTGGGAGGCAGCAACCGTCTCGTTTCCGTCCGAATACCTGTCACAAGCGGCTGCTTCCAGAGCGCAAACCCATGCAGACAGATCCTCCCTCAGAGAAACAAAATGCATGTGACCGGTCAAATCGGTTTCCCGCAGCACAGCCTCTGAGGAAACCACGCAAGGAAGCGAAGCGGCCTGCGCTTCTACCAGGGTAACCGGGAAGCCCTCTGTAACAGAGGGCAAAAAGAATACATCCATCGCCCAAAGCAGACGATCCACATCCGTGCGCGCTCCGGTGAAAATAACCTTTTGTTCCATTCCAATTTCAGATGCATGGGCGCAAACGGATTCTTTCAGCTCGCCATCGCCCACGAACAGCAGCTTGGCTTTTTGGTTTTTAGCGGAAAATGCCCGAAAAGCATCCAGCAGGAAAATCTGGTTTTTCGCTGTACACATTCTCCCTACATGGCCAATCACAAGTTCGTCTTTTTCAATGCCAAAAGCGGCGCGGATTTCTTCCCTTACCCTTTGGTTTTGGAGGAAACGGCGGGTATCGATGGCGTTGGGGATAATTTTGGCTTTGCTGCCATAGGTTGTTCCAAACATAAAGACCGCCGATGCTCTGGAACAGCCCCAGAAATCCGTAAAATACCTGCCAACTTTGCGCTTATTGTAATAGTGCAGGGCGTGAACCACATACTTCATGACAGGGCTGCCCCAGGCAAGCGCCGCAGTATGGGAATGGGCAATCACAGTAGAAACCCCTGCTTTTTTGGCAAGGGCCGGAATGTCCAGATTGGTCAGCCCGGAAAAGTTGCACCAGAGCGCGCTGTATGGATTCTCTTCAAAAATCCGATGAATTGCCGCCCGGTAGCCGGAGAAATCCTTTCTCCGGCTGGGAATGGGGAGCACCTTACCCCCCATTGCCTCGATTTCAGAACGCATGGAGAAGTCGTCAGCAAAAACAGCAACATCACATACCACCTTCCGGTGGTCAAAGCTGCGAATATAGTTCATTACGGCAGCTTCTACGCCGCCGGCAGGGTCCTTCAGACCAACGACCAAGACTCTTTTCGGCTTATCCATGACGAATCCCCTTATACATTTTGGATACCTTGGAAAGCACCCGGTAAACACAGCTCACCCGCTTGCTTTCAGGAGCGCAATGAACTGCCATGCCCACGCTCATCCAGAGCAAGTTGGAGCCAATGGAGAACAGGAAGAACAAATCGGAAATGAATATTCCCACCAAAGCTTGCTCAAGACAAATCATTGCCGCCAAAATAAAGGTCTGATCCTTATCAAACAGGAAATACTTCTTGATAATGGGAATCAAAATGCTCATCATCAGCATAAGCATCGCCACGGTGCCAATTAAACCGGTGGAGGTAAGCACTTCCAAATAGCTGTTGTGGCCGGCGATTCTAAACTTCGCCATCAGCGTATCCGGATTGTGGTCTCTGGCGAAAGGCACCAGATTCTTGGGGGAGGTGCCATAAACAGGAGAGCTCTTGAAAATCTGAATCATATCAGACCAGCGCATAAAGCGCCCGTTGGAAATATCGTTTTCAGGCTTCTTCCCATCTGTACGGTCGATAACGGGAGGGTTCGCGTTGGAAGGCGTTTCCTGCTCACTTGCCAAAGTCTTTTGAGAAAGGAACTCTGTATCAGACCACTTATACATGGAATTGTAGGACTGGCATACGCTGTTTACCACGCCTCTGGGTAGGTCTCCGCACATATTTTGCGCATAGGGCATGACATAGCAGGATAGCTGTATAAGCGCATAGCAGCAGGCAACACCGATTACGCTGACAGCGGCTTTACGCCCCTTGTCTTTCCATGTGCTTTTTTCGCCCTTTCCTCCCGCCAACTGATAGGGAAGATAAACCGCCATTGCGCACAACAGGGCAATGAGCGTGGAGCGGGAACCGGACAGGCCAATATAAATCAACTGGAATGCAATATTGACCCAGCAAGCTACGGAAACCCATGTTTTCTTGATCGTCCCACGCAGATACAGGCAGGCGAAAATGGCAGCGATGCATCCTGCTCCGGCGTAGTTGGGGTCATGGAACACGCCCCAAAGACGCATATAGTGGAAGCTGAAGCCCTGATTGGTTTTGCCCCATACACCGCCTACAATTTCATAGTCGATGGCAAACAGGAACATTCCCACCGACAGAACACAAAGGACAAACCAAATGCAGCTCAGCGTTGCCGCAATGTGCCGCATCAGGCCGTCCCGTTCCTTCTCGTCTGCGCCCAAGGGGAACCAAAACAGGAAAAACAGAACCATCATGGCAAGAACCTTGATATTCTCTGCGTAGCCATATCCGGCGTTCAGAAGGCAGGACAAGCATGTTGCCAGGAAAAACAACAGCATAAAGTCAATCTGAGGCGCGGCCAGACATTTGGGATTTCTAAAAATCGGGTAAAGCGCCAGAAGGACACCTATCCCAAAAGCGCCCATTGTCCAGAGGCCGCTGGCTACAACATTACTCAGAAACGGAACATTCCGAGCAGATAAATAAATCAAAAGCACCGAAATATACCATTTCCGTACAATATTATATGCCCTTGTCATAAAGAATCACCTCATGATATTTTCATAAAGAGGGCGGAAAAATGTGTTTTGGCAAAATCCGCACACATAGCCACAAAAGCGCAGCTTCGTGCCATTCCATGACGCATGGCAAACGCAATTACCTTCATCTTCATGCTATCCGGTGTATACAGGCTCAGAACTTCCCGGGTAACCGGGTCAGAAAGCATCTGCGCAATACAATCAATCTGCTGGGAATCGCACAAATTTGCAGCAGCGCTGCGATTGCGGATGGCCGCAGAGATAAAGTGCTTGATATAAGAGGAGAAAATAACCTGCTGATTTTCCGCCGTGTCGGCGCCGCAATCCTGCAAAAACTGCTTTTCCAGCAAGTATTTGCGCTTGCACAAGTCGAAAAATTCCGGCGCATACTTGCTTGCTAAGGTTTCGTGCGCCGGCTTGCGGTAAAAATAGAGGGGCTTTTCCAAAATGTCAATGCGCTTTGCTTTGGAAAACACTTGAATATTAAACAAAAAGTCTTCAATCAGCTTTGTTTTTTCAAAGGCAGCGCCAAAGGACTCCAGAAATTCCCGGCGATAGATTTTATTCCAGGCAAAGGGAAAAATTCTGGCGCGGTTCAGGCGGATAAAGGCTTCCCCGTTTTCTTCCGGGCACAAGGCAGTCATAGCCGGGGCGGTCAGTTCTTCTGTCCGGGTAGTAGCTCCCTGCGCATCCTGATGCACATTGGTAAAACCAAATACCACCAAATCCGTACCCGAAGCCAAATGGTCATTACATTCTTCCAGCGTTTCGGCGCGAATGAAATCGTCCGAATCCACGAACAGAATGTACTCGCCTTTGGCCGCGGCCATGCCGGTATTGCGGGACATTCCCAGCCCCCGATTCACTTCATGGTGAATGACCCTGACTCTGGAATCCTGCCGGGAAAATTCATCGCACATAGCAGGACAGTTATCCGGTGAACAGTCGTCCACCAGAATCACTTCATAGTCGGTATAAGTCTGGGCAAGAAGGGATTTCACACATTCCCCCAAGTATTTTTCCACACCATATACGGGAACTACAATCGAAAACTTCATTTTCAAATTCCTTTGTATTTCTTCAATCCCATCAGACCCCAGCGGGCCAAATTGATACTGCTCTTCACAACGCCAAGGTTCAAATATTCACGGTAGAACTGGTATTGCTTCTTAATCAGCTTTTTCTTGTTGCCTGTGGTAGAGGTTTTCAGCACACGGTATCTGGCCAAAAGCTTCGGGTTGCCGTAAGCAACCCCCTCTGTCTTTACCACATCCAGCCAATAAGCATAGTCATCCCGAAGGCTTTTCAGCTCCTCACGCAGAAAAATCTTGCCATGCTTGCTGCAGTCATACAAGCCGGTCAGGCAGCCGATGTAATTGGTTACCATCATGTCTTTCGTGGTAATCATGCTCTTGCACCGGACAGGGCTGAGGATTTCTTCGGAATTTTCGTCAATGCAGCGGTAGGAGGAATAGACGCATACGGCGTTTTTCTCCTTCATAAACCGAATCTGCTCCTCCAAAAACTCAGGCTCCCATAGATCGTCGGCATCCAGCAAAGCAATGTACTGACCCCGGGCATGGCAAATACCATTGTTACGGGCGGCTGCAGAGCCGGCGTTGGGCTGCTGAAGGAACCGGATGCGTTCCTCCTTTTCCAGAAAGCTTCCCACAATCTCCGCGGAATTGTCCCTGGAGCCGTCATCAATGATAATCATTTCCCACTGAGAATAGGTCTGATTCAGCACGGATTCTATGGTTTGGGAAATATATTTCGCGCCGTTATAGCAAGGCGTAATAATGGATACCAATCCCTGGGTCATTTCCTTCATTCCTTTCCTGATGATTGCTCTTTGTTATTTTCCGGCACCGACCAACTGGTCCTCCTGCTCGTTATGGAGCTGCTCCAGCAGATCCTCTGCCTTCTTCTGATTCTCCTGAGCAACATCTATCCCCTCCGTGCTTTCTTTGCTGAACAAAATCCGCACCGTAGTCAGGATCAGCTTAATGTCCAAAAACAGGGAGTAGTTGGAGATGTACATCATATCCAGACGCAGCTTGTCGTAGGGTGAGGTGTTATACTTGCCGTAAATCTGGGCATAGCCGGTTAAGCCGGCCTTAACCTTTGTACGGTAAGCAAACTCCGGCATTTCCTTGCAATACTCTTCAATAAATACTTTTCTTTCCGGGCGGGGGCCTACCACGCTCATATCGCCCTTGAGAATATTCAAAAGCTGGGGAATCTCATCCAGTCTGGTAGCGCGAATAAAGCGGCCGACTTTCGTAATTCTGGAATCGTTTTCCGCGGCAAGCACTGCCCCGGTTTGCTCTTCCGCGTTGACAATCATGCTTCTAAACTTGAGCGTGTTAAATTCCCGGCCGCCCAGCGTTACCCGCTTCTGCTTGAAGAATACCGGGCCGCCATCCTCGCATTTGATGGCAACGGCTACGATTGCCATAATGGGAGAAGCAACGATGGTTCCTATCAGCGAGATAAGGATATCCATTGCCCGCTTCAGGAAGCGCTGCTCTATGGACAAACCGTTTCCGTTGACTACCAGCATAGGGGTATCCAAGGCGGTAACCGGCGAAGACTCCCGGATAATCAAATCCGAAACCTTGGGAATCACATAGGTACGCAGCTCATGCTTGTAGCAGAACTTGAGAAGATCATTGCGCATCTGGGCCTGAACATCATTGATGACAACAGCATCGTACTTCACAATCTCCCGGCAGACAGCTTCGAAGCCTTGGTTGGCAGCCATCAGCTTGTCCACCCGGTATTTCTCACGCCGCTTGTCCATTTTAATCTTCATGGTCACAGCCCGATCGTTGCCATAGATCATTATCATGTTGTAGGGGGCATACAGGCGATTGTATATTCGTGCAAACAGGAAAACACACACTACGCAGATTACCACATCTATGGCCGTAATCATCAGCATCGGCCAAGGGGAAATCATTCCGTTGGCAATCAGGCAAAGCTGGAAATAGGTAATGAAATTCGTTATGATCATACCGATCCATTGTGCTAACGCCAAATCCAGCCGGCGCAGGTTTCCCACCTGAAAGCCGTCCATATTGTTAATAAACAGAACCGCCAACACGGCGTACACACCCGCCAGCACATATTTCCCTCTAAACTCGAAAAGATAAAGAAAGTAACGCTCTGCATACAGAAGTCTCCACGCTATGTAGTAGACTACTGATAATACCAGCGTCTCAATAACCGCAGCGGTGCTGCGCATAACACTCTTTGTTTTACGGTCTAACCGTTTTTTCTCTTGCATTGCTTTGCTCCTCTTTTGTTTATCTCAGCATTGCCCATATATACCGCGCATCATCCGGTATCGGCTTGCATCCGTCTTAAGGGCACAAAGGCCCGGATCCTTCTCGGGCCATCCATGCAAGCCGCATAGATACGGTGACTTGTTCCCACCTTCATGGGAACGGCTGTATATGCGATTGGGCTGATTGGAAACGACTCCGTCTCCATCACTTTCACCTTTTATCCGTCTGTCATGCAAGCCAGCGGATTTCGCAAAAGGGCGCAATTAGACCAATATCAGGTGATTATACAATAAAGTATGGGAAAAATCAAGTTTGCAGCGCGATTCAATCAGGGGCTTGTAAAAACCCATTTTTATATTACATTATTGCCTTTAAGCTTTCCATGCCGTAATTGGAAAAATAATAACGAACCAGTTTTTATATTTCTCCTTTCTGGATAGGGGGAACTGCTGTTAGACTGCACATAAAAACCTATCTGCTAATCGGTTTTCATCAACAACCCGATAAATCAGAATATATCGGGGGTGTGGATTGGGTGAATGTAGGGGGCGATGCCCACATCGCCCCGCAGGAAGCAGAACAATGCTTCTACAAAACTGCGGTGAACTCGTAACACCCCAAAGGGCCGATGTGGGCATCGGCCCCTACGCACATTATTATTGTGCGGTGGTAAATTTCAATTTAACGCTTTGCTGAGGAAATCCGATTGGCATAAAACTAATATTACATCTAAATATGAACAAAAACCATGTCGAATACGGAAAATCTTTTTTTCCGTACACGACATGGTTTTTTTCTGGATTTGGCGCTTACTTTGTACAGTTTTTCCCCAACCGCAAAAAATGTATGGAATATGTCAGTTTCTTGCAACTTTGGGAAATATAAGGATAGCCGAAAAAAGGAGAATGATATCATGGATAAAAAGACACTTTTCAAAATCTTTTGCCGCATTGCTGCCGCCGCTCCGCGAAGCACAGCCGTTCCTTGCGCCAAAAATGCTGCCCATATAAAGCATCCGGTAAGCGTGTGTGATTTGCCGCCGCAAAAGGTGTCATTCTGATTCTGCCGCCGAGAAGGTTCTATGATAGAATTCTTTCATAAACCCGCAGTCAGCCTGATATCCCAATGCATCAGCCAAGGCTATGGCACTTTCCAAGGTTTTTTGGGCAATCTCCCCATCGCCTATGCCGCCTCTCTTGAGCAGGGCCCATGCTTTATTATACATAGTTTGGTGAAGAGACAAGCAACGACCGGTTTTCCTTGCGATGCCAATACCCAAGTCGCACACATCAATACATTCATCGTAATTTCCACTCTCCCCAAGGTACTTGGAAAGATTGTAGAGCACCATGGGCTGGGTTCGCAAAGCTTCTTCCATATTGATAACTTTCGATGAATAGTAGTCTTTTAACATTGTTAAAATGGCGATTGCTGTATTTTGATTCCCGCCCTCGGCATAGCATACCGCAATGTTATTCAGCAAAATGATTTCTTCGTAAGTTAAAACTTTGGGATACTTGCCTTGCGCGTATTTTGTGCAGGTGAGGTTTAACGCCTGCTCAAGCTTGGTAAGTCTTTCATTGAGAGTATACTTGTCCTCGTACAGCAGCACATCATAAAGCTGCATAAATTGACTGTCCATTGGAGATTCCATGTTACATAGGTTCATAAAATCCGCTAAGTAACCCTTTGCTAAGTCAGAATCTCCAAAGACATATGCCTGCCTCATCTTGAACTTTAGATTATACAGGGTGAACTCTTTTCTGTTTGTAAAAAAGTCCAGCGACATCTCTGAATAACCAAGCCGCTGCATGAGCATTTCGTAGATTCCCTTGGTTGGAATACGCTCTCCGTTCTCAATTCGGGATAGTGTAGGCACAGAGCATATCCCATCCGCTAACTCTTCCTGTGTCAGATTGAGTTCCTCTCTTCGGTTTTTCACGATAGCCCCTAATGGGAAAATGGCCATTTTTCACTCGCCTCCAGCTTAAGCGTTCAAATAACATACATGCTATATTATCCCTGTTCTTCATTTATTTGTCAAGACCAAAGACAGGGATACCATAGCCGTAAAAAATACATAGTTCCCATCCAGCCGGAGAACACAACGATTGATAATCCTCGCCAAATATGATACCATAGCTTGAGGTGGTGAGAATATGTACCGTATTTTGATCGTTGAAGATGACAAAGGGATTGCGCAGGCAATCCAGGTTCAGGCGCAAATGTGGGAATTGCAGGTGCTGTGCGTTCAGAACTTCCGCAATGTGATGGAGGAGTTTTCCGCCTTTGACCCCCATCTGGTTTTGCTGGATATTGCCCTGCCCTTCTTCAATGGCTACCATTGGTGCAGCCGGATTCGGCAGGTATCCAAGGTGCCCATCATTTTTATTTCCTCCACATCCGATAATATGAATATCATCATGGCAATGAATCTGGGCGCGGATGACTTCATCGCCAAGCCCTTTGACGGCAGCGTTCTCATGGCGAAGGTCAACGCCCTTCTGCGCCGGACTTATGACTTTACCGGTGCCGTCACCCTTTTGCAGCACAAAGGTGCCATGCTGAACACAGCGGACAATACCCTCTCTTATCAGGGCGCTGAAATTCCTCTGAGCAAGAATGAATACCGCATTCTTCTAACCCTGATGGAAAACAAGGGTAAGGTTGTCAGCCGGGAACGGCTGATGGAAAAGCTGTGGCAGACGGACAGCTTTGTGGACGAAAATACCCTGTCTGTCAATGTGGGCCGTCTGCGGAAGAAGCTGGAGGCCGCCGGGCTGACGGATTTTATTGAAACCAAATTCGGTGTGGGATATATCATCAAATGAAAATGACATTTTTTCTTTATCTGAAACAGCGGTGGAAGCTTATCGGCCTGTTTGTACTGTTCGCCGCCATGGAAATTGTGGTGTTTGCCCTGTACCGGCTGCCCACGGCAGCGGTGCTGTATCCTCTGAGTCTGTGTGCCGCCATTGGCCTGATGGTGCTGCTTCTGGACTTCCGCAAGGTATCCCAGCGGCACAGAACGCTGCGCGCCATCCAAAGCATGACGGACGCGGTTACGATGACGCTCCCGGATGCCGATGGCATTTTGGATGGGGATTATCAAACCATCATCCGCCTGCTTTCCCAAGAGCATCGGGGGATTCTCAGCAATCTGAATATCCGCTATCAGGAGATGATGGACTACTATACCCTCTGGGCGCACCAAATCAAAACCCCCATTGCCTCCATGCGGCTGAACCTGCAAAACGAGGACACGCCTTTATCCCGGCAGCTTTCCTCCGATTTGACACGAATCGAGCAGTATGTGGAAATGGTTTTGACCTTTCTTCGGCTGGATTCCGACTCCACGGACTATGTCATCCGGGAGCACGACTTGGATGCCATTGTCCGGCAGGCCGTCCGCAAGTTTGCCGGAGAGTTTATCTCCCGGAAGCTGAAGCTCATCTATGACCCCATAGATGCCAAGGTTATTACCGATGAAAAGTGGCTTTCCTTTGTAGTGGAGCAGGTAGTATCCAACGCCTTGAAATACACCCCCAGCGGCAGCATCCACATCTATTTAGAGGCCCCGAAAACGCTGTGCGTCCGGGATACGGGCATCGGCATCTCTCCTGAGGATCTTCCCCGCGTCTTTGAAAAGGGATATACCGGGTTCAATGGCCGCAGCAATCAAAAAGCCAGCGGCATTGGGCTGTATTTATGCAGGCGTGTCTGCAAAAATCTGGGGCATACCATTTCCGCCGCCTCCGTCCCCGGCGAGGGAACGGTCATCCGCATTGATTTGAACCAGAAAACGCTGGAAGTGGAATGAATCTAAGGAAGCTCTGAATAAATCGCCTGCGGCTGGAGGGCGAATCTTTTGCCACATCCGTTCAGTTCTAAAAATGGGAAATACACAAAGTATTCCTCCATTTTTAGAACTTTCGGCTGAGCCAAAATCTTCTGCCCCCAGCTCTTGCCGATTTCATCAGAGCTTCCCTAACAAAAATGTAAGAATTGCAGGGAGAATTGTAAGCCAATCCCAAGGCATCAATTCTCCCTGCTGGTTATAATGGGTACAGAAATTCCAAAGGAGGATTTTTGTATGAGCATACTGGAAGTAACGGGCCTGCAAAAGGTCTATACCTCCCGCTTCGGCGGGAATCAGGTGACGGCGCTGAAAAATGTGAACTTCACCGTGGAAAACGGAGAATATGTAGCCATTATGGGCGAAAGCGGCTCCGGCAAGACGACCCTGCTGAACATTCTGGCAGCGCTGGACAAGCCCACCGCGGGAAAAGTTGTGCTGGACGGGCAAGACCTTTCCAAGGTCAGGGAAAGTCAAATCGCCGCTTTCCGAAGGGACAATCTGGGCTTCGTGTTTCAGGAGTTCAATCTGCTGGATACCTTTACCATTGAGGACAATATCTATCTGCCCCTTGTGCTGGCAGGAAGACCCCATAAGCAGATGGCAGAGCGCCTGATGCCCATTGCCGCCCAGCTTGGCATTACAGACCTTTTGAAGAAGTATCCCTACGAGGTCTCCGGCGGTCAGAAGCAGCGCGCCGCCGTTGCCCGGGCCATCATCACAAATCCTAAGCTGGTGCTGGCAGACGAGCCCACCGGGGCGCTGGATTCCAAAGCCACCGACGAGCTGCTGGGGCTGTTTGGGGAAATCAACCGGGCAGGTCACACGGTTCTGATGGTGACCCACTCCGTCAAAGCAGCCAGCCACGCAAACCGGGTGCTTTTTATCAAGGACGGCGAAGTGTTCCACCAGATTTACCGGGGCAGCTCCACCAACGAGCAGTTGTATCAGAAAATCTCCGATACCCTGACCGTGCTGGCGACAGGTGGTGACCGGGCATGAAATTTGCTTTCTACCCCCGTCTGGCTCTGGACGGCATCCGCAAAAACAAGCGGCTGTATTTTCCCTATATTCTCACCTGCGTAGGCATGGTGATGATGTTTTACATTATTCACTATCTGGCTGCCATGCGGGTGCTGAAGCACATGGCGGGCGGAAGAACCGCGGCTCAGATGCTGGGGTTTGGTACTTGGATCGTGGCGCTGTTTGCCCTGATTTTCCTGTTCTATACCAATTCCTTCCTGATGCGCCGCAGGAGAAAAGAGTTCGGCCTTTACAACATTTTGGGCATGGGCAAGCGGAATCTGAGCAGGATGCTCCTGTGGGAAACTTTGATTCTGTTTGCGGTGTCCATGGCCTTTGGCCTGCTGGGCGGTATCGCCCTTTCCAAGCTGGCAGAGCTTTGCCTGACCCGCATTCTGGGCGGAGAAGTCACTTATGCATTTACCGTCAGCCGGGAAGCGGTTTGGGATACATTTTTGATTTTTGTCCCTATTTTCGCCTTGATTTTTCTGAAGAGTCTCGCCCAGCTTTGGCGTATGAGCGCCGTTTCCCTGCTGCGTAGCGAGAGCGTGGGAGAAAAGCCCCCCAAGGCCAATTATCTGCTGGGCATTGGCGGCATTGTGCTGCTGGCCGGGGCATATTACATTGCCGTGTCCATAACAAGCCCGCTGATGGCGCTGAGCCTGTTTTTTATCGCCGTTGCCATGGTCATTGTGGCTACCTATCTGATTTTTATTTCCGGCTCCGTCATGCTGTGCAGGCTGCTGCAGAAAAACAAGAAATTCTATTATCAAAAGAACCACTTTGTCCCGGTGGCTTCCATGGCCTACCGAATGAAGCGCAACGGCGCGGGCCTTGCCTCCATCTGCATTTTGTCCACCATGGTGCTGGTGATGATGCTTGGCTCCGCCAGCCTGTATTTCGGAACAGAGGATAGTCTGCGCACCAGATTCCCCAAGGATATTTGCGTAACTGTGGACTATCTTGCTTATGACGATGAACGGGGCTACTCGGAGGAAAAAGCGGAAAAGCTCCTCCATGAGATTCATGCCATTATGGACGACTTCGGCGTTACACCCCAAAATGAGCAATTCTACCGCCGCACCGCCGTTACCGGGCTGCTCCGGGACGGCAGGCTGACCGTGAATCCGAATGAGGTGGAAAGATTTTCCACGGCTACCTATGACTATGTATGCAATTTGATATTTGTTCCCTTGGCGGACTACAACCGCTGTATGGGAACCTCCGAAACCCTGGAAAGTAATCAGGTACTGCTCCATTGCATCCGCCGCAGCTATGACGATCCCGTCATTTCCATGGACGGCGGCACCTGCTGGCAGGTCAAAAAGCAGGTGGACGATATCATGGACAGCGGTGACGCCGCCATGGATGTGATTCCTTCTGTGTATATTGTGGTTGCGGAGCTGGAGCCTGTCATCGATGTTCTGAGTGCCGAGCTGGGAGAAGATTACGCAGAGTTTTACTGCCGGTCAAGGCTGTCCTACATCTTTGATACCGACCAGCCGGGAGCCGAGAAAATCGCTCTGGGCGATGCCATCCGCCAGCGGATTCGGGATATGGACATTTCCGGCGAAGGCGGATTCTACGCCAGCTCTACCGAGTGCCGGGAGGAGGAACGGGAGGACTTTTACGGTACCTACGGCGGCATTTTCTTCCTGGGGATTCTTCTGTCCATCGTCTTTCTGCTGGCTACGGTTCTCATCATCTACTACAAACAGGTTTCCGAAGGGTATGAGGATCAATCCCGTTTCGAGATCATGCAGAAGGTGGGCATGACCCGGCAGGACATCCGCAAGAGCATCAACTCCCAGATGATGACCGTATTCTTCCTGCCCTTGGTGACCGCCGCGCTGCATCTTGGCTTTGCCTTCCCCATGGTTCAGAAGCTGCTGGCCCTGTTCAACCTGAGAAATGTACCGCTGATGGGGATCGTGATGGCTGTGTCCATGCTGGTATTCGGTATATTCTATGCCATCATCTATAAAGTAACTTCCCACGCCTACCTGTCCATCGTCAGCGGTGCCAAAGATGTGTGATGCAGAATACGCGGATACAGCGCGGCAACGCAAATCAAGACTTCCCGGGCAAATCCAATATGCAGTAAGTTCGCTTTTTATGTGGCTAACGCTGCTGCTGATTGGCATTTTTGCTGCTGCAGCCTTTCTGTTCATTTCTATGCTGGAATTGCTGTGGGAATTGGCGGATAAGGGCAAAGCACATTCTGCATCTATAGGTTCTTCGCAAAACTTTTAGGGAAGCTCTGATGAAAACAGCAAGAGCTGGGGGCGGAAGATTTTGGCTCAGCCGAAAGTTCTAAAAATGGAGGAATACTTTGTGTATTTCCCATTTTGGGAACTGCACGGATGTGGCAAAGGATTCGCCCTCCAGCCGCAGGCGATTTATTCAGAGCTTCCTTAGTGCAGACATCTTGAAGCCCCTTTTCTGTGTGTCCAAGACCGTTTGATCAGCCTTTCAAGCAGCGCTCCCGAAAGAATGGAAACAAGAAAAATGGGAACCGTGATACAAAAGAAGATAAGCGTATACTGCTCCGGATTTCTCCAACCTGTAAACAGCTTATAGCACCATGCGTCAAACAGGTGAGAAAATAGGTATCCTCCATAGCAACCGCTTGCTCCAAAGGCAAGAATACGACGAAGGGCAGATGGGATTCTAACCCTGTACAAGGCTATAAATAGGTACACAGCTATGCATACGATCCACAGATCGGGAAACTCCCATGTCAGCGCTTCGTTTAATCTGCCATCTGTGGAAAGCATTGTGGCAGCCCCCAACATGGCAGACATCATAATGGCCCCGGCAATACCAATCCACGGACTGAGCTTGGGCTGAATACGGCGCACAATGGCTCCCAAAATGTAATAGGTAAGCGGATAAACGGAACGCCAATAGTCTGGGAAAACAGTCCACGGTGTTGCACCGGGAAGCGCGGTCATGATCAGCATAACGGTTCCAAAACCAAGCAGCGCCTTTGTATCCCGCAAACGCTCCAGAGCCAAATTCACGAATGGTATCAGCAGTACCAGCCCAATGTACATTTCCACATACCAGCCGTAGTAAACGGCACTAAAGCTGAACAGGCGATTCAGCCAAGTTGAAAAGGTCTGGACATCACCAAAAGCGAAATGCCGGATCGGTATGGAGATAACAGCAGCAAGCAAATACCCCAGAAGCACCGGTACAAGTCCGCGGTAGCAATCTCTCACATCCGTTCTGCCGGATTTCAGGTAGCCTGTAAGCATCAGGAATAGGCCGATACAGCTCACACTAAGCCAGCGAAAGCTTCCTGCCAGCCACATGCAAAAACCGACCTGCGGCTCAAAATAGTAACCGTTGTTCAAAAAGGAATGGAAAGTAACCACAAATAAAAAGGCAATGCATCGCAGCAGATCCAATCCCGGTTCTCTTTTGGACATAAAAACACCCCCTGTACCACTTCCTTCATGGTACAGGGGGATTCTTTCAAAACAGGCAATATATTTCTTACAGGATTCTTACAATTTTGGCAGCGTCACAATGGCGCTGAACTGGTCGCCATCGATGGCAACGCGGAAGCTGCCGCCCACGGATTCCGTATAGGTCTGGGCGATGGCAAGCCCCAACCCGCTGCCCTTGGTGGAACGGGCCTTGTCACCCCGGGCAAAGCGCTGCACAATTTCCTCCGGCTGGAAATCCATCTCATAGGATGCGGTGTTCACCATCCGAACCCGGTAGTTTTCATCGGTTTCGGCAACCTCCAGATGGATCCGTGTGCCCGGGAGCGCGTATTTGATGGCGTTGGTTAAGAGGTTTGCAAACACCTGATGCATTCGTGCGCCATCCGTCACAACAATCATGGAATCGGACGCGTAGTGCCGCCGAACCACCAGACCCGCCGTATTTAGCTGGTCATCAAATAGACCGATCGTCTGCTCCAGCAGGCGAATCAAGTCGATTCTCTCTTTTTTGCTCTCGGTAACGCCGCTGGAAACCTTGGTGAGTTCAAACAATGAATCCACCAAATCCCGCATATACCCGGCTTTCTGATTCAGCAGGCGGAGCTGTTCCTGACCCTCCGGGGTCATAGTTTCCTTTTGCAGCAGCTCACTATAACCAAGAATGGATGTTAGGGGTGTACGCAGATCGTGAGAAACATTGGAAATCAGCTCCACCTTAAATCGTTCGCTGGTAACAGCGGTACGAACCGCCTCCTCATGTTGAGCCTGTACATCCAGAAGCTGCGCTTCCGTCTGAGAAAAGGCTCCATCCCCCACGCAAATTGGTTTGCCATGCTGATAGTTGTCAAGCTGTTTTTTGAAATGGTTGAGATCGGTGCCATACCTCCAAAGGCAAAGAAAACCAAAAACTGCGGCTGCCAAATATCCAACGATACAAAACAGAATCGCATGATAGCGAGCGTCCACAGCGAAGAAATAGATAACTCCAGCCAATGAGAGGACAATCCATCCAACAAGAATCAGCAAGGACATTTGCGGTGTCGTGCACCGCTTGGCAGCTCTGTGAACCAAGCACCAGGAAAGGGAGAATCTGCCTCGCATCCATCCAAGCAATTCCCGGATGCCAAATAGAATGGCGAATGCGCTTACAACCCTGTATAAAACCGTTAGGGTAACAGCGGTAGCAGACCATGGAATGTATTCCATATTTTGGCAAATGTAATAGGCGGTTGCAAACAATGCGAGAGTGAAGCTGATTCCATCCGGGCCGCAGATGGGGTTCTTTTGCCAAAAAACAAAAATCGCTGTACCTGCGGCGGCAGCGGCAGTAAAGGAAAGGATAAAGCCAAGCAGTCGTTCTGAGCGAGAATTTGCCTTAACATCATTTTCTCGTGGCTCAGATTCCGCAGGTGTGGTATTCATTGGGATTGTAGAGTTTGCCCAATCTTCGCTGGGCTGTATTGTTGCAACCGTTGTTGGGAACATTGTTTCTTCCATACCCGGATTAGTTGTCGCAATGATACTACTCTCCGTACGCGTGTCCAACATCTGTTGTCCAAATGTCCAGCAGACTGCGGCAAAGAGAATGAGGATCAAAGCGATAGAATTACGATGCTTCAAAGACATAGCCAATCCCCCAAACTACTTTCAAATACTCCGGTTTCTTCGGATTCAACTCCAGCTTTTCCCGGATGCGGCTGATGTGCACCATGACGGTATTCTCCACGGCGTAGGCATCGTTTTTCCAGACCCGCTCATAGATTTCTTCCGCAGAGTACACCCGCCCCGGGTTGGACATCATCACCTGCAAGATTTTGAACTCCGTTGCGGTTAACCGAACCGCATCACCCCGGACGATGAGCTGCTTTGTGGCAGTATTCAGAATGATATTGCCTACCTGTATCTGATCTTCGGAATTTGTTTCCCGGATGGAACCCAGAGCATCATAACGGCGAAGCAGTGCCTTTACCCTGGCCAGCAGCTCCTGCTGGTAAAAAGGCTTCACCAGATAATCGTCCGCACCTGCTTCCAATCCCAACACCCGGTCAGAGCCTTCCGCTTTGGCGGACAGCATCAGAATCGGCACATTGTTGCTCTGGCGAATCCGCATGGTCGCAATGATGCCGTTGCACCGTGGCATCATCACATCCATGATGATCAGATGGGGGTGTTCCACCTCCGCAATCCGGCAGGCCGCTTCTCCATCAGAGGCAGTCAGTACAAGGTAACCTGCCTGCGTTAACGCGGTTTCTATGATGTTGACGATGGAAGGGTCATCATCAACGACTAATATGCGATAAATCTCCTGCATTTTATGTCCTCTTTTTGAAAAAGTACCTCTATTATAATGCGTAATGAACAACGCAAATAGCCTTGAAAGCCAAGGCTTTCCGACATTATTATAGCGAATTACCTGCCGATATGCAAGAAGCAGCCGACCAAATGACCGGCTGCTCCAGAAATGTTTCGCTGTTGATTTCCTATTTTCTTGAAATTGGAGGTATCCATCTGGTAGCCCCGGAACGGCTCAAAAAACTGCGCCGTGATAATCAAAGAAACTAAAAATCGAGCAAATTTTTGCACGGAAAATCTCCTGTAAAAAGCAAAAAAGCGATGGGAAAAGTTCCTTCCTTCCGCTGGAAATCCATTTGTTCCATGCATGATCATCCCGTATGGGACAAAATATGGGTCAAACTGATTTGTCCAAATTCTGGGGAGCCTTTGCGCCGTCCCCACCACAAAAGTCTGCATATACCCGCCAGATAGGTACAAACAAAACGAATAGAACAAGTAAAAGGCCTTTGGGGATCTGACTATTGTTCAATATCCAGCTTTATACAGCTCGTCCAGCATGGCTTTTCGCCTGCCAAATCGTTCCCGCCAGGAGTCCGCGAGACGCTTTGCCGTTTCCACCCCATCGGGGAACTGCTGCACTCTTTGCAGATAGCCAATGGTTTCCCGATACATATTGCGGTCGGATGACCGGGACATGACCCCGTCCAGCATCCGTACATAGGTATCTCTCACCTGTTCCGGTGACCACCGGCAAAGAATATCCGCATATTGACTCAGACGGCGGAAGGAGCCTTCCTGCACGATAGCCTGATAGAGCCGCTCGTATTGTTCTCCGAAGGCCAGCAGCTCATATTTCAAAGATTTGGTCGTCTCGTGGCGCAGAAGCGTATCCAAAAGTGCCGGCCACTCCTCATCTGGAATGATATCCCGGTACAGTTTAATGTATGTCAGGTCCCGCTGGACACAGGAGAAAATCTGAAACCGCAGTTCCTCCCGCAGCGACCCCGTCTGCCCGGTCTGCTGATAGATAGAAATCAGCTTCTGGCTGTGATTTCTTACCCGGAAATCGTCTTCCTTGTCCAGCTCCTTGCTTTCCTTTAGCAGCCTGACAGCGCCGTCAAAGTTCTTCTCGTTCAGCGTAAGTTCGATTTCCCGTTCCCGAACGAAAGGAAGGTGTCGGTATTGCGCCCAAAACCGGTCAATCGCTGTTGGCTCCATACCCAGCGCTGCCATTGTATTGGCCCGCCAGTTCAGCAGTTCTTTCAGCCGATACTCGGAGTTTCCCTCTCCCGCAAGCTCCGTATCCAGAAGCCGCAGATTCTGTTCCAGAAGCGGTGCACTCCATTCCCAATGATAGAAAAACTGCTCTACGACTTCCGACCCATAATCCCATTCCGGGGCATGGGTATGGGAGGCAAACCAGGCATACATTTCCTGCTCCTGTCGGGGATTGGCCTGATTCAGAAGTTTTCGCCATGCGTCTTCACAGGATCCTGCGAGCATACTGCTGCCTCCGTCCGAATCATCGACGTCCTGCTCCATGCCAGTCTCAAATACCATGCAAGACAGGGAGAACGCCTCCATGACCTGCTCCGTTTCCAGCAGTCGCGGCAGACGCGCCCTCAGAAAATCGTCCAATTCCATGAAGAAGTCATATGCATGATTGTAATCTATATAATCAAAGCGATCTGTGTATTTTTCTGGGAGCTCGGCAAGCTGGGTTTCCCATGTTGCTTCCATTGCCTCCGCCGAAAGCTGCCCATGCAATGCGGCAATCCGTTCTTGAAGCCCCCGGTCAGACTGCGCCAGCTCCGACAAAAGCTGCCGCATCTCCTCCGGGGAAAGCCCATTCAGCGCCTCCTGCCAGGGAAGCTTGTCAAAACATTCTCCATTGTGCGGAATGTCGGGCTGCTCCCATATATCTTCATCCATCGCAAACAGCACCGCCGCCATGTGCTTGCAATTGTTTCCTTCTCCTGCATACGGACAGGTGCAAGACATATACGCTATGTTCCCGCCACGACCCATCTCAATCTCTACATCATAGTCCTCGGTTCCGGAGACCACCGCTGTCACTGTATTCCCATCTTGGTACAGGCTTTCCACGCAGTCATCATCCCAGTAATTTCTCCCCCGTTCCAGAATCCACGGTGTGAACATTTTCTGCCAATCCATTGCTGCCACCTGCTTATCCATTTTCTTCTATTTGGAATGCTTTGTCGCTTGTTCACTCTACCTTGAAAATATCTTCCAGGTGATCCAGCAGGAATCGCTGTGCCTCCGGGCTATAATAGACCGCGAGATATTCGCCATCCCGCCCCTGTCGTGTTTCGGTATACATTCCGATCCTTCGGCCCGCCTCTGTGGGAACACGCTGCTGCTTTCCTTCGGCATTTATAACCTTTTCCATAAATCCTTTGGAAAGAAGCCAGTCTGTAATCACCGTCGTGCTGGGGCGCTTGGTACTGGGATCATCCGCCGCAGCGGCAAGCATCCCGGTAAAGTCAGAGACGCGCAGGGGGCGCTCTGACGGTGCAAGGCGGGACATCATCTGCGGTGTCACCACAAAGTTATTCTTTTTCGGCTTGCTTCCAACGGAGCCGCCGTTGTCGATCACTTGCTGCAAAACGCCCGACACATAGGAAAAGCATCTGGCAAGCCGCACGTTGTTCAGAAGAGAATCCCCCGGCATCTCGTTCCCGGTAATGGGATCAATTCCCTGCGCCAGCTTGTCCATATACATTTTTGCCCGCTGCATAACTTCAAGGTCTGTCATATTGCTCCTCCATTATTTTATTGTCTGTTTTTGAAGTGCTGCAAGTCATTAGTAAACAAATCATCTCTTACTAAGGAAGTGCAGGTTTCAATTCATTTTTCGTTTCTGATTCCGAATAATCAGAAATCCGGTTTATTCACCGTTTCCATAGAGCACATGATGGATGCGAGAACTGTACAATAATTATAAGTAAAAACATAGCATTATTCAAGTGTTTTCTCCAGCCAGGCCAGGGGAGCTCTGATGAAGACAACAAGAGCCGGCGGAAAGAGATTCTGGCGGTTCCTTAGATCGCTTCCCGATATTCGATGCTGGCAACAAAGCCGTTTTCTACAATAATTATCAGCAGCGTGTTGCCTTTCCGGTAGGTAATTTCGGTGCCGTTGACAGTTCCCTCGCCATAGAGCTGGGTAACTCTTGCTGCGTCATCTCCCAGAAAAAGCCCCTCTGGGGTTTCCAGATTGGGGTCCAGGAAATAGACAGAGTAGACAATTTCACCCTTTCCCTCGTTGTAGGCAGTAACCTCGAAGGTGCCATAATTGTATACATTGTCCGTACCTTCAAAGGCGCAGCTTGGAATGGAATAAGTGCTCTGGGGCTCAGGCAGTACGCTGGGGTCAAAGGGGGTGCCAGGGGTGAGGACGGCATTGCCGAACCGGAAGGCAAACAGTTCCTCCGTAGTAGGGACAGTAACCTCAGGCAGGGTGGTATCCTGTACAGCAGTAGTGGTGTTGTCAGGGGGAGTAGTGTCCTTTGCCACAGGTTCCTCGCCGCAGGCGGCAAGGCCCATCATAAGCGCCGCACAAAGCAGCAGCAAAATTATTTGTTTCATGATTTGGTTCCTTTCTTTACAGCTTCGTCAAAAATGCGAAGCTTTTCTTCATAAATTGCAGCCACAGCAGGATCGGTTCGACGGTCTGTCACGCCGTGGTTTTCTACCAGCAGCTTTCCAAAGAACTTGGTTAGTTTTACGCCTCCGGCATAATTCAGATGCAGACCGCCATCATAGGTATCTGTGGAATAATCCAGCCCGATTTCCTGAACGTCTGCGGTAAAATTATAGAATGTAAGACCGTTGGCTTGGGCAAAATCCTGAATTTGGGCATCATACTGGTCATACCAGTAGGGGTACAGGCTGGGAGCTTTGATCAGAATCAGCTCCACACCCTTTTCTTTGCACAAATTGGTCATTTTCCCCAGATACTCGTAGCAGATGTCCGCAAACCGGTAATTGGCTTGTACCCGTTTGGCAGGCAGCGTACCCACCGGCTCTATGCCGGTATGCAACTGGTAGCCATTGAAGGTATTGGTTTTTTCCTGAAAGAAATAAGTAAAATCCTCATTGGTCAGCTCGTCAAAACGGCTGTGGTAACGCAAAACCGGGAATACATAGGACCAAAAGTTCTCTTCTTCCGTCATGGAGGCGCGGATGATATCCACCTTTTGCTTTGACCAGCGCATATTATCGATGGTAAGCCGGTTGTAGGCTTCGCTCACCGGCTCGCTGTAGCGCATGGCATTGACATTATACACAACCACCTTGGGGGTTTCGTAACGCAGAGTTTCTTCGAGGATATAGTAAGACTGCCAAATAAGCTGCTGGGGAGTTCCCCGGACATAGGCGGTAATGCCATAGTCGCGGTAAAGCTCCGCAGGAATGAAATTGGCATAGACTTCGCAGTCGCCAATAAAAATTACATCGTGGCCGCCTGCCTGGGCATAATACTCCTGAATGAAGCTGCCTTCTTCCAAATCGGTCATGTATTTGGGCTGGAAAAGACGATTCACAATGAGAAAAGCAATTGCTGCCACCAGCATAACCGTTGCTACAGACAGGACAGTTCTTATTTTTTTCATACTGCCCCTCCCTAGAAGCTGCTGTAGATAAAGGCCTCTGCATGGAAGCCAATGCCATACATTCCGAATACCAGCACCAAAAGGCCGAGCAGGCAGACAAGAGCTGTGCGCTGCCAGGGGCTGCGGTTTTGCAGCCACCCATTGACGCAAACGCGCTTGCAGTCATATATCCACAGGCCAATGCAGGCAACTGCGGCAACCAGCCAATCCCCCAAGGAAAGCCCCATTTGGGCAACTTCCCCGGGCAGAGAAAGGTAGTTAAACCGGGTAAATACCGAGCCTACCATCCGCAAGGCGGTAATGGCATCTGGCCAAATAAAGAAGCACCACAGCAGAGAAACCAGAACAAAAGTAATCAGGCGGTTCAGGTGTTTCCATTTGGTTTTCATGCTTGTGCCAAAGGCCACAAAAATGCCGTTAAACAAGCCCCACAGGATATAATTGACACCATGCCATAAACCGGATACCAAAAAGGTGATGATCAGGTTGATGATCTTTCGCACCTTGCCCTTGCGGTTTCCGCCCAGGGGAATGTAAACATATTCCCGAAGCCAGCTGCCAAGGGTCATGTGCCAACGGCGCCAAAACTCCTGAAAAGACTCTGACAGGAACGGGGCATCAAAGTTTTCGGACAGCTTTAGCCCCAGCATTTGAGAAAGGCCAAGAACGGTATCTATGCAGCCAGAAAAATCGCAGTACAGCTGCACAGAGTACAGCACCATAGCAAGCAACGCATAGCTGCCGGAAAAAGAAGCCGGTTCTGCGCGAATGGCAGCGATAATCACGCCCACACGGGAGGCGATGACCAGCATTTTGAACAGGCCCCAAACTGCCCGCAGGGCACCCAGGCTGATGCCATCCCAGCTAAAGCATCGCTCATTCAGGGCCTTCTCCATGGCGCTGTAGCGTTCAATGGGGCCCATAGCCATATGGGGATAGTAGGAGACAAAAAGACCAAAGCGGAGGAAGTTGCGCTCCGGCCGAATCTTCCGGCGGCGAATATCCACATGGTAGGAAATAATTTGCAGGGTAAAGTAAGAAATACCCAAGGGTGCCACAAAAGAAATCCCCAACGGCGTTTGGAGCTTTACCAGCAGAAGGCTGAGAACATTCAGTACCAGCCATACCGGCATGAGCCACCGCAGCTTTTGCTGCAGCAGCCCCACCAGATAGGACAGAACCATGACCACCGCCAAATAGCAAAGCCCCGGCAGGCCGTAGGCGCTATAAGCAAGCAGGCCAATCAGAAAAATCAGCAGTTCCATCATAATCGATTATTCGGCAGCAGGCCAGGCATCCCGATCCCAATCTCTGCCGGAAAGGGTTTCATAGCGCTGCTCATCTGTCATCAGGCTGTAACGGCTGTGCATAGAGCCGGGGGTGGAGTCCACATGGCGCCAGTAGCCACCCATGTCTACCAGAAGCCAGTAGTGGGTTTTATCGGTAGTCCAGATAGTCTGGCAGTTATAACCTTTGTAGTTAAGCAGGGCTTTCAGGCAGGCGGCCTGAACATAGCAATTACCTCTTCTTTCTGTGAGGCCGTTATAAACAGGATCGTCACCGCCCCAGTAGCTGGTGTAGCCGATGTAGCCGCGAAGATAATCCCGGATGGATTCAACGCTGTCGCCGCACTTGGCAGCGGTTTTTGCAACCAAAGCCTGAGTATCTTCCCAGTCATGCTTTACACTAACTGCCCGGCGGTAGGTTGCCTTGTTGCCGGATTTGTCATAAGCGGTGTAGAATACGGTATAGGTACCTGCTTTGGAGGTATCCACTCTGGAAGCATCGTATGTAAAGGTTACTTCGCCATCTCTATTGTCATAGGCACCAACGCCTGTGACATAATCGGGAGTGCTGTGCTTTTCTACCACCAAGGTGCTTACACCGTAGAAATCGGGAGGTGTACCATCGTAAACAACATTCAGGGTAGCTTCCGCGACTGTGGTGTTGCCGTAAATATCTCTGGCTTCCACCTGAACGGTCTGCAGACCCAGAGTGCGGGTATTGGGTTCGGTCAGGAATGTCAGGGTCACATCCCCGGACAGGTCTGTGCAGGACAGAACAAAGTCTTCCATAGCAGGCACATCCTCACCCTGATCCCGCTGCAGATTCTGAAGTTCAAGCACGGGGGCGGTGGTATCCACTACAGTAACCTTGCAGGTACGGGTCTGCCCCTGATCGGTGCTGGTAATGGTATATTCGCCAACACCGCCCTGATTGACCGCATCCAACTGTTCCTGATCCAGCAGGTGGGCATCTTTCTCGGCATCCAGCAGCAAATCGGATTTTTCCAGGGTATCGCCAAGCTCCATGGTAAAGCTGTCCACGATCCACATATAGGACAAGGTAGCAGTTGCGGTAGTGCTGTTGCCGCTGGCATCGGTAATCATAATCTCAACGGTAACATTTCCGTAGTTTTCCTGCTTGGCGATGGGGTGGGCAAAGGCAATGGTAGTTTCCGACAGGTCATAGCTGCTCACCACAAAATCCTCTACTGCCGGCTCATAGCCAATGGCGCGGGAAATATCCTGCAAAGTGATTTGAGGGGCGGTAGTGTCCTGAATGGTCAGGATGACTGTTTCGCTGCGTCTGCCGTGGCGAAGGGTGATTTCCAGTTGGCCGGTTTTGGACAAATCCAGCGTGTCTGTCTCGGTCACAAACTTTGCCTTTCCCGGCTCCGCCAGGTCGGTCATAAAGCTTTCAATCTCCGGCAGGGGTTCGCCCAGTTCCATGGTCACATCCTGAAAGCGGGGAAGGCCGTAATACCAATGATGATAAACGCCTACTGCCGCCACAGCGCAGACCACCAGGGCGATGGCAACAATTAAAAGAATCTTACCGTATTTTTTCCAAAAGGAATTCATATTGCTCTCTACCTTTCTTTTTTCAATCAGGATTCTATCAAGTATCCATTGGAATCAAATATGTACTGCGTGTTTTCTATGGTAACGGTGCAATCTTTGTAGAAGCTTCCGTTATAACGGCGGTATCGCCACCCAATGTCATCTTTCATCCAGCCTTCCGGGGTTACTCCACCGTAGGTGTATTCCAAATCCAATTCGGATTTGGAGACAGTATCTTCAAAATGCCACCATTCGGAAACCAGCGTTCCAAAACCTGCTTCCTTCATGATTGCCGCAAGCTTTCTGGCATAGGAATTGTTGCGTTGTGTCTCGGAATACCAGGATAGATCGTGAATATCCGACTGCATCTTCACATCTTTGCCGTTGTTCAGATATATCAGGGTCATATCCATGGCAATGCCCTTGTTGTGGTTGGAACCGCCTGCTGCCAGGAAATAATTCAGGGAATAGCGGCCAAAATCCGTCATCAAATCGCCGTAGGTCAGCACTTCCCCTTCGGCCAGCACGGGCATCTCCTCCATGGGTTTTCCGGTGAAGGTTTTCTCAGGTATGGGGGTTTCTGACAAGGTTTTCGTTTGGTTGTAAATGGCAACAGTAGCCTGCCTGGGACGGTAACTATCGTAAATTTTCAGCTTATAGCCTTCGTCCATCGCTGCAAAGGCTGCCTGCTCCAATTTCAGGGCTGTTGGGAACAGCAAAGGCACCAAATACTCACCACTTGATACCTTTACACGCTCATAGCCATCGATAACCGTACCCGTAACAGTAGGAATTCCATAGCCGTGTACCATATACAGAGAACTGTAGCTGTTGGTAATATCATAGCTGCAGATGTCCCCTATCATATCCGGCAGGTTGATGAGGCAATAGTTGCTGTCAATAAAACCGTATGTGTCCTGTGCAATGCGGATTTGGAACATACCATCCACATAATCCAGCACACAGTAAGTTTCGCAGGCTTTTACCTTTCCTATAACAGCGGTCTGTTGGCTGTCGCTATATACATCCAAATCCTTTTGGGGCCAAATTGTAGCGTATACAATGGATGCGCCGGTAAAAACATATGTCTGGGCGGGCGTTGCCGCATATTCGCTGTCAGGCAAAGTCTGGCCGCCTACGGCAAAAACCCGGAAGAACAAATTGGAATAACGGGGCAGATGCCCGGTGGTATAGCACCGCTCCCCCGACCGTCCGGTTTCGTAGAGCGTTGTCCATGTTTCTCCGTCAGGCTGAAGCTGCTGGAACAGATAGGTTTCACCCTTGGTTTCATTCCATGTAAAGGAAAAAACATTATTGCCCAAATCGGTACATTCCAGCTCCAGCGTAGTACCCAAAAGGTCTTCCCGAACGACAGTTATCGTATCCGTAATCAGGCCGTAATGCTCATACGCGGGGTGTAGTTTGTCTACCGAGAACGCAAAGCTTTGGGGCGTATCGTGGGAGGGCAATGGGAATTCCATGCCTTCCCCAAAAGAAATATCCATGCTTTCTTCCGGCACGGTACGATAATGGATGATTTCCCCGTTATCCGACACCGTATAAATCTGGCAGACACAGGAATCACTCAAAGAATACTGAATGTCCACAGTTTTGGTGTCAGCGTCTGCTGACCATGTCAGATTGGCAATCTCCGGGGGCGTAAATACCGCAGTAACTGCCACGGACTCTTCGCTGTCCCTCCATTTATCATGGCGGGGAATATGGTACGCTTTTTCGCCGGTAATAGAAATGGTCAGCTCCTGATCCCGGGGGAAAACCGGGAGAACGCACTGGGTAGCGTTTTCTACATACATACTGTGCAGAACCGTTTCTACGGTTTCCGGGGTGCCGGTTTCGGGATCGGTTACCGTATCATAGCGTAGAAGCTCCACACGGTAACGGTCAATATTGCTACCGGCTTCCCAGGCAATGTGGAGCGTCCCGTCTTCTTGCTCGCGCAGAACAAGAGGCTTATGGGTATCCATGTGGTTTTCCGCTTCTTCAAAGGGGATTCTATACAGGTAGCGGAAAAGCAGAGCTCCACCTACAGCAATTAGCGCAAGGGTGAGCAAAACTGCTGCTATCGCAATCATTATCTTTGTCCGCTTTGTCATAAGCACCTCCATATATCCGGCTCGCTTATTACACCCTACTATATCTGACATAATATAGCAGATTTCTTTTGGGAATACCCAAAGGACATTTTTTAAGGAAGCTCTCCATTTTGGAAAGCATCTGGGAATTAGGCATCTGGGCAACGGATTAATCATACTAAATCCGTTCATACGCATCTTGTACCTGCATATAACTTATAGTGCATATCGGTTTGAATCCGCTACCCCATAAATTGGAATTTGTAGGGGTGTGAATTGGGTGAATGTAGGGGGCGATGCCCACATCGCCCCGCAGAACACAGAACAATACTTCTACGAAACTGCGGCAAATCCGTAACACCCAAACGGGCCGATGTGGGCATCGGCCCCTACGCGCATTATTATGGTGCAGCGTCAAATTCCAATTTGGCAGACTGTTTGTAGGGCGGGGGCTTGCTCCCGCCGCTAACCCAGCGTTTGAGGGAACGGCGGGAGCAAGCCCCCGCCCTACGATATGATTTGCCCCCTATGGAGCGCCAAATTCCAATTTACCGCTTTGCTGTGGGAAGCCGATAAGCCTATAACTTATTATGAATATTATGAATCAATAATTCTGAAACATGTGGATCGCAACATAATCGGCATTATGTG
>JBJDYH010000057.1:0-4164 GCA_051867135.1 Faecousia sp. | reverse complement strand
AGCTCCGGGGCCTGCCGCCGTTCTATTCCCGCAAGTACGATTTGAAACAGCATCCAAATTATCGCTTTACGGCGGAGGCCGATAAAGTGAAAAACGCCTTTGACCTTGATAAGCTGATTAACCGCCGCAGGCGACCTGGGCTGAATGAGGTTTGTGAGGTACATGAAGTGTTCGTACCGGATGAGGTGCTTGCTTATGAGGAGGACATCCTCAACTACGACGATTTGGATGATCCAGATGTTTTTATGTGAGGGCTATGGAAAATGCACCCTTCAACAGAAATGCTGGTGGGTGCATTTAGAAACGCGGCATTATTCGTTGGCTTTGGCAGATGACTTTTCATCCAGCTGCATTTTATATGTGTTGATCTTGTCCGGGACGATGTAAAGATACTCGATAATAAACCCCACAAATTCTGCCATAGCTTCAACATCGTACTGGTCGATTTCCAACTCCTTATCGTGGGCTGCTGTGTCACCGAGCATTTTGGCTAACGAGGAAGCTTCTTTCAGCGTATCGGGCAGCAACCCTTTCGCCGCGATTTCCTCAATCTTATCCTTTAATCCCCATTTGGTAGCACCCTTGTCTTTAAGTAACAGTTCAAGCGTGCGTCTTAACGCTATAAGGCAAACGTATTTATCGATGCTCTTGGTTTTCAGAGCAGCCTCATATGCTTCTTTTACTTTCTGCGGAACAGAGGTGCTTTCAATACTGCTAAGCGGATAGAGAATACTTTTTTCGTCATAGTACGAAATTTCGTCGTTACCGTGATAATGAATCATGGTTTCATCACCATAGGCTTGGCGGAGTGTAACCTTATGGCAAACCGGACAAGCAAACAGTTCGTACTTATAGAAAAAATCAAATTCGGAATCTTCCAGATCTCGCGACCCCCAACTATACTCGCCAACTTTTTGCATGGGAGTCTCATTTCCACAGTGGAAGCACTTGATGATTTCTTCTTTGGTCAAATCATTGCTTTTCATAAGGTGTCCTCCCAGCAGATGGTGTTAAATGAGTCATTTTCATTGTATAGTAAAATCCTCTTTTCGACAAGAGAAGGGATAATATTGGAACATTTTGTCCCAAAGAAACGACCTCTGGTTAAATAAAAACCAGAGGTTGCTCCTTGTTAGCTTTTATTTATACGCTCTTGGTATGTTTCCCACATAAAATGCACCGCAGCCACAGATGCTCCCACAGCTAAATGAGCATAGCGGGGCGGCAGTGGCTGAAATGTACGATTCTTTCCGTGTCCATCACCGTACAGGTTTCTCAGCTCAGCCATCCCATGAGCAATATTCCCAAGATTGCCCAAAATTCTGGCAGCAATATCTTGCCCAGGAACTCCATCTTTTATTTTTTTAGCACTCAGCCCTATGCTTTCACAGGCTACTTTCATGAGTTGCGTCAGATCAAGATCAGGGCTATATGAAATTCTCTGTTCATCCAGTATTGTTTTACAACATATCTCTAATAGCTCTTTTGCTTTACCAATAGCAGAATGTGGTGCAGTTTCAATCATTTCATACATCAAATCTACCTGTACAGCCACATAGTTGCTATCAAAGGCTACTTTAATATCTTTAATTTGTCCAGCAACAACTTTTCCACCAAGGCTGGTGGTTTTCCATCCATAAATGGCTCTACCTGAAAGAGATCCTGTTTGATATATGCAATATCCATCCGGTGCTAAAAGTTCATTTATCCGTTCAAGGACCTTTTTCCAGTCACCATGTTCTACTCTAACAGCAGGATGGAACATTTCACATATAAAATTCAAAAGATGTTCATCATCATTGCCATCAGACAAAGAAAAGCGCTCATCATCAAAAACCCATCCAAGCTCATAGTCATCATTGTTAATTGTATGTTGCCATATATCGCCTTCGGCATCCTTAAAACGGCCGTCATAAGATGGAAGTTTAGAAAGGTCATAAATACGCTTCAAAAAAGACAACTCATTGTCAAGGCGGCCCCAATATCTTATTTTTGCAGAACATTCTTCTGCATCTTTATAGTAAAAGAAGTCGGGATGAGGTCTATCAATAAGCTCAATATATGTAAAACCATAATTGATGACATCTATTATGTCACGTCGTGTCACTTCTGTAATCTGTTTCATGTTCCACCTACAATTCCGAAAAATGTGATTATAATTATATAACAATTTACCTGTATAAACAACAGAAAGGATGGTTTTATCGCCAGAGCCCCTCCTAATCGTAATTAAAACAAAGTGTCAGGCCCAGCCGAGGCGCTCACAGACGAGGACGAGGACATCCTCAACTATGACGATCTCGACGACCCGGACGCTTTTGTATAAATGGGACTTCGAGACAAAATGTCCCAAGGTAGCTGCTGCCCCATGTGGGCGGCTTTTTTCATGGCCGGGTATATCCCGGAGAAACGGAGAAAATATGGCTTTTTTCACTTCTGCTGTCACTACTTTGCAGACCCTCGTGATCGCGCTGGGCGCTGGCCTGGGCGTGTGGGGCGTTGTCAACCTCTTGGAAGGTTACGGCTCCGATAACCCCGGCGCGAAGTCCCAGGGCATGAAGCAGCTCATGGCGGGCGGCGGCATCATCGTGCTCGGCACCACCCTGATTCCCCTGCTGTCCACCCTGTTTTAAGGGCGATAGCTTATGGGAGTTCTCACCGACTGGATCACAGACTGGCTGAAGGAGCTGCTGATCGAGGGTATCCTGAACAACCTCACGGGGCTTTTTGATACGGTAAATACCCGAGTCGGAGAGATTGCGGTGCAAGTGGGGACTACCCCGGCGTCCTGGAACGCCGGGGTTTTCTCCCTCATACGGCAGCTTTCTGAAACGGTGATACTGCCGATTGCCGGGCTGATCCTAACCTTTGTCGCAACCTATGAGCTGATCCAGCTCATTATTGAAAAGAACAATTTACACGATCTGGACTACTGGATTTTCTTCAAGTGGATTTTCAAGACGGCCTGCGCCATCCTGATCCTCTCCAACACGTTCAATATCGTAAACGCGGTATTTGACGTGTCGCAGAGCGTGATTGCGCGGTCGGCGGGGATCATTCAAAGCTCCACGGACATTACCCCGTCGATGATGGACACGCTGGAGGCCACCTTGGAGACAATGGGCCTTGGCTCTCTGCTGGGGCTGTTCATGCAGTCGCTTCTGATCAATGTTACCATGTGGGCGCTGAACATCATCATTTTTGTGATCGTCTATGGACGTATGCTGGAAATCTACATGATCACCAGCTTGGCTCCTATTCCGATGGCGACCCTGTCCAACCGGGAAATGGGCAGCATGGGCCAGAACTATTTGAAGTCCCTGCTTGCCGTGGGATTCCAAGGCTTGCTCATCCTCCTGTGCGTGGGCATCTATGCGGTGCTGATCCAGAGCATAGCCACAAGCGGAGATCCCATCGGGGCCATTTGGGGCTGCGTAGGTTACACGGTGTTGCTCTGCTTTATGCTGTTCAAAACGGGCTCGATTGCAAAAAGCATCTTCGGCGCTCACTGAGGAAAGGTGTGATCATGGCAGAAACTTTCACTTCGGGACAAAATGTCCCAAACATGACGGAGGGCCTGTTCCTGATGGACGGGATCGACGGGCTGCGCTCCCTGCCGCACCACTCGGTTGATATGCTCCTGACCGATCCGCCCTATGGCACCACCCGCAACTTTTGGGACATCCCCCTGCCCCTGGAGGAGCTATGGGAGGCGGTGAGATGGGCGGTAAAGCCCAACGGCGCAGTGCTGTTTTTTGCTCAATGCCCCTATGACAAGGTGCTGGGGGCTTCCAACCTGTCCATGCTCCGCTACGAATGGGTATGGTACAAAAACCGCTGCACAGGGTTTCTCAACGCCCGCCGCGCTCCGCTGAAAAAATCGGAGAACATTTTGGTGTTCTATCAAAAGTCCCCGGTTTACAATCCGCAGTTTGAGCAGGGTGAGCCCTACCGGAAAATCTGCCGCACCAGCGGCAACAGCCCCAACTACGGGAAATTTGTGCGCTCTGGCGGGGGCTCGGAGGACGGGCGGCGCTTTCCTGGGAATGTGTTGGCGTTCCCCACGGTGGCCCATACCGTCCACCCCACACAGAAGCCGGTGGAGCTGTGCGAGTATTTTATCAAGACCTACACCAACGAAGGCGAGGTAGTGGCGGACATCTG
>JBJDYH010000056.1:0-18823 GCA_051867135.1 Faecousia sp. | reverse complement strand
CCAGCATCAAATCAGCGCCGGAGCTTTTTGCCAGCTCCAGACCCAGCTTGAGGGCCTCGAAAATCTCGGGGTTGGGGTAGGGGCAGGTGGGGAAGTTGCCGTCGGGATACTTCTGCTCAGGAACGATGGTAACATCGTCAACGCCGATGTCCGCCAAAATCCGGGTAACAGGCACCAGACCGGAGCCGTTCAGGGGAGAGTAGACCAGCTTCAGCCCGGCAGTCTTGCACAGACCGGGGCGAACCTGACAGGCCTTAATGGCATCGTACAAAGCTTCCTTGCAATCATCGCCTACATATTGGATAAGACCCTTTTCAACACCCTCTTCAAAGGGCATCCACTTGGCACCTTCCAGAATGTCCGTGTTCTGAATCTCGGCGTAAACCACGGCGGCGGCATCGTCGGTCATCTGGCAGCCGTCAGGGCCGTAGGCCTTGTAGCCGTTGTACTTGGCGGGGTTGTGGGAGGCGGTAACCATGATGCCGGCGTTGGCTTCATAGTAGCGGGTAGCAAAGCTCAAAGCGGGAACAGGCATCAGCGCATCGTAAATGCGGACACGGATGCCGTTGGCGGAAAGCACACAGGCGGCTTCCTTGGCAAAAACATCGGAGTTAATGCGGCTGTCGTAGGAAATGGCCACCAACTGATTGCCGCCTTGGGTCTTGACCCAGTTGGCAAGGCCTTGGGTAGCCTGACGCACCACATAGATATTCATGCGGTTGGTGCCTGCGCCCAGTACGCCCCGAAGACCGGCAGTACCGAACTTCAAAGCAACGGCAAAGCGCTCTTTGATTTCGTTGTCATTGCCTTCGATGGCTTTCAGCTCCTTAACCAGAGCTTCGTCCTCCAGAGGAAAGCCCAACCAACGCTTGTAATCATCCATGTACATAATTATCACCTGTCCTTGTTAGATTTAGGGGAATTTGCACAGTTTTACAGATCTAGTATACTCAAAGCTTGTGGAAATGTCAATGGTTTCCTGTAAAGAAGGCAGCGGCACATAAAGTCGATTTGGTGCGTATTGCTCTTGATTTTCTGACCATTTGGCGCTACAATATGACAAAAAACGGAGGTGCGCTATGGAAGAAAAAAAGGAAAATACCGGGCTGCGCCTGCTGAAAAAAGGCAAAAGAGGCATCTTGAATGCCATATTCAGCCGTACCGGAATCGTTACCCTGTTTCTGCTGATCAATATTGCGTTGATTGTGGCGCTTTTTTTGCATTTTCAGTGGCTTTGGCCCCATTATTACGCTTTTACGGCCCTGTTTTTGCTGATAGAAGTGGTGCATTTGATCAACAGCCCTCAGGACCCTTCCGCAAAAATTACATGGCTCATTGTCATTATGATTTTGCCGGTATTTGGATGCCTGCTCTACATATATACCCGCTGGGACATCGGCCACCGGGCGGTAAGCCGCCGTGTCTGCCAAATCCAGCGCGAGAGTATGGATAGGCTTCCTCAGGATGAGGCCGCTTTGCAGGCGGTTGCCAAGATTTGCCCCGGCGCAGCGGCATTAAACCACTATGCGGCCTCCTGCGGCTGCCACCGCATTTACGGCGGTACTTCCGTTACCTATTTTCCGCTGGGCGAGAATAAGTGGGAAGCCATGCTTCAGGAGCTTTCCAAAGCCGAGAAATATATCTACTTGGAGTATTTCATTGTAGACGAAGGGGAAATGTGGGGCAGGATTCTGGAAATCCTTGCCCAAAAGGCTCGGCAGGGTGTGGATGTCCGGGTGATGTATGACGGCACCTGTGAGTTTTTCCTGCTGCCCAAAACCTACCCCAAGCAGTTGGAAAAATTGGGAATCAAGTGCAAGGTCTTTGCCCCGGTAACGCCCTTTGTATCTACCCATTACAATTATCGGGATCACCGCAAGATTGCCGTCATCGACGGTCAGGTGGCATTCAACGGCGGCGTGAATTTGGCGGATGAGTATATCAACAAAGCCTCCCGCTTCGGCCATTGGAAGGATACCGCCGTGATGCTGAGGGGCAGCGCCGTGCAGAGCTTTACCCTGATGTTCCTGCAAATGTGGAATGTCAGCGAAAAGCAGCCGGATTATGCCGCTTTGGAGATTCCCTCGGAGCCGGTTCCGGCGGCGGGCTTTGTCATGCCCTATGGGGACAGCCCCTTTGACAGGGAACGGCTGGGCCAGCGGGTTTACTTGGATATTCTGAACCGGGCAAAAACCTATGTCCATATCATGACGCCCTATCTGATATTGGACAACGAAACGGAAAACGCTCTGTACTATGCCGCCCGCCGGGGTGTGGATGTGAAGCTCATGCTGCCGGGTATATCGGACAAAGCGGTCGCCAATGTCCTTGCCAAAACCCATTTTGCTGCCTTGGTGGAGGCCGGCGTAAAGGTGTATACCTATACCCCCGGCTTTATCCACGCCAAGGTTTTTGTCTGTGACGATATGGAAGCGGCGGTAGGCACCATCAATCTGGACTACCGCAGCCTTTACCACCATTTCGAGTGCGCCACCTATATGCTGGGGGTGGATGCCGTAGCCGAAATCGAAAAGGACTTCCAAACCACGCTGGAAAAGTGCGCCCCTGTTACGAAAGATACTATCAAAAAAGAAAAGTGGTATACAAAGCTTATGGGAAGCATCCTGAAAGCCTTTGCCCCGCTGCTGTAAACAAACTCTCCCGGAGCGGCCTTACAGACCGCTCCGGGAGAGTTTTATTTGCCCAATTCCTGATTGCGTTTGCAGGCGGCGGTTACGGCGGCAATGGCGGCGTTTCGTGCGCCACCCGCTTCCAAAGCCATGACCCCCGCAATGGTGCTGCCCCCGGGGGAGCAGACCGCATCCCGCAGGGCAGCGGGGTGCTTTCCCGTTTCCCTGACCATTGCGCCGGAGCCTTCCATGGTGGCTGCGGCTAAGCGCAGGGCGGTTTCTCTGGGGATGCCGCAGGCAACCGCGCCGTCAGCCATAGCTTCCAGAAACAGGTAGCAGTAGGCCGGGCCGCAGCCGGATAGGGAAGTACCGGCATCAAAAAGCCGCTCCTCCAGCGCAACCATTTCCCCGGAAGCGCTCATATCCTCCAGAAAATCTGCCAGAATTTCATCGGAAACCAGCCCATTGCGGCAGTAGAGGGTCACGCCCTTGCCGATGGCAACGCTGGTATTGGGCATAATGCGGATAATGGGATAATCGCCCCCAGCCATTGCGGAGATTTTTTCCATGGTCAGCCCCGCTGCCATAGTAATGAGCAGGGGCTTTTTTTCTTGTAAGGCAGGCTGCAAATCTTCCAGAACAGCGCCCATCCTCTGGGGCTTGACGGCAAGAAACAGCCGGTCTGCGGTGGCAGCCGCTTCCTGGGGCGTGCCGTAAGCATACCCCAAAGCCTTTGCCTTGCCGGAAAGGTCGGATACCATAATGCTGCTTGTCTTTTGGGAAATGGCCTTGGCAATACTTGACCCCATATTGCCGCAGCCGATAAAGCCGTATTTCATAATATTACCTCACATGGCCGTTGCCGGTGACAATATATTTGTAGGTGGTCAGCTCCCGCAGACCCATAGGCCCTCTGGCGTGAAGCTTTTGGGTGGAAATGCCCATTTCACAGCCCAGACCGAACTCTCCGCCGTCGGTAAACCGGGTAGAGGCGTTTACATATACCGCCGCGCTGTCAACCCCTGCGGTAAAGGCGGCAATGGCGCTGTCGCTCTCGGATACAATGCCGTCGGAGTGGCCGGTGGAGTGAGCGCCGATGTGGGCAATGGCTTCCTGAACGCCGCTGAC
This sequence comes from Faecousia sp., assembly GCA_051867135.1. Classification (GTDB taxonomy): domain Bacteria; phylum Bacillota; class Clostridia; order Oscillospirales; family Oscillospiraceae; genus Faecousia. The sequence goes on along the minus strand of JBJDYH010000056.1, from coordinate 15,065 downwards.
GCATTTCACCGCCAGAATATAGTCCAAAAACTCGGTATCAAAGTCCGTTTCGGAAGCCGCTGTGCCGTCGATAATTTTGGCGGCATCTTCATCCAGCCGAAGCTCCACCGGCGGCAAGCCCTGCAAGGCTCTTTCCTCTACCAGCTTTTCTTTCAGCATGGGCAGAAATTCCGGAGCGATTTCCCTGTCCACAAGCAGCACTTCCTCGGCGTTGCATACGCTGGGGCGGCTGGTTTTGGCATTGTTTACAATGGCAAGCGCCTTAGCCAAATCTGCGGTTTTTTCCACATAAATGTGGCAGATGCCGGTTCCGGTAGCAATGCAGGGGACGGTTGCCTGACGGACACAGGCGTTAATCAGCCCGGCACCGCCCCGGGGGATCAGCAGGTCAATATAGCCGTTGGCGGTCATGAGAGCGGCAGCGCTATCGCGGCTGGTGTCCTGCACCAGATTGATGGCATCCTCGGTGACACCTGCCTTTTTCAGACCCTGCTTCAAAGCGGCAACAATGGCATTCGCGCTGCGGAAAGCCTCTTTTCCACCCCGGAGGATGCATACGCTGCCGCTTTTCAGCGCCAGAGCCGCGGCATCGCTGGTAACATTGGGGCGGCTTTCGTAGATAATGGCGATAACGCCCATGGGAACCCGCTTTTTCTGGATGTTCAGGCCGTCCGGGCGGGTAAAATTCTCCAAAACCATGCCCACCGGGTCAGGAAGCTCCGCAACCTCCCGAATCCCCTTTGCCATAGCCTCGATCCGGGCAGGGGAGAGCTGCAAGCGGTCAATCATCACATCACTGACGGTTCCCTTGGCAGCGGCGACATCCAAAGCATTGGCTTCCAGAATGGCGGCGGTATTTTCCAGCAAACTGTCAGCCATAGCCGTCAAGGCTTCGTTTTTCTGCTCCGTATTCAAGCTTCCTACCAAGGGCTTTGCGGCCTTGGCATTTTCCAGCATCTTTTTCATAAACATCACTCCTTGGAAAAACGAGTGCCCACCGGGCGGCCTTCTACCACGGCGTAGAGGTTTTCCGGCTTCGCGCCGTTACAGATAACCATTTCGCACCCGGCATCCATGCACATTTTGGCAGCTCTCAGCTTCGTTACCATGCCCCCGGTGCCCTGCCCGGAAAGGCTGGCTCCTGCCAAAGCGCAAACTTCTTCGTTGACTTCCCCGATATGGGCAATGAGCTTGGCCTCCGGGTCAACATGGGGGTCGGCGGTGTAGAGGCCGTCAATGTCCGACAGCAGCACCAGCTTGTCAGCCCCGACGGAAGTAGCCACAATGGCAGCAAGGGTATCGTTGTCACCGATGACAATTTCATCGGTAGAAACGGTATCGTTCTCATTCAGTATGGGCATGGCTTCCAGCTCCAAAAGCCGGTTCATGGTGTTGATAAAGTTTTGGCGGCGCTGGCTGCTGGCTACATCGTCTCCGGTAATCAAAAGCTGGGCAACGGTATGGTTGTACTCGCCCAGCAGCTTATCGTAAGTATACATCAGCTCACATTGTCCAACGGCGGCGGCAGCCTGCTTGGTAGGCATATCCTCAGGTCTGCCCCGCAAGCCCAGCTTGCCCACGCCCATGCCGATAGCGCCGGAGGAAACCAAAATTACTTCATGACCTGCGTTTTTAATATCGCTGAGCACCTTGCACAGAAGCTCCACCCGCCGGATGTTCAGGTGGCCCGTGGGGTGGGCCAGAGTGCTGGTGCCGATTTTTACCACAATTCGCATAGAGTTCCCCCATTTTTACAAATACTTGTCCTTATTATAAGGCCGAATGTCTCTGGATGGAAGATGGCAAAGTGCCGAGATTTCGTCCAAAGGGGAGCGGATAAATTGTATTGAATGTAGTATTTTTCCATATACCGTTGACTTTACTGCGCTAAAGTGCTAGAATCATTTCCATATTATGAGGGCAGGTGAACACCATGGAAGAACAAAAACGGGTGGAACAGTTTTATCAGGCAATTCTGAAGCTGAAAACCCCTCAGGAGTGCGAGCTGTTTTTTAAGGATATTTGTACCGTAAAAGAGGTTCAGGCCATGGGCCAGCGCTTGGAAGTGGCCCGGCTTCTGGATGAGGGCTTTAACTACAACGAGGTGGAAGCTTCCACCGGAGCCAGCTCCGCTACCATCAGCCGGGTGAATAAGTGCTTGCTGGGCGGCGGCGGTTACGCCCTGACCCTTGGCAGGATGAAGGAGGAAAACCAATGAAGCTGATGCGGGAAGAAAAGGCGCTGTTTGCCCTGCGGGAGCTGTACGAGAGCTTCGGCTATCGGCGGTTTCAGATGAGCCGGTTTGAAGAGTATCGCCTGTATGTCCAAAATAAGGACTTTTTGGTTTCCGACCAAGTCATTACCTTTACCGACCCTACCGGAAAGCTCATGGCGCTCAAGCCGGATGTTACCCTTTCCATTATCAAAAATGCTGACGATGCTCCCGGTCATGTACAAAAGCTGTATTACAATGAGAATGTCTACCGCCCCAGCGGCGCTATGGGCGCCTTTAAGGAGATAATGCAGGCGGGTTTGGAATGTGTGGGGGATTTGACCGGCTACGATGCCGTAGAGGTTGCGTACCTTGCCGCCAAGAGCCTGCAAAGCCTGGACGAAAACTATGTGCTGGATATTTCCCACATGGGTCTCATTGCCGCAACTCTGGAAAACAGCGGCCTGAGCAAAGAAGGGCAAAAACAGGCGCTTGTGTGCCTGCATCAGAAGAATGCCCACGAAATGAAAGCCCTTTGCGCCAAGGAAGAAGTGGATGACAGCCAGCTTTTGGCGCTGGTTTCCTTCTGCGGCGGAGCAAAGGAGCTGGAAAGCCTTGCGGTCGTGCTCACCGGGCAGGCCCAGCGGGAAGCCCTCGGGGAGCTTTCTCAGGTGGTTACTACCTTGGAGGATATGGGCTGCGGACACCATGTGCAGGTGGATTTCTCCTGCGCCGGGGCGCTGAAATACTACAGCGGCCTTGTGTTTAAGGGCTATCTTCCCGGCATCCACAAGAGTGTGCTTTCCGGCGGCCAGTATGATAAGCTCCTTGCCAAAATGGGCAAGAGCAGCCGCGCCATCGGCTTTGCCATCTATATGGATTTGCTGGAAGACTCCGATATGGAGGAAAGCGTTCTCATGTACCGCATTGACCCCACCGGGGCAAACCCAGCCCAAGTGCTTGCATGCGCCCAGAGGCTGCAGCAGCAGGGGAGTGTGCTGGTAAGCGCCGATGCTTCCGTTCCCTCTCAGTATGTGGTTCGATTTGAAAATGGGGAGGAACTTTGCTATGGATAATTTTGTAAACATTGCCCTTCCCAAGGGGCGTTTGGGCGATAAAGTCTACGCAGCCCTGAAACAGGCGGGCTACCCCTGTGAAGCGCTGGAAGACCCCGGCAGAAAGCTGATTTTTGAAAATGCCGAAGCAGGTGTGCGTTATTTCTGGGTAAAGCCTTCGGATGTTGCCATTTATGTAGAGCGTGGCGCGGCGGATTTGGGCATCGCGGGGAAAGACATTTTGCTGGAATACCAGCCGGATGTGTATGAGCTGCTGGATTTGGGTTTGGGCGTTTGCCGCATGGCAGTCGCCGCCCCCAAGGGCTTCCGGGACGATACCCGGCGCACTTTGAAGGTGGCTACCAAATTCCCCCACATAGCCGACAGCTACTATACCGCAAAGGGTCGGGACATTGACATGATCAAGCTAAACGGCTCTATTGAAATCGCCCCTATTTTGGGCCTTTCCGATGTGATTGTGGACATTGTGGAAACCGGCAGCACATTGAGAGAAAACAATCTGGAAGTGGTGGAGACTGTGGTGCCTATCAGCGCCCGGCTCATTGCCAACACCGCCCAGTTCAAATTCAAAAACCAGAAAATCATGGCCATTCGGGACGGACTTGCCAGGGTTTTGGGATAGGAGAAGCTTATGATTCGCATTTTGGAATATGGCGCGGTGCCCGCCGAAGATATTTTCAGCCGGGTAGAGATGAGCACCAATGTAGAGCCTATTGTTACCGATATTATTAAAAATGTAAGAGGGTGCGGCGACAAAGCCATTTTTGCCTACAACGAAAAGTTTGACGGCTGCGTGCTGGACGCTCTGGAAGTCAGCGAAGGGGAAATTCAGGAAGCCTTTGATACCGTTTCCCCGGAGTTTTTGGATATTCTGAGAACCGCCGCCGCCAATATCCGCAGCTTCCACGATAAGCAGGTGCGCCAAAGCTTTGTAATGACCGGGGAGAACGGCGTGGTCATGGGCCAGAAGATTACCCCCATTGAAAAAGTGGGTCTTTATGTCCCCGGCGGCACGGCGGCTTATCCCTCTACCGTGCTGATGGACTCCATTCCCGCCAAAATCGCGGGCTGCTCGGAAATCGTCATGGTAACGCCTCCCGGCAAGACCGGAAAGATTCACCCCGCCATTTTGGCGGCGGCAAAAATCGCCGGCGTTACCCGCATTTTCAAGGTGGGCGGCGCTCAGGCCATTGCGGCCCTGGCTTACGGCACCGAGAGCATCCCCAAGGTGGATAAAATCGTTGGCCCCGGCAATGCTTTTGTGGCCGAAGCCAAGAAGCAGGTATTCGGCACGGTTTCCATCGATATGATTGCAGGCCCCAGCGAAATTCTGGTCATTGCCGACGGCAAGAGCAATCCTGTCCATGTGGCGGCGGATTTGCTTTCTCAGGCGGAGCATGACCGCCTTGCCAGCGCCGTGCTGGTAACGGACAGCATGGCTTTGGCGCAGAAAGTCAGCGAAGAATTGGAGCGCCAGATTCCTCTGCTCCCCAGAGCGGAGATTGCCCGGGTCTCCATTGACAACAACGGCAAAATCATCGTAGCCGCCGATTTGATGCAGGTGATTGAGGTTTCCAACGAGATCGCCCCGGAGCACTTGGAGCTGATGGTGGACAACCCCTTTGACTATCTGGATGGCATCCGCAACGCCGGTTCCATTTTCATGGGCCGTTCCTGCCCGGAAGCGCTGGGCGACTATATGGCAGGCCCTAACCACACTCTGCCCACCTCCGGCACCGCCCGGTTTTCCAGCCCCCTTTCCGTGGACGATTTTATCAAAAAGAGCCAGTTTACCTATTATACCCCTCAGGCTTTGGAAGCCATCGGCGGCAAGGTAGCCGCTTTTGCCCGGCAGGAGGGATTGGAAGCCCACGCCCGGAGCGTCACAAGCCGCATTGGAGAGTAAATTATGAGCCGTTTTATGAATGCGCGGTACGAGGCTTTGGAAGCCTATGCCCCCGGAGAACAGCCCCGGGACAAGCGCTACATTAAATTAAATACCAATGAATCCCCCTATCCGCCTGCCCCGGAGGTGGTGGCGGCAATGAATGCCCGGCAGGTAGAGGATTTGCGGCTGTACTCCGACCCCACGGGCAAAGCCCTCCGGGAGAAAATTGCCGCCCTGAACGGCCTGAGCTGGGAGAATGTAATTCTCACCAACGGCTCTGACGATGTTTTGAACTTCGCCTTTATGGCCTTTTCCGGGGATGGGGTGGCTTTCCCGGACATTACCTACGGCTTTTACTCCGTATTTGCCCAGCTTCACGGCATCGAAACCAAGGTAATCCCTTTGCGGGAGGACTTTACCCTGAATTACCGGGACTACTGCGGCCTGAACAAAATGATTGTCATAGCCAACCCCAACGCCCCTACCGGCCTTGCCATTCCTCTGGCAGAGATTCGGGAAATCCTGCGCACCAACCCCAATCATGTGGTGGTCATTGACGAAGCCTATGTGGATTTCGGCGGGGAGAGCGCGGCAATGCTGATTGGGGAGTTTGAGAATCTGCTGGTTACCCAGACCTTTTCCAAGTCCCGCTCCATGGCGGGAGCCAGACTGGGCTTCGGCATGGGCAGTAAGGCAATTATGGAGGATTTGGAAAAGCTCCGCTACTCTACGAACCCCTATAATATCAACCGCCTGACCATGTTCCTGGGCGAAAAGACCTTGGAACATAACGACTATTATCTGGAAAACTGCCGCCGCATTGCCGACACCCGGGAGTATACAAAGGCAGAGCTTCAAAAGCTGGGCTTTACCGTGCTTCCCGGCCTTGGCAACTTCCTCTTTGCGGCAAGCCCCGCCATCTCCGGGGAAAAGCTCTATTTGGAGCTGAAAGACAGGGGGATTTTGGTACGCCACTTTTCAAACCCCAGAATCTGCAATTATAACCGCATTTCCATCGGAACCCGGGAAGAAATGCAGACATTCATTCGCACCGTGAAAGAAATCAAGGAGGGTATGTTATGAGAAACGCTGCCATACAGCGCACCACCAAGGAAACGGATATTTCCCTTTCCCTGAATCTGGACGGCAAGGGAAGCGCCGAAATCGCTACCGGCTGCGGCTTTTTGGACCACATGCTTACCCTTTTTGCCAGCCACGGCCGCTTTGATTTGGCGGTAAAATGCAATGGGGATACTTATGTGGATGACCACCACACCGTAGAAGACATCGGCATCGCTCTGGGTCAGGCGTTCTCTCAGGCTTTGGGCGAAAAGCGTGGCATCGTCCGCTACGGCGATATTACCCTGCCTATGGACGAGGCGCTGATTCTCGCCGCCGTGGACATTTCCGGCAGAAGCTGTTTGGGCTACGCTCTGGACATCCCCAGCCAGAAAATCGGCAGCTTTGATACGGAGCTGGTGGAGGAATTTTTCCTGGGCTTAGTCAGAAACTGCCCCATGAGCCTGCATATCCGAAGCTTGGCAGGCACCAACTCTCACCACATTGTGGAGGGCGCATTCAAGGCCGCTGCCAGAGCGCTTCGCAAGGCGGTTGCCATTGACCCGGATAACCGGGATGCCATCCCCTCTACCAAAGGAGTGCTGTAAATGGTAGGCATTATCGATTACGGTGTAGGCAACCTCTTTTCCCTGAAAAGTTCCTTTGAAGCTATCGGCCAGCAGGTTTTCGTTTCCGGGGATGGGGAGGAATTGCGCAAGGCTGACCGCCTGATTCTTCCCGGCGTGGGCGCTTTTGGAGATGCCGCCGAAAAGCTGCGGCAAAGCGGTCTGGATATGTTTGTCAAGGAAGCGGCAGCGGAGGGTACACCCCTTATGGGCATTTGCCTTGGAATGCAGCTTCTGTTTGAAGAAAGCGAAGAATACGGCTGCCATAAGGGTCTGGGATTGCTCAAGGGCAGGGTAGTGCCTATGCAGCCGGAGGGCTTGAAGATTCCCCATATCGGGTGGAACGCCCTGCAAAAGCGGGGGCAAAGCAAGCTCCTTGCCCCTGTTCAGGATGGAGATTTTGTCTACTTTGTCCATTCCTTTCACGCAACCGGCTGCGAGGATTCCCTTGCTGCGGTTACGGACTACGGCATGACCGTTACCGCCGCTGTGGAACAGGGCAATGTGATGGGCTGCCAGTTCCACCCCGAAAAAAGCGGCCGGGTCGGCCTTGCAATTTTGAAAGCATTTGCGGAGGCATCCTTATGAAGATTTTTCCCGCAATCGATTTGTATGACGGAAAAGCCGTCCGCCTGTACAAGGGCGATTTTTCCCAAATGACGGTTTACAATGAAAACGCCGCCAAGGTGGCGCTCCAATTCCGCAGCGCCGGGGCGAAGTATATGCATCTGGTGGATTTGGAGGGAGCCAAGCAGGGCAGTCCCGCCAACGCCGAAGTGATTAGGGATATCCGCATGGCCTTTGGCGGGCTGGTGCAGCTCGGCGGCGGCATCCGCAATATGCAGACGGTGGATTACTACCTCTGCCTGGGCATTGACCGGGTGATTTTGGGTACTGCCGCCGTCACCGACCCCGACTTTCTGAAAGCAGCCCTTGCCAAGTACGGCAAGCGAATTTCCGTAGGCGTGGATATTCTCGACGGCTGTGTGGCCATCAAGGGCTGGACGGAGAAAACCCAGCTAAAGGCCGAGGATTTCTTCCAAAGTATGCAGGATTTCGGGGTACAAGCCATTATCTGTACGGATATTTCCCGGGATGGAGCCATGCAGGGCACCAACCGGGAGCTTTACAGGAAATTGAGCCGGCAATTTGATATGGATATCATCGCCTCCGGCGGCGTATCCAATATGGAGGATATTGTTGCTTTGCAGGAAATGGGGCTTTACGGCGCTATCATCGGCAAGGCCTATTATACCGGCGCCATTGACCTGCGCCGGGCTGTGGAGGTAGTGCGATGATTACAAAACGCATCATTCCCTGTTTGGATGTAAAGGACGGGCGGGTAGTCAAGGGCGTGAATTTTCAGGGGCTTTCCGATGTTTCTTCCCCGGTGGAGCTGGGAAAGTATTACAGCGACAACGGAGCGGACGAGCTGGTATTCTATGACATTACCGCCTCCAGCGACGGAAGAAAGCTCTTTACCGACATTCTTACCCAGGTAGCCCGTACCATTTTTATTCCCCTTACCGTAGGCGGCGGCATCAATACGCTGGAGGACTTTGACCGGGTGCTCAAATGCGGCGCGGATAAAGTCAGCGTCAACTCCGGCGCGATCCGCAACCCCCGGCTCATTACCGACGCGGCCCGCCGCTATGGCGATCAATGCGTGGTCATTTCCGCCGATGTGAAGCGGGTGGACGGTGTGTTTCGGGTGTTTGCCAAGGGCGGTCGGGAAAACACAGGCATGGAAGCCATCTCTTGGATCAAAAGCTGTGTAGACCGGGGTGCGGGTGAGGTGGTGCTAAATTCCATCGATACCGACGGCGTAAAAAAAGGCTTCGATTTGGAAATGCTGGATGCCGTTTGCAATGCGGTAAATGTTCCGGTCATCGCTTCCGGCGGCGCGGGCTGCCAGCAGGACTTTGTGGAGCTGTTCCAAAAGCTGCCCAAGGTGGATGCAGGCTTAGCCGCTTCCGTGTTCCATTTTGGGAAAATCGCCATTCCCGACCTGAAGCGTACCCTGCGGCAGAACAATATCAATGTGAGGTAATTCTTATGAATTTGGATATGTTAAAGTTTGACGAAAAGGGCTTAATTCCTGCCATTGTTGTGGACTACGATACCGGCAAAGTCCTTACCCTTGCCTATATGAACCGGGAAAGTCTGGAAATCTCTCTGGAAAAGAAGCTTACCTGCTTTTTCAGCCGCTCCCGTCAGGAGCTGTGGCTGAAAGGCCAGACCAGCGGCAACTATCAGCATATTGTGTCCATTACCGCCGATTGCGACTATGATGCCCTGACTGTGGTGGTGAAAAAGGACGGCCCCGCCTGCCATGAAGGCAGCGATAGCTGCTTCCATAACCCCATTTTGGAGGGGGAGGAGCAGTTCCGCTTTGAAAGCCTGTTTGCCCTTTTGCAAGGCCGCAAGGCGCTGATGCCGGAAGGCTCTTACACCACTTATCTGTTCCAAAAGGGCTTGGATAAGATTCTGAAAAAAGTAGGCGAGGAGTCCACCGAGGTGATTATCGCCGGCAAAGCAAGGGACAAGGCGGAAACCATCTACGAAATTTCCGACCTTGCCTACCATGTCATGGTTTTGATGGTGGAATTGGGCATCGATGTGTCTGACATCCGCAAGGAGCTTGCCTCCCGCCATGTGATTGACCACAAGGTCAAGCAGGAAAAAATGGTATAGGAAATCCCCCTGCGGCTTTTTCCGCTGCGGGGTTTTTCTGTTTTTCACAAAAATTGCCATGGGTTTTCTACATTCTTTACAGAAATAAAAGGTTTCCTTTTTTGGTAAATTGTAGTAAAATGTAGCTGTCAAAATATAACTGGGAGGTTATTACTATGCGTAAATTTACCGCGCTTCTCCTTGCGCTGGTTCTGGTGCTGTCTCTGGCAGTTCCCGTAGCCGCCGAGGAGCCTGCCAAGTCCGAGGATATCGTAATCCTCTATACCAACGATGTACATACCTACATCAATGGCGCTATGGGTTACGATGCCGTAGCCGCTCTGAAAGCGGAGCTGCAAGAGCAGTATGAAACCGTCATTCTGGTGGATGCCGGTGACCATGCTCAGGGTACTGCCTACGGCTCTATGGACAAGGGCGAAACCATCATTGAGCTGATGAACGCTGCCGGCTACGATGCCGCCACTCTGGGCAACCACGAGTTTGACTACGGCATGGACGGCTGCATCAACATCCGCTCTTGGGCGAATTTCCCCTACCTGTCCTGCAACTTCTACAATGAGGCTGCCGGTGTCCGTGGGGACAATGTGCTGGACAGCTACAAGATTTTCGATTTCAGCGGCAAGAAGGTAGCCCTCGTGGGTATTACTACCCCCGAATCCTTTACCAAGTCCACCCCCGCCTACTTCCAGAATGAAGCCGGCGAGTACATCTACGGCATCGCCGGCGGCGAAGATGGCGCGGCTCTCTATGCCGATGTGCAGAAAGCTGTGGACGCTGCAAAGGCTGACGGCGCTGACTATGTCATCGCTCTGGGCCATCTGGGTCAGGATGCTTCCTCCTCTCCCTGGACCAGCGAAGAAGTGATTGCCAATGTTTCCGGCCTGACCGCTTTCATTGACGGCCACTCTCACACCAACGCCATTGCTCAGTCCGTTACCGATAAGGACGGCAAGACCGTTGTCCTGACCCAGACCGGCGAGTATCTGGGCGGTATCGGCAAGATGATCATCAACGCCGAGACCGGCGCTGTCACTACCGAGCGGATTACCGGCTACACCGGCTCCGATGTTGCCGTGAAGGCCATTCAGGAAACTTGGATTGCCGAAATTGAAGCCTTGCTTGGTGTTAAGATCGGCTCCACCGAGCTGACATTTAACAACTATGATGCCGACGGCAACCGTCTGGTTCGTAAGCAGGAGACCAACACCGGCGACTTCTGCGCCGACGCGCTGTACTACCTGTTTGACAATATGGGCATGGATGTGGATGTCGCCATTATGAACGGCGGCGGTGTCCGCAACAAGGCCGTTACCGGAGACATCTCCTACGCTACCTGCAAGACCATCCACACCTTCGGCAATGTGGCCTGCCTGCAGACCGTTACCGGCCAGCAGCTTCTGGACGCTCTGGAATGGGGTGCCCGGGATGTGGGTACCGCTGAGTGCGGCGGCTTCCTTCAGGTTTCCGGTATTACCTATGACATCGATGTAAAGGTGACTTCCACCGTCCAGAAGGACGACAAGGGCGTGTGGAGCGGCAGCCCCACCGGTATGTACCGTGTCCACAATGTCATGGTATATAACAAGGAAACCAACGAATATGAGCCTCTGGATCTGAACGCCGAGTACAATCTGGCGGGCTACAACTACACCCTCCGTGATCTGGGCGACGGCTTCGCCATGTTCGACGGCGCAGTCAATGTGCTGGACTATGTCATGGAAGACTACATGGTTCTTGCCAACTATGTAAAGGGCTTTGAAGGCGGTGTTGTTGGCGCTGCCAACTCCCCCCTGAAGGCCAAGTACAGCAATATGCTGCTGGACTACGGTACAGTAGACGGCTCCGGCCGTATCTATCTGCTGACCGAAACTGCCGACGCCATCGCCATTATCTACACCAACGATGTTCATACCTACATCGACGGCGCAATGGGCTATGATACGGTTGCCGCTCTGAAGGAACTGGCAAGCCGCTATTTTGCCGGCGTGCTGCTGGTGGATGCCGGTGACCATGCGCAGGGTACTGCTTACGGCTCTATGGATAAGGGTCAGACCATCATTAAGCTGATGAACGCTGCCGGCTATGATGCCGCTACTCTGGGCAACCACGAGTTTGACTACGGCATGGAGGGCAATATCAACATCCGCTCCTGGGCTGAGTTCCCCTACCTGTCCTGCAACTTCTACAATGAATCCAACGGTGTCCGCGGCACCAATGTGCTGGATAGCTACAAGATTTTTGACATTGGCGGCGAGAAGATCGCCATTGTCGGTATCACCACTCCCGAATCCTTTACCAAGTCCACCCCCGCTTACTTCCAGAATGAAGCAGGCGAATACATCTACGGCATTGCCGGCGGCACCGATGGCGCAGCCCTCTATGCGGATGTACAGGCCGCTGTTGACGCTGCCCGGGCAGAGGGCGCTACCAAGGTGATTGCTCTGGGCCACTTGGGCGACGATGCTTCCTCCAAGCCCTGGACCAGCGAAGAAGTGATCGCCAACACCACCGGCATCGATGCCTTCATCGACGGCCACTCTCACTCCACCAATGAAATGCTTCTGGTTGCCAACAAGAACGGCGAGAATGTTGTCCTCACCCAGACCGGCGAATACCTGAAGAAGATTGGCCTGATGGTGATTGCAGGCGATGAAATCGTCACCACTCTTGGCACCACCACCGAATCCAATCCCAGAGTGAAAGCTATGCAGGATGCCTGGATCAATTCCGTTGACGAGATGCTGGGCGTTCAGATCGGTTCCACCGAGCTGACCTTTAACAACTACGATGCCGACGGCAACCGTCTTGTCCGCAAGCAGGAGACCAACACCGGCGACTTCGCTGCCGATGCTTTGTATTACCTGTTCGACAACATGGGCATGGATGTGGATGTAGCCATTATGAACGGCGGCGGCGTGCGCAATAAGGCCGTTACCGGCGAGATCTCTTACAAGACCTGCAAGACCATCCATACCTTTGGCAATGTGGCCTGCCTGCAGACCGTTACCGGCCAGCAGCTTCTGGACGCTCTGGAATGGGGTGCCCGGGATGTGGGCACCGCTGAATGCGGCGGCTTCCTCCAGGTTTCCGGCATTACCTACAAGATCAATACCGCCAAGGCTTCCTCCGTCCAGAAGGACGACAAGGGCGTTTGGGCTGGCGGCCCCACCGATGGCTACCGTGTATACGATGTCATGGTTTACAACAAGGAAACCAATAAGTACGAGCCTCTGGATTTGAATGCCAAGTACAATCTGGCGGGTTACAACTACACCCTGCGTGACCTGGGCGACGGCTTCGCCATGTTCGCGGGTGCCGAAAATGTGCTGGACTATGTCATGGAAGACTACATGGTTCTTGCCAACTATGTGGCAGCCTTCGATAATGGCGTTGTCGGCGCTGCCAATTCTCCTCTGAAGGCTAAGTATACTGCCTTGAAGCTGGACTACGGCACCGTAAACGGCTCCGGCCGCATTGAAGATGTTCCTGTGGATCCCTCCAACCCCGGCACCGGTGACGCAGGCGTTCTGTCTTATGTCGTGCTGTCCATTTCCTCCCTGATGGGCATGGTCTGGATGGGCAAGAAGCGCAAGTAAGATTCTCTCCCAATAAACCCAAAGCGGCAGAGCCTCGGCTCTGCCGCTTTTTTAGCCAAATTAAGTGATGGAGCGGACGAAGTTGTAAGGTTTATTTGCGTATCCGAAAAATCAATTTAGTCTTACAAAGCAGAATGACTAAATTAACTTGACCTTTGACGGTAAAAAGCGTATAATAAATTTAGACTTCTAAAGTGGGGTAGCTTTATGCGTAACTATAACTACGAGAAAATATATAACAAGCTTCTGACACCGGAGATCGTTCAGCTTTTGGCGCAGCTCCATGAGTATAAGGGCGAACACGCCAAAGTGCAGGAGGATGAACTGACTCATTTGATTGAGATTGCCCGGATTCAGAGTACGCAAAGCTCTAACCGAATTGAGGGTATCTATACCACCGACGAGCGCCTTCAGAAGCTCGTCAAGGACAAAACGACACCCCGCAACCGCAGCGAGAAAGAAATCGCCGGTTACCGCGATGTGCTGGCGACTATCCACGAAAGCTACGAGTACATCCCCGTGAAACCCAGCATGATCCTGCAGCTTCACCGGGATCTGTACAAGTTCAGCGGAATGAGCACCGGCGGCAATTATAAGCCTGCAGATAATCGCATAACAGAAGAAGATGCACAAGGCAATAAGCACACTCGCTTTGTTCCGGTGCCTGCGTGGGAAACGCCAATGGCCATGGAAGCCTTGTGCCAAGCTTACAATGACCTATGCAACAGCGGCCAGTATGACCCGCTGCTGATAATTCCCGTGTTCGTCCTGGACTTCCTTTGCATACATCCCTTTAGCGATGGCAATGGCCGCATGAGCCGTCTGCTGACGCTGCTCCTGCTGTACCGTGCCGGTTACCATGTAGGTAAGTACATCAGTATCGAAAAGCTGATTGAACGCACCAAGGGCGCTTATTACGATAATCTGCAGGAAAGCTCAAATAACTGGCACGAGGAAGAAAACAACTACATTCCTTTCGTCACTTACCAGTTGGGCGTCATTCTTGCTGCTTACCGGGAATTCTCTGACCGCGTCAAAATCGTCAGCGAAAACACCAGCAAACCCAACCGTGTCCGTGACATTATCCACGACCACCTTGGAAAAATCACAAAGGCCGAGATAATGCAGCAGTGCCCGGATATCAGCCAGACCACTATCCAGCGTGCGCTGAATGACCTAACTAAGAGCGGCGAAATCATCAAGATTGGCGGCGGCCGCTACACTTCTTACACTTGGAACAGGGAGATTGATTGATATGATTACAGGTGAGCTGAAAAACAGAATTGACAGCTTGTGGGATATTTTTGCCGCAGGTGGATTGGTGAACCCCCTGGATGTGATCGAGCAGATCACCTACCTGATGTTCATTCACGATCTGGATACTACCGACAATCTCCGTGCCAAGGAAAGCGCTATGCTGGGGCTGCCCTTCAAGAGCATCTTTGCGGACGAAGTGCAGGTGGGTGAGCGTAAAATCGATGGCAAGCAGCTAAAATGGTCTGTGTTCCACGATTATGACGCAGGCAGAATGTACACCGTCATGCAGGAGTGGGTGTTCCCCTTTATCAAGAACCTGAGTGGCGGTAAGGACAGCGCCTACTCCAAGTATATGAGCGATGCCATCTTTAAGCTGCCTACACCCCTGCTGCTGAGCAAGGTGGTGGATAGCCTTGACCAGATTTATGACCAGATGGAAAAGGTGAAGGACAGCGATATCCGCGGCGATGTCTACGAGTATCTGCTCTCCAAGATTGCTCAGTCCGGTCTCAACGGTCAGTTCCGTACCCCTCGCCATATCATCAAGATGATGGTGGAGCTGATGCAGCCCAAGCCGGACGATACTATTTGCGATCCTGCCTGCGGTACTGCCGGTTTCCTGGTGGCATCGGAAGAATACCTGATGGCCAACCACAA
>JBJDYH010000055.1:0-4215 GCA_051867135.1 Faecousia sp. | reverse complement strand
ATTCTTCGCTTGAAAGCAAGCGGCCTATCCTTCAGCCAGATATCCACTCGCTTGGGGTTACCCAGGAATACGATCAAGTCGTTTTGGCAGCGGTGCAAGGTCGCTCCCGCGCAACCATCGTCCCAATGTGAGCAGTGCGGCGGGCCTATTGCGTCCAGAAAGAACCGTGGACAGCCACGATTCTGTTCAGATCGCTGCCGCAGCGCATGGTGGAATGCGCATCGGGAGCAATTCGATTCCAAGGACATGACCACAGTACCCTGCGCCTGTTGCGGCAAGCCTATCCGGTTTTTTCCCAGTCAACACAGGGTCTACTGCTCAAGAGAGTGCTACTTCGACGCACGGTACGGAGGCGACAGGCATGATGACTGAGAATCAGACACAGTATCTTTTGACCTGTTCCATTCTGCGCCAGATGAGGAATGCAGGGTTGATCACAGCAAAAGAGTACGCTGATCTTGATACCAAATTGCTTCAGATGTACGGCTTGTCTTTGTGCAGTATATTATCCGACACGCGCTTGATAAAGTCGCCTGCTCAGAGGTAATATACCACACTACAAGGAGGTGGTATGATGCCCAAGGTGACAAAGATTGATGCCAGCACGCCAGTTGCAAGGCTGAAACGGGTGGCGGCTTATGCGCGTGTCTCCTGCAGCAAGGAGGCGATGCTTCATTCTCTTGAAGCGCAGGTTAGCCAATACAGTCGTCTCATCCAATCTCACAATGGCTGGCAATACATGGGCGTGTATGCGGATGAAGCCATCACCGGCACAAAGGAAAGCAGAGCAGAATTCCAGCGGCTGCTCACGGACTGTCGCGCAGGGAAGATCGACATGATCCTTACCAAATCCATCAGCCGGTTTGCCCGCAACACGGTCACAACGCTTTCCGCGATCCGGGAACTAAAGGCCCTCGGCGTGGACGTCTATTTCGAAGAACAGAACATCCACTCCATCAGCGCTGACGGAGAGCTCATGATCACCATCATGGCATCCTTCGCGCAAGAAGAAAGCAGATCGGTTTCGGAAAACTGCAAATGGACGATCCGAAAAAAGTTCCAAAAGGGTGAGCCGACGTTCTTCCGCTGCTATGGGTACAAATGGGTGAATGGGCAGCTGGAGATTGTTCCTGAACAAGCTGAAGTGGTCAGGATGATCTTCCGCGATTACCTTGATGGTATGGGTGAACACGCCATCATCAACAAGCTGAATGATCTGGGGATTCCGTCTAGGGATGGATGCAAGTGGAACCTGTTCAGTATCCGAACGGTTTTACACAACGAGCGGTACATCGGCGATCTGCTCCTGCAGAAAAGCTATGTTGTCGATCACCTTTCAAAGAAGCAGAGAAAGAACAACGGAGAGCTGCCTCAGTATTACGTGACGGATGCGCATGAACCGATAGTGCCCCGCGAACTTTTCGAAGCTGTGCAGGCGGAGTTCAGCCGTCGCGCCGCTTATTATTCCCAGAAGAACGGCTCAACCCATGGCAACAGATTTCCCTTTACCGGAATGATCGTATGCGGAATCTGCGGATGCGCGTACAGGAGGAAGATCACCAAGGCCGGGACGAAGTACGCGAAGCCGGTTTGGATCTGCCACACATTCAACTCAAAGGGAAAGCACGCCTGTGCCAGCAAGCAGATCCCGGAGGTCAAGCTGTACGAGGCTGCCTGCGCTGCGCTGGAGATGGAAGAGTTTGACGAGGATGCCTTCGGGAATCAGATTGACCACATCGAGGTGACCGGCCCCAACAGCCTCCGCTTTATCACAAAGCAGGGCGATGCGCGAGACATCGATTGGCAGGACGCATCCCGTGCAGACAGTTGGACGCCAGAGATGAAAGCGCAGGCTGCCGGTTATGCGCGGAAAGGAAGGTAACAGCCATGGCGAGAACAGTAACCTGCATTCCCCAGACACGCAACAGGGTCACCTCCATTCCAACAACCTCGGTTTCCCGCCGACGTGTTGCTGCCTATGCCCGGGTATCCACGGACAGCGATGAGCAGTTTACCAGCTATGAAGCGCAGGTGGACTACTTCACCAACTTCATTAAGGCGCGATCCGACTGGGATTTCGTGGGCGTCTACACGGACGAAGGCATCACGGGCACCAGCACCAAGCACCGTGAAGGATTCAAGCGAATGGTATCTGACGCGATGGACGGAAAGATCGACCTGATCGTGACGAAATCTGTCAGCCGCTTCGCCAGAAACACGGTAGACAGCCTCACCACCGTCAGGCAGCTCAAAGAGCGTGGTGTGGAGGTATTCTTCCAGAAAGAGAACATCTACACGTTCGATGGCAAGGGAGAATTGCTGATCACCATCATGTCCTCATTGGCGCAGGAAGAAAGTCGATCCATCTCCGAGAACGTCACATGGGGCCAGAGAAAGCGTTTTGCTGACGGAAAGGTCAGCATGCCATACAAGAACTTCCTCGGATATGACAAGGGGCCAGATGGTACGCCGGTCATCAATGAAGGACAGGCGGAGACGGTTCGCCTGATTTTTCGGCTCTTTCTGGAAGGACGTACACCGTTGGGGATCTGCCGTGAGCTGGAGTCCCGTGGCATCCTCAGCCCCGCAGGAAAAAAAGCATGGCACTCAACCACAATCCTCAGTATCCTGACGAATGAAAAGTACAAGGGCGATGCCCTGCTGCAGAAGAGTTTCACCGTTGACTTTCTGACCAAGGCACAGAAGAAGAACGAAGGTGAAGTCCCCAGCTACTACGTTGAAGACAGCCATCCTGCCATCATCGATGCAGCTGAGTTCGATATGGTGCAAACTGAAATGGCCCGGCGAAAGGCTGTCGGTCGAAGCTATAGCGGAACGAGCGTCCTTGCATCCAAGCTCATCTGCGCTGACTGCGGCGGTGCTTATGGCCAGAAGGTTTGGCACTCGAACGACAAGTACCGCCGCGTTATCTGGCAATGCAACAGCAAGTTCAAGAAGGGCAAATCCAAGTGCTCCACACCGACGCTCAATGAAACGGATATTCAGAGTAGGTTCCTTACCGCATACGGTCAGCTCATCCTAGGTCGGGACGCGATCCTGACCAGCTGTGAGGAGGCCATCTCCTTCCTGATCGACACATCAGCCATTGATGAGCGCATCCAAGTCACAAATGAGAAGCTGGAGCAGAATACCGAGCTAATCCGAGCGGTTGTCCGCGAACACGCCGCCATAGCGCAGACGGAGGAAGAGTACCACCACAAGTACGACCCGCTGATGGCAGAACATGAAACCATTTCTGCCCGGCTGGATGGGTACCTCGCAGAACGCGCCCGGAAGATCGAGCGCGGCAAGCAGCTCCGTGCTTTTTTCGCCGCACTCAGAAAAGCCCCTGACAGCCTGCTTGAGTGGGATGAGCAGGTGTGGCTCCTGATGGTGGATCATGCCACCGTCTTTCCAAACGGGAGCGTTTGCTTTACCTTCAAAGATGGAACGGAAATCACCGCCTGATGCCGCCGCTTCATCAAGCCGACTCTGGAATTCCACGGTCGGCTTTTCTTAATCTGGCGGAAGAAGCGTCATTTCTTCTGCAACGCTTTCCACCGAGGCAGAATCGTCAGCTTCTTCCGGTTGTTCACTCTCTTCTTCCTCGTCTGCATCGCTATCGCTGGAGTTCTTATAGAGCTTGCTCCATCTGAGCGGATAGCGCGTTCTCTTGTTATAGAAAGTCAGAAGAGCTTCGGCATAACCCAGAGAGCCGTTATTCCGCTCTCTGGCACTGCGAATGATTTCCTTGACCGGCACCCGGCTCAACCGCTCCACGAACAGGTCTGCGCGCAGGCTATCCCCATAGGTGTCCAGAAGTCGTGCAATCCCCTTCAGGATCGTTGCGCACAGGGAAACCGGATCGCCCTCCCAAGTAGAGACAGCAATATACAGCGTTTGGTCGAGGATGTGATACCCATACTTGCGGAAGATATACTCCAATGCCGAAATGGCACACAGACCGCCGGTGGTATTGCTTTTATTCGTAATCGTCAGAGAATACGACTCGACCAGCGCCTTGATCGTCAGCTCAGTTTCTTCCTCCGCTTCCACATTCGCCATGAAGATTTCATACGGGGTGAGAGTCTTGGCGAACTTCTTCTGGTTGGCAAAGACATATGCTTCCAGCTTGTAGTCCAGGCCATCATAGACCATGCACCAAACGGGTGTATCCCGTGACCCGGACTCCTTGGCTACAATCTCTGCCGTATG
>JBJDYH010000054.1:0-4223 GCA_051867135.1 Faecousia sp. | reverse complement strand
TCCGCTTCACCAGCCGATTGAGCGTTTCCGTATCAAGTACCTGGATGTCGGTGTATTGACTGATTAGATCGATCCACTGCCGGTTGTCGTTTTCCTCCTCGGAGGTACCTGAAATCATCTGTCTCGCTTGTTTGATGCGGGCTTCCAATTCCTGCTGCTCTGCCTGAGTTTTGCGGCGGAGCATATTGAAGTTGTCCTCGGTGATAACACCAGCGATACGGTCCTCATAGAGCTGCGCCATCATCCTGCCAAGGGTTTCGAGCCGAGCCTCGTCCTTAGCAAGAGACGCTGTCAGAGAATCCGCCTCGCTGGCCATTTTTCTGCGACGTGCCTTGTCCAGCCTCTCGGATACTTCGTCCGGCTCAATCGTTACAAGCCGGGCTGCTTCTCGAACCGTACGAAGCACATAATCCTTTAGCTCCTGTTCCTCAATTCTGTGCTGAGAGCAATGATGCTTGCCATAAGCCGTATAGGTTTTACAGGCATAGATCGGTGTTCTGTCCTTTGAATTGCTTTCGCGATATAGCAGGGCTTTTCCACAATCACCGCATCTGATCAAGCCGGCAAAGAAGCTGAACCGTCCGTTATTCCTGGGACGAGTGCGGCTCTTCAGTTTGTCCTGAATCATTTGAAAGGATGCTTTATCCACCAGCGGCTCATGACAATTCTCCACGACGATCCATTCATCCGGCTTTTTATCACCGACATCGCCCTGCTTGAAAAGATGATACCGTTTCTGGGATGCAATAGCACCTGTGTAGATGGGATTAATCAACATATCCTTAATTACGCTGAAATCCCATACGAAGCGTCCATTCTCCGGGTCTTGACGCTCCCACTTTGTCGTGGTATTGCGGAAGCCGCGCTGGCGGTTCCACCAAGCCGGACACGGAACCTTCTCCTGTTCCAACCGGCGTGCAATATGGCCGGGGCCTCTGCCATCAAGCGCCAGGGAGAAGATCAGTTTGACATAAGGTGCAGTTTCGGGATCGACAATCAAATGGCCCTTCTGATTAGGGTCCTTGAGGTATCCGAAGGGCGGCACTGTGCCAGTAAAAAGCCCCTTCTGGGCTGCCACAAGGTAAGACGCATGAACCTTCTTGCCGATATCTTTGCTGTACATTTCGTTCAGTACAGTCTTGAAAGGCAGAATATCGTTGCTGTCGGCAGCTGTATCAATGCCGTCGTTGAATGCGATATAGCGTGTCCTGTTGCGTGGGAAGAAGCTCTCAATCAGTTCTCCCACTTGCAGATAGTTGCGACCCAGGCGGCTTAAGTCTTTTGTGATGACAAGGTTGATTCTCTTTGCCCTGACATCATTCATCATTTCCTGCAGACCGGGGCGATCCATGTTCAGGCCGGTAAAGCCATCGTCCTGATACACCTTCACAATATGCCAGCCCTGTTTGACACAGACTGCAGTGAGCAAGTCCCTTTGATTGCCGATGCTGGCGCTCTCGCCTTGATTATCATCGTCCTTTGACAATCGAAGGTAGAGGCCAACTCTCCAATCCACAGGATCTGCGAACCTTTGGGAAAACATCATGCTCGTTCCAATCATGTCACTCCATCGCACGGTCCAGGCGCTTCAGAGCTCAGCGGAACACTGGAAACATTATAGCCGATTCTTGGCTCTTTGGGAAGCGCATTCTCTTTCTTCTTGCACATAATTCTGTCCACAATCATGGCGGTGAGCAAATCATTAAGAGTCTGCTCACCGTCAAAGATGGGGACAAATTCGATTATCGTTCCTTCCAGGGGCAATCTGATCACCTTCTTACTTTGCATTGCAGAGATAAGTGAGAAAGCACGAACAGGTCAACGTTCCTGCTCGTGCTTCCTGTTGGTGGTTTTGTTACGTTCACTTTCCAGTTGATGTGTTTGGTGTTGTTCCTGAGGCAGCTGTCCGCGCAAGCTCTGTTTATCGTTATTCCGCTCAGGGGCAACCTTATCAATCATCCGCTTTACCTTCCGGAGCATGGTCAGGTCATCCCTGATACGTTCGAGTTCAGAAGCGGCCGCCGCGTCCTGTTCTGCCATCCGAGTGAGCTCCGCATCAAACTCATGAGGGGCGACCTTATAGCGCTCGGCATTATGCTTCTTCAGATAGATGTATGCTTTGCCATGAGCCTTTAACTCGTCAGCGTGCTCTTCGGCATATCTTGCTTTTGCGCCAGCAAACCATTTCCCGGAATACGCATCGTAAACAGCTTGCGTGTCTGCAAGAATCTTCGCCTTCTCCCGGATCATCGCGATCTCCTTGCGACGCGTCTCATTCTGCTTGATGAGAGCCGATGCATTGCGCGATGTATCCTCAAGCGCATTCAACTGTATCATCAGGTCAGCGGTATGGCTGATTCTGTGTTCATCAAGCCAATCCATGATTTCAGTGATCACAATCATGTCCTTCGACAAACCATTCAGCCTGGCTTTTGTGTGCCAGCCTGCGCGCTCCTTCATTCGTTGTTCCAGATAGTCTGCCAGCAATTCACGGACCGGCGGGCCAAGCTCACGTCTGCGTTGTTCTTCCTCCTGTGGACGCTTTCGGTATTCGTCCACCCAGGTATACAGCTTGCGAAAGGCATTCTTGATGCCGGTGATCAGGTTATTGTATTTCTTGATGTCCCGGTTCATATCACCGATAAAAGTGCGTTCACCATTCTGTTCCATCGTAGCCACCAACGGCCCCATATGGATGGTGGGCACCAAACCGTTTTCCTGTCGCTCATAGGAGCGCATGTCGATTCGCTCAGGCCGTCCTGCTTCCTCCAGGTACTGATTCTGTAAAACCTCCCATGCATGCCGCCACTTTTCGCAGTTACCCGGATCATCCCAATCGGTGGTGTTGACCCGACGGCTCTTGTAGTCGCCGTTCTTCATTTTGATGGGCTGACCGTTCTTGTCCAGGATATGCTCCCGATGACATTTGGGCATCCAGCGTCCCTGCTCGTCAATGGCTCTCATGGTGGTCAGAATATGAACGTGGGGATTGCCATCACCATCATGGTGATACGCAAGATCGACGCACATTCCCTTGGCAACAAACTGCTCCTGACAATACTGCCGGACAAAGGCAAGATTGTCTGTATAGGACAGTTCTTTGGGTAGTGCCATTACGAAGCGTCTTGCATACTGGGCATCATGTTTCTTCTCGTTCATCTCGACTGAGTTCCACAGAGTTTCTCGGTCAAGATAGGCACGAGGTGCATGGTCAGGCAACATGATTTCCGTCATGACAATGCGCTCACTTCGCTGTGAGTAGTTCCTGGTACGCCGATCAAATTCGCAGAACAGCTTTTCACCGGACTGATAAGCAGCACTGGCAACAGCTGACCGTTGCTGGCGGCTACGTCCGACGATCTTCAGATCGAAGTGCGGACAAGGTATGGAATCACCCCCTTCACGCTGAACCGCACATCAGTTGGTCACATTCCCAGCCCGGAAGCTGGTGCAAAGGGTAGCCGACAAAGTTGGCGCAGGGAGCTTGCTCCCTGTTCAGGTCAGGGCCCCTGATGAGAGTGGCCTGACCGGTGCTCTCCGCAGGAGCCTCCGGAGGACGCCACGCACGGGTACCGTGCATAGTTGCGCATTGCACGTGCTTCCTCCGTCACTCCGTCCTGTCGTTTCCCATGACGTTGTCGGCATTCATCGCTTCCTTGGTGACACCGCGCTTGCGATCAAGCAGGTTGTCAAGCGCCCTCGCAAACCGTGTGTCGCTGAACACCGCATCGAGGATCACCTTGACATCATCGGGGTCAAGCAGTTCGGGCTCCTTGAGGTAGCTTTCCAGCAGGCCGCCCAGGTTACAGAGCCGATGCGTGCGGGCATCGCGCTTCAGCTTCTGTCCCGCCTGATAGAGTGCCTTCATCTCGGCAGCTGCCTTTTTGGCCTTCATCTCATTCAGGGCAATCCGACGCTCGTAATTGATGGTAGTCTTGTCTTTCATGTAGACCTCCTAAAGAGTTATTTTTGCTGGCCAGCAAAGGAAAAGACACCAACCGTTTGAGGGCTGATGTCCTTTGCTCTATTGGTCAGGCGCAAGTGTTACCACCGAGTCTGGCAGCTTTTGCTCTTTCTCTGGCGGCTTCCTTTTTTTCGCCGCTCAGTGGTTTGTTAAATCGAATCGATAGACACTGCTTTGCAACTTTGAATTCGTAGTAGTCAGAATACTCTCCTTTGTCAGTGCGTTGGCAAAGATCAGGGTGCTGATTTGCCAGTCGGGT
>JBJDYH010000053.1:0-19122 GCA_051867135.1 Faecousia sp. | reverse complement strand
TGGATGAAGCGGCTTTGCCGGAAGCGCTGAAATCCGGACATATCGCAGGAGCTGCGCTGGATGTCTTTGAGACAGAGCCGCTACCGGAATATAGTGCCCTATGGGATAAGAATATCGTAATTTTAAGTTCACACAACTCCTTTGTGGGAGAGCAAAATCACGAAAGGCTTTACATGATCATTAAGGAAAACCTGGGTTTATACAAAAAGAGGGTATAGGAATGAAAACTATTGAGCAAGAGAAAATTGAAGAAATTATTCAATCCGATAAACTGTACCAATCTTTGGTTTTTTCCAGGGGCTTTCTTATTACAACAAATAAAACAATTGATTTAATAGAGTCGGTGTTAACTCAGCTGTGGATATGCAAACCATTAGGGCAATACAATGTATGGCTTCATCCAGAAACAACCTCTTACATTTATACGGAGAAAAGCACTTCTTTTCTTTTGATTGGGCATGCCTATAACCCATTTGAACAGCAATATGATGAAAGGGACATTTTGCGTAGCTTAGCCAATCACTATTTCCAGTCAATAGACCGATTTTGTGAAAAGGTTAGCGAACTGACTGGCGTCTTTACAATCGGGGTTATTGATGGTAAAACTCTAAAATTATTGACTGATGCGGTGAGCATGCAAATCGTATATTTAGGGGTTGTTGATGAATTTCTTTATGTAACATCGCACTGCAACTTGGTGCGGTCCATTGTATCGCTGACACGAGATCCTTATGTGGAAGAACTCGTTAATTATAAATTTTATCCTCTTTTTGGTCCGGTACTTCCAGGAGATTTATCTCCGTATAAAGAATTGAAACGAGCGCAAGCGAACTACATATATTTGTTTGAAAATCAAGAGCTTAAGTTTGAACGGGTGTTCCCGAAGAGGAAGCTTCAGGCATGTGAAAGCGAAGAAGAATACAACGATATAATTCAAAAAATTGGGGATATATTAGAGTCAAACCTCATTTTAATTGCAAAAAAATGGGGAAAGGAAGCGGCTATTAGTCTAACAGGCGGAAGAGATAGTACAACCACATTGGCGGCAGCACGCCAGGTGTATGATTCGCTTGGATGTTTCAGTTATATATCTTGTGAGGGAGAAACTGCTGATGCGGAAGCAGCACATACGATTGCCACGAATTTAGGGCTTAAACATGATATATACTATATTCCAATAAACGACAAAAAAGACCAGATGTTCGAAAACTACAATGCCATTATTGAGTATAATATGGGGAACATTGGGCATCTGAAAGACAAAGAAATTTATAAGCGAATTTATTTTCGCAATTGTAATGACTTTAAGGTAGAGATAAAATCTTGGGTCGATGAGATCGGGAGAGCAAGATATCATAAAAGATATAAAAAAGAACACTTTCCAGCAAGGCCAACACCGCGCTATCTGACAACAATGTATAAAGCCTTTCTTCACAATCGAAAACTGGTAAAAGAAACGGATTTGGTTTTTAAAGAGTATCTTGACAAATATTATAGAGAACCAACTTTTTCCCTGATTCCATGGTGGGACCTGTTCTACTGGGAATTTTCGTGGGGA
Organism: Faecousia sp.; assembly: GCA_051867135.1. Classification (GTDB taxonomy): domain Bacteria; phylum Bacillota; class Clostridia; order Oscillospirales; family Oscillospiraceae; genus Faecousia. The sequence goes on along the minus strand of JBJDYH010000053.1, from coordinate 17,564 downwards.
GCAGGAGAGGCTTTGGCGTTGACTAACGAGCATAGATTGGTGTATGAGGTGACTATTCCGTTTAATTGCAGAAAACTGCTGGAATTGATGCTCACAGTTCCTTTGAACATGAGAATTAAAGACAGAATTCAAATCGATGTGATTCAAAAATTGAATTCAAAGATTTTGGAAAATGGCGTTCATGTGAAAGATCATGGATGGACATTAAAGCGAGAACTGGCCGAGAGGGTATATCTGGAAGTGCATTCCCGGCTTCCATTTTAACATCAGGCTTTTAAAACAAGGCTTGTCTGGTAATAAGCTAATGTCATGGAGATTCGTCAATGCAGAAATTGTTTCTTATTATAGTGTGGGTATTTGTAATGGCCCATATTGTTGCCGCCCGCTATAGGATGCAGTCCCCCGGCATTACCAAATCTCTGAATCCATTCAATATACTGCTGATGCTGCCTTTGATCGGTCTGCTGGGTCTGCGTACCAGCTATAACGATACAGGGGCCTACATCCACAGCTTTCAAAACGCCGTAAAACTATCGGAGTTTTTTTCTGATCCCGAAAACTATGATTTGTTGAGCAATCCCCTTTTTAATTTGTATACTTCGGCAGTTCGTACGGCAACAAATAACTACCACATCTACTTCATGCTTGCCGCGATCTTCGTGGTGGTTCTAATGGTCACATTTTTTTACCGCATTTCAGAGTGTGACACCTATGCGCTGACAGTATATACATATTTGACGCTCGGCACTTACTTTTTCGCTTTGGCTGCTATGAAGCAGACGATCGCCATGGCCGTTTTATGTCACAGCGTTTTGGCGTTGCGTGATCGTAAATATCTGCGTTTTGTTGTGCTGGTACTGATTGCCGGTCTGCTCCATACCTATGCATGGTGTTTCCTTGTGCTTCTGCTGTTAACGGGAAAGCCGTGGAGACTGCGTACCTTTACAGTAGTAGCTGTGACTGTTTTTGTTATGCTCACATTTAATAAATCCATTTCTGCCCTTTTAGAATATGCAGACGAAATTGGCAAAGGTGCATCTGAGGAAATGGTATTCAGCGGTGAGGGGATGAATATTTTACGTGTCGCAGTGTATGGCATTGTACCTGTAATTAGTTTAATCTTTAGGCACATTTTGGAGCCTCAGATGGAGCGAAAACATTATATCATGCTGCATATGAGCATCATCAGCTTCATGTTTATGCTGCTGGCTTCCATAGACGGCGCCAATATGTTCGGCAGAATGGCCCGCTATTTTGAGGTGGGCACCATCTACATGTTCCCCTGGGTCATCCGGCGCTTATTCGACCAAAAGTCGCAAACGGTTATCGTTCCCGTGTATATAGGCGCATTTGCAGCATTTGCAGCTTACCAGTATATAGGTTTTGATTCAGAATACTCGTGTATAACTCTTTTGGATTTCTTGCGATCAATCATTTAATTGAATTGAAAGGTATCGCCTTGTTTGGATACTTCAAATAAAGCAGGTGAAACCATTATGAAAATACTTTACACCGCTACCGTCCTCAGCCACATCTGCCAGTTCCACCTTCCCTATTTAAAAGAATTGCAGGATCGCGGAAACGCAGTTCATGTGGCCGCCCGCAATAATCTGGCTGAAAAAAACGGCCTCGCACTGAAATATGCGGACAAGTTTACGGAGATTCCGTTTCAACGTTCCCCATTCGACCGACACAATATAGGTGCCTATAAGCAGCTAAAACAGTTAATCGATCGAGAAAATTACGATTTGATTCTGTGCAACACCCCTGTAGGCGGGATCTTAACTCGCCTGGCGGCAAGGAAAGCCAGAAAAAGAGGCTGCCGCGTGATCTACATGGCGCACGGTTTTCATTTCTATCAAGGGGCTCCCAAGAAAAACTGGCTGCTGTACTACCCCATTGAAAAAGCAATGGCCAAGCTGTGCGATATGCTGATAACCATAACGGAAGAGGATTATTTGCTTGCAAAGAAGAAGTTTCATACGAAGGTGGCACATATTCACGGAGTCGGCGTATCCACGGAGCGCTATCACCCCACCGATGAAGCGGCCTGCCGTGAAATGCGGCAGGCCGAGGGACTGTCCGATACGGATTTTGTGATCCTATGCACCGGAGAGCTGAACCAAAACAAAGATCAGGCAACGCTCATCCGCGCGGCAGCGAAAGTAAAAGAAAAAATACCCAATCTAAAGGTACTCCTCGCCGGAAACGGGCCTTTAGAGCAAGAATTAAAGACTCTGGTTTCATCCTTGGGCGCGGAAAAATATATACACTTCTTGGGTTACAGGACTGATCTTGAAAAAGTGGTACCTGCTGTGGATGTAGTCGTGTCATGTAGCCACCGGGAAGGAATGCCTTTGAATATTATTGAAGCCATGCTGTGCGGCAAGCCAGTGGTAGCCGCAGCCAATCGCGGAAGCAGAGAATTAATTCATTACGGACAAAATGGGTACCTATTTACGGCAGGCGATACACCAGCCCTAGGGCGGTACATCCTTGAGTTTTGTCACAAGCCAGAACTGTGCCAAACAATGGGTCAGGACGGGATGGAGAAAGCTAAGAACTATACTGTCAAGTCGGTAAAGAAGACGCTTTTGCCGCTCTTACTAGAAAATATGACCGAGGGATAATAATGGCAACGATCAGTGTATTGATGGGAATATATAACTGCGCTTCAACATTGGAAGAGGCTGTAGCCTGCATTTGCACCCAAAGTTATGAAGACTGGGAACTGATTATGTGCGATGACGGCTCTTCCGACAATACGCTGGAGGTGGCTAATCAGCTCGCTGTTCAGGACGACCGGATTAAGGTGATTAGTAATGATCACAATATGGGTCTTGCCGCAACTTTAAACCGCTGCCTAATTGTTGCTAACGGTGAATATGTAGCTCGTATGGATGGCGATGATGTCTGCCCCTATAATCGATTTCAGTCTGAACTTACTTTCCTGCAAAGGCATTCTGAATATGTATTAGTATCTGGCTGGATGGAATGTTTCGATGCGCAGGGCACATATGGTACAATTCGTTATTGTGAAACACCACAATACAAAGATTTCGTCTGCGGCTCCCAATTCTGTCATGCCGGCAGTATGATGCGCCGGGATGTGCTGCAGGAATTGGGCGGCTACAGCTCTGCACCGCATACAGAGCGGGTTGAGGACTATGATCTCTGGGTCAGACTCTATGCCGCTGGGTATAAAGGTTATAATTTGCAGCAGGTAGTGTATAGCATGCGTGATGACCGCAATGCTTATCACCGCAGAAAATTTAAATATCGAATCAACGAGAGCAGGGTTAGCTACCGAGTGTATAAGGATTGTCATTTGCCCCTTAGCAAGCTTCGCTATCCAATTTTGCCCATTTGCAAAGGACTGCTTCCCCCATGGCTTTATGCAAGATTCCATAGAAAGCGGGTAAATGTTTGATTTGAAACTTAGTTGGATACTAAGTTATAAGCAGAACTGCCCATACAGATTGGAGGCGTGGTGATGATCCCAAAAACAATCCATTACTGTTGGTTTGGCAGAGGTGAAAAGCCAAAATTAGCCCAAAAGTGTATTGCCAGCTGGGAAAAATACTGCCCAGACTACCAGATTATCGAGTGGAATGAAGATAATTTTCCTATCCGTGAATATCCTTATGCGGAATATTGTCTGTCCTATAAAAAGTGGGCGTTTTTGAGCGATTTTGTTCGTCTTGTTGTGGTGGCTGAACACGGAGGCATTTATTTTGATACTGATGTGGAACTACTAAAAAATCCGGATGAGCTACTGCAGTATGGGGCCTTCTATGGTTTTGAAAATAACAGCAATGTGGCCACAGGCTTGGGCTTTGGAGCGGAGGCTAATCATCCGACGATTCTGACCATGCGACAACAGTATCTGAATCTGAAAGCCAATGAGGATGGGACCTATCCCCTGGTAGTCTGTCCTGCGCTGAACACCCAGGCCCTGATTCCCTTAGGCTTAAGGCTTGATGGTTCCCGGCAAAACATTGCCGGAGCAGAGATCCTTCCAGCTGACTTTCTGAACCCTTATGATGATCCCACTGGGCAGCTCAATAAGACAAAGAATACAATTTCTGTTCACTGGTATTCAAAAAGCTGGATGAGCAAAGGAACCATCCTTCGCAGCAAGCTTACTAAGCCCTTGCATCGGATTTTTGGCGTGGATGCTTTTAAGAGGTTTCGGAAATGAGCAAGAAAAAACGAATTTTGATTGTTTCCCATGCTCTGGAACTGGGCGGTGCTGAGAGAAGCCTCATCGGATTATTGAATGCAATTGATTCAGAAAAGTGTGTTGTCGATCTATTTCTCCTTCGCCACAAAGGCGAGTTGATGGAAGCAATTCCGGATCATATTCATCTGCTTCCCGAAGTTCCGGCTTACACCGTGCTAGCACGTCCTATGCAGGCTACTCTGAAAGAGGGCCATATTCTGCTGACAGGGGCCAGATTTGCGGGAAAGCTGGCCGCAAAGTATTACACAAAGCGTCATGGTTATACGGATAGCGGTGTTGCCCTTGAATACAGCCACAAGTATACCTGCCCGCTGATGCCAAGGATTCACCCTAACAAGGAATATGATTTGGCTATCAGCTTTTTAACTCCCCACTATTTTGTGGCGAAAAAAGTGAATGCAAAAAAGAAAATTGCATGGATCCATACGGATTATACCAAGGTACAGGTGGATGTAATATCAGAAACTGCTATGTGGGGGGCTTACGATTATATTTCTTCCATTTCTGATGCGGTAACAGATAGCTTTATAAAGGTATTCCCCACCCTCAAAGATAGAATTGCTTTAATTCAAAATATTTTGCCGGAACGGCTGATTTGTCAACAAGCAAGCGCCTTTTCGGTTGAAACAGAAATACCTACGGATGGCAGTATTCGGCTTTTGTCCATAGGTCGTTACTGTTCAGCTAAGAACTTTGATAATGTCCCTGATATCTGTGCAAAGCTGATTCGGGCAGGTTTCGATATAAAGTGGTACATCATCGGCTTTGGCGGAGATGAGGCGCTGATCCAGCGCAAGATCACAGAAGCCCATATGGAGGAGCGTGTTATCCTTCTCGGCAAGAAAGAGAACCCATATCCCTACATCAAAGCCTGCGACCTGTACGTTCAGCCCAGCCGGTACGAGGGAAAATGCGTCACCGTGCGGGAAGCGCAGATGCTTGGCAAGCCGGTGGTAATCACTCGCTATGCCACCTCCGCCAGCCAGTTGGAGGACGGCGTGGATGGTGTGATCGTGCCAATGGATAACAAGGGCTGTGCTGCGGGAATTGCGGCGCTACTGCAAGACCCGGGAAAAATGAGGCAACTTTCAGAAAACTGCAAAGCGCGGGATTATTCTAATGCGCAGGAAGTTGAAAAAATATATAAGCTAATGGAGGAATAATATGCCCCAAGTCAGTGTGGTCGTTCCAGTCTATAACGCTGAGAAATATCTTGCCGAGTGCGTGGACAGCATTCTTGCACAGACGCTGCGCGATATTGAAGTGATCCTTGTGGACGATGGTTCGACGGACTCCTCCCCTGCCATATGTGACGCCTATGCAGAGAAGGATCACAGAGTCAAGGTGATCCACAAAGCCAACGGTCGGGCGGCGTCTGCCAGAAACGCAGGTTTGAAGATCGCGCAGGGCGAATATGTTGCCTTTGTAGATTCAGACGACTGGATTTCTCCGGATATGTACGAAAATATGTTGGCTGCCGGTGCGGATGTGTGCTTATGCGACTATGAGCGTTTCAATGGAGAGCAGGTATCTCCCTTTACACAGCCCAACATCCGAGAAGGCTTTTATGATAAGGGACAGATCCGCAAGGAGGTTTACCCGCACCTTGTCATGGACGGTGTGGAGTTTCCTATTACGATTTCCAACTGGGCGATGCTCATCAAACGGGCAATCATTGTTGAAAATAATCTTTCCTATCGGGAGGACATTTGGATCAGCGAGGATGCGCCGTTTGGTTCTGAAGTTCTGTACTGTGCAAACTCATTTGCTTACCTGAAGGGCCAACGATTCTATCATTACCGTATGACAGAAGGTTCCGCGTCCAAAACCTACAAGCCCTGGTGGTGGGACAGTTCTTTGAAAATCAACGAAGAAACGGAGAATTTCTTTGGGAACTGCTCGGGTTACGACTTTACCCAACAGATCAAGTCCAACATGTTCTATCTGGCCCGTGCGGAAATCTATTATATCCTGGAAGAAAAATCCCTCTCTCGAAAAAAGCAGAACGAGAAGGTCCGCACTGTAATGAACCATCCCCGCGTCATTCGTATGATGGAGGGGTATGATATCTCGGGCATCCCGCTTTCGTTTAAGGCGGTGTACTGGTCGATCCGCTACCGGTCTGTCGCAGGGCGCAGATTGATCAGTTGTTTCTCTAAAACCACATCGCTCTTAAAACGGCTTTGGTTGTCTTCATCGGAGGTACAGGAATGAGCACTTCTCCTTTAATCTCTGTCATTATTCCAGTGTATAATGTTGAAAAATATCTGCAGCGTTGCCTGGACAGTGTCATTGAACAAACGTATAAAAATCTGGAAGTAATCCTTATTGACGACGGAAGTACCGATCATTCCGGGGAAATTTGCGATGACTACGCTGCAAAGGATGTACGCATCCATGTGATTCATCAGGAAAATCAGGGAGTCAGTGCCGCTCGAAATAAGGGTCTCGACAATGTGAAGGGCGAGTATATCACCTTTGTTGATAGTGATGACTATATCGTAAACGATATGATTGCCGAGCTTTTGCGTCTTTCAGAAGAAGAACATGCAGATATCGTAATTGGAGGGTACTATGGTATTGGCGTAAAAGGCTTTGTTCGCTGGTCCCATGTTCCTTTGGATGTTCGAAAATATCGTGGTCTAGATATATTGAAGTGCTCCGACGATGCTATTCCTACAGTCATTGCATGCTGCAAACTTTTTTCGGGCAAAATTTGGAAGAATCTCCGTTTCCCGGTTGGGCAAATATATGAGGATTCTTGGTGCATGCCAAAAGCTTATCATAACGCTGACATTGTTGTTACATACCCCAGGGCTGTTTATTACTATATTGAACACGAAGTATCCATTATGCATCATACAGCACTTGAAAAGAAAGCCTGTGCTAGGTTAGATTTGTTTAAACATCTTATCGATTTTTATGAATTTGTATCTGATACGGAATTGTATCATTCTCATCTATACTTATTCGCGAATCATTATATCTCATATAGAGCAACAATTCCTACTATTGAAGTCCAATATCATAGTCTGTTCAACGCAGCATTCTGGTTAATTCTCCGTACACGACACTGCGGCTCTATTAAAAACAAATTAAGTCTTATTTATCGGAGGATCCATTTGAAAAAATATGGAAATTAGTGTTATTATTCCTGTGTATAATAAAAGAAGATATCTTTGCAATACTCTAACGCAGCTACAAGAGCAAAGCTTTAATGATTATGAATGCATCCTTATCGACGACGGCTCTACTGACGGTTCCGGCTCAATTTGTGATAACTTCGCATCTAAAGACGCCAGATTCAAAGTATTTCACATACCAAACGGCGGGGTATCTCATGCGCGCAATGTTGGCCTGGATTGTGCTCAGGGCGAATACATCACTTTTATTGATGGCGATGATGAAATCCATCCTGACTATCTTGCCAATCTTTATGCTTGCATTGCAAAGAACAATGTTGATTTAGTCATTGGATGTGTAGAAAAAGTTTGGACTGGGGCTGATTTACGGAAGCCCATGCTTATGCCATATCATGGAATTGTACAGCGATCCGAAATACTCGTCAATTTTGCGGAAGTACAGAAAATGACAGGTCTATACGGTTGCTGTGCAGCGAAGCTATTTCGCAAGGAATTATCTAATGAAATTCGTTTTGATGAAACACTGCGTTTAGCTGAAGATTTCGATTTCTATCTTCGGCTCTATCCAAAAGTTCGTACTATTTATTTCGATGATAAGCCATACTACTACTATCTTCAGGAAGCAGAAAACTCGTCTGCGTTGGTGAGCAGCGAAGCGATCGATTATGTAGCTCAATTACAGATCAATTTGCATTATCGAGATTTTCTGAGGCAAATGGGTGTTTTTGCAGGGCAGAATCAGGAGATCCTCGAAGAAACCCTCCGTAATTACCTGTATTTTTCCTTATTTCACTGTCCTATAGCACAGTTTTCGGAAAGGTTTATGCAGCTCTGCACCATATGCGAAAAAGAGAAGCTAACACCGCGCGGAGAGAAAGCACTGCAAAAATGGCTGTTGTTTTGGCTCCGCAAAGGCATATGCTTCATACCGAAATCTACGATGAGATTATACCGTTTGGCAAGAAGCCTGCTGAGGAGGAAACGTATGCCTCAATTTACTGTATTTACGCCTACATACAATAGGGCATATCTCCTCCCAAATCTGTATCATTCTTTGTGTCAGCAAACCTGCAAGGATTTTGAGTGGTTAATTGTGGATGATGGTTCCACAGATGAAACAGAATCTTTAGTGGCAGACTGGATCAACAGTAATCCATCGTTTCCGGTTCGATATTACAAAAAGGAGAATGGCGGAAAACCCCGCGCAATTAATTTTGGCATTCAGTATGCACAGGCACCCTACTTTTTCATGGTGGATTCTGACGATATCCTTCTGCCGGAAGCCATTGCAAAAATGAATCATTGGGTCAAGGATATCGAAGGCAAAGATGATTTTATTGGTATCGGCGCAGCCAGAGGCTATCCGGATGGCTCCTATTTAAAAGGAACTCCGCCCAAAGTGAACTCCCATGGATTTGTGGACGCGACAAATCTGGAGCGCAGCTTATACGACCTTGATGCGGATATGTGTGAAGCGTATAAGACGTCATTATTTAAGGAATTTCCAATGGCTGAGTGGCCGGGGGAGAAATTTGCCCCGGAGCAAATTGCACTCAATGAGATTGCACTTGCCGGGTATAAGCTCCGGTGGTATGAAGATATTATTTATGTTTGTGAATACCGGGATGACGGCCTGACAAAAGGCAGCAAACGCCTGGAAAAACAAAACCCGATGGGATATGCAATGATGTTTAATCACATGCTCAAATACAGCTTATCCTCAAAACGTAAGTTTCATGCCGCTTGTCAACATATTGCGTTATCAATCTATGGGAAACATCCCGCTTACATTTTTAAGACCAATGCATGGCTGTATACAGTCTTAGCTCTTCCTTTCGGTGTGTTTCTTTCCTTTCGCAGATATTTGCAGTATAAGGAAGTAGATACATAATGATTAGTGTAATCATTCCTATATACAATGCTTCGGCAACGGTCAAGAAGATAATAGAATGCCTAACGCAACAAGCGGAAAAAGACTTTGAGGCAATCCTGGTCGATGATGGGAGTACAGATAATTCCGGTGACTTCTGTCAGAAGGTTGAAAAGCAAGATACGCGTTTCCGCTATATTCGCCAGGAAAACGCCGGCGCATCCGCCGCGAGAAACCGGGGACTTCAGGAAGCGTCTGGAGAGTTTATTACATTTTTGGATGCCGACGATGTTATAGCGCCCAATTATCTACAGGAACTTCTCCGCACTTGCAAAGGCGCAGACATCGCGGTCTGCGATGTCTGCGTCAGAAAAGGCGAGACGGAAGTCATGCGTTTCACACACGCTCCATGTTTGCTGACACAGACCGAGGCGCTGAACGCGTTGTTTATCAGACGAACGATCAATTCCGGTCCGTGTGCTAAGCTTTTCCGCCGGGAAGTGCTTGATTCTCTTACATTTCCTCCACTGAAAGCATATGAAGATATCTTATTTGTAAAAAATGCATTTGCAAATGCGCAGCGCATCGCCGTGACAAATCAAACGGAATACGTGTACATTCAAAATCCGCAAGGTGCTATGAGCAGCTTTTTGAAAGCCCCCTCATTGGATATTATCAAAGCAACCGATGAATTGCTGGGCTTTATTTGCGAACACAAGGAACTGGAGCCTGCGACATTTTATATCACCGCTTCCCATCTGATGCAGTATGTTCAGCCGCTTATGGACAAGCCCGCGATGGGCAGTACAGGATTTATGAAGAGCGCCCAGCAATTATTTCGCAAGTACAAAGCGCAGATATTGAGTTGTTCCGCCTTCCCGTGGAAAGAGAAGATTATTTATCTGGCTTTTGCGTACGGCTTGCGATACGAAAACAAACATTTGATTCGGATCGGAGATTAAGTATGTCAAAGGTAGTTCTCTACGCACATGGCGGCAGCGGTAATCATGGCTGCGAGGCTATTGTAAGGGCAACAAAAAAACTACTGAATGAGCAAGAGCTTGTTTTGATCTCCTCCCAGCCGGACGAGGATCGCCGCTATGGTATTGATGAACTATGCACTGTGGTTCAGGATCGTGATCTTCGTCTGAATCGGTTCTCGGTGGATTTCTACACTGCGTATGCGGCCTTAAAGCTGAAAAAAGATTTTATTCCCCTGGAAAAGCTGTACTATAAGCGTGCGTTTTCCAATATCCGGCCGGGCGATATCGCCATGTCGATCGGCGGTGATAATTACTGCTACGCCGATGTGTACAAATACACTATGTTTCACGAGATGGCAAAGCACAGAGGCGCAAAGACTGTCCTGTGGGGATGCTCTGTCGAACCGGAAATTGTCCAAAGGCCTGAGATTGCCAAAGACCTAGCCAATTACGATTTGATCACCGCCAGAGAGACCATTTCATACGAGGCGTTAAAGCAAGTAAATCCCAATACCGTATTGGTCTCGGACCCCGCTTTTTGTCTGGATACGATCAGTCTCCCCTTGCCAGATGGCTTTACGGAAGGAAATACCGTCGGCATCAATATCAGCCCCATGATCATGAAAAATGAAAGCACCCCCGGCATCACTATGGAAAATTACCGGGAGCTGATCCGGTATATCCTGAATCAGACTGACATGTCCATTGCGCTGATCCCTCATGTGGTATGGCAGGATAACGATGACCGAATTCCGCTTCGAGCACTTTATGATGACTTTGCTGAGAGCGGCCGAGTTGTGATGATTGAGGATCATACTTGTGAAGAGTTGAAGGGCTATTTAGCCAGATGTCGGTTCTTTGTGGGTGCCCGCACTCATGCCACAATCGCCGCGTATTCCTCCGGTGTTCCCACACTGGTGGTGGGCTATTCCGTCAAAGCAAGAGGACTTGCGAAAGATCTCTTTGGTCAAGATGATAAATATGTTTTACCTGTTCAGCGGCTCAGAGATTCAAGTGACTTAATTCACGCATTCGCTTGGATGCAGGGGCATGAAGGTGAAATAAATAAACACTTAAAATCAATTCTTCCGGATTATTTGAAACGCAGTATTGCTGGCGCCGAACATATTAAGTGACCGGATACCCGAAAGGATCACCTATGTCAAGACTTGAAAACTCCACGAAGAATATTGCCTTTTCTTTTGGAAATACGGTGCTATCATCTGTTCTCGGATTTGTTTCTCGAACGGTGTTTATCTATTGCTTGGGCGAAACGTATCTTGGGCTGTCTGGCCTCCTTGGAAACGTACTCGGCTTTTTGACAATTTCAGAACTCGGAATAGCCTCTGCGATAGGTTTTAGTTTATATAAACCATTAGCAGAACATGACTTCCGCTCTGTCAGCGCTCTCATGAGCATATACAGGAAAGCGTACTCTATTATCGGAGTCATTGTAGCCATTTCCGGAATTGGCCTGTATTTTGCTCTGGATTTCTTTGTCCCCCCAGACCAGCAGCCATACGGTACTTCTGTTGCATACTTTGTATTTCTTGCCACAACTGTACTTGGCTATTTTCTGTCATACAAAACCACACTGATTTCATCAGATAATCACGCTTATCAGCTTGTTCCGATCAACATCGCCTTCAATACCATACAGACTGTATTGCAAGTGGTCATACTGCTTTTGAGTAAGAGTTACATACTGTATTTGTTCATCCAGATTTTGTGCTCAGCTGCACTTATGGTTGCCCAAAACAGATTCATCACACGGAAATACAAAGAAGTCGATTTTTATTCTTCCGAGAAACTGGCTCCCGAGCAAAAAAATACGATTAAGAAAAATATTGGCGGACTAGTCATTGCTAAAATCGGCGATTATCTGGTCAACTCAACCGATAATCTGATTATCACCAAGCTGGTTAGTCTGTCCGCCACCGGAATCTACTCCAACTATTTGCTGATCCGCAATATGGTTAATGGCATTATTGCCACCTTTTTCACCGGCATTACTGCCAGCATGGGCAATGTGGTGGCGGTAGAAAATAATGAGCGCAAGTTGGAGATTTTTGAAACTACAATGTTTTGCGCCTATTTCATTTATTGCTTCGAGGCAGTATGCTTTATGTGCCTGTTTAATCCGTTCATTGGGGAAATATGGATCGGAAGCCAATTTACATTTGATACCTTTACAGTTGCGATTATTGTAATCAACAATTTTCTTACCGGTCTCCGGATCCCTTTGATCACTATGAAGGGAGCAGCGGGGACCTACATGGAAGATGCGTGGATTCCTTTCGGGTTTGCAGGAATCAATCTGGTAGCCTCCATCGTTCTCGCAAAGTTCATGGGGGTTGCTGGTGTTTTCCTGGGAACCATTATCGGAAGCTTGCTGACCGCAGATTGGTATCGGCCAATCATCATTTATAAGAAAGTTTTCCATGCTTCTGTTTCAAAGTATTATCGTAAATATTTACAGTATATTGTTCTCGGTTTCTTTTGTATCGCAGTAGCTCATTGGCTCTGCAGTCTGATCCATACGCCATATGTGCTTTGTACATTTATTCTGAAGAGTATCGTCGCTTGTGTGTTCCCCCTTGCCGTAAATACCATCCTGTTCATACGCACAAAAGAGTTCAAAGCAATTCAAATTATGGCAAAAAGATTGTGTTCGTTTGTATGCAGAAAAAACAACCATGATTTGAAGTGAGGGGCCAAAACTTGATTGATAACTTGGTTTCTGTCATCATTCCCTGTTATAACGGCGAGCGCTTTATTGATCGCAGCATTCGCTCTGTTTATGAACAAGATTATCCCACTGTTGAACTGATTGTTGTGGATGATGGTTCAACAGATCACAGCAAAGAAAAAATTATGGTATGGGAAAGGATGTTTCTCAATAAAGGGTGGAAATTCCGATATGTATACCAGAAAAACCGTGGCTTGGGCGGCGCCATTGATACAGGACTGAAATATGTATCAGGACAATATTTAACGCTTCTCGACGCTGATGATCGATTCCTCCAAGGGTCAATATCAAAAAAAGCGGCCTACTTAATTCAGAATCCCAGCGCCGCAGCAGTTCGAAGCAATGGTTGGACTGTATCCGGGAAAAACCGGTGGCTGTTTGTACAGACTGATGTTGAAAAGAACATAGCTGACATTTTTACCGCCCTGCTGCTTGGGAAAACCAATAATTGGGCAGGTAGCTACATGGTTCGGACGGATCTCCTTTTCTCTTTTTATCCGGATCGGACGATCTATCCTTCTCGCTTTGGACAGAATCTGCAGCTCCTTTTGCCGGTCGTTTACAATCGCAGGTGCGGCTTTATCGACGAGCCACTGATGGAGTACATTCGGCAGGAAGAATCTCTTTCCTCCACTGCCTCAGTTGATACATCGCTTCAAAAAGCAATACGGAATGCGGATGGTTACCTGGATATCAGGCAGCACCTGCTGAAACAAATTGTAACGGATCAAGTGTCTCAAGACGCCCTGTTAAAGCAGATATATGCGGAGCATTGCAGAAGCAAAATCCAAATCGCTCTTGCACACAAGGAACGACCTCTTCTTGTGGAAAGCTATATGGAACTGAAAAACACAACAACGCCTACACAAAACGACAGGATACTTTACTATCAGCTTGTATGCAGACCCGCTTCTTTCTGGCTCCGAATGACACGGAAAATTAAAAGAATTATTTTAGGGAGGCAAGCGGTTTGACCAGCATTACTGAAAGCGAAAAATGCACCGGCTGCGCGGCCTGCGCCAATGCATGCCCGCTGCAATGTATTGCTATGCTTCCGGACATCGAAGGATTTCCGTATCCTCAAATTGATCCGGAAAAATGCGTGGATTGCCGCAAATGCGTTGCCGTGTGTCCGACACTCCCCGGAGCAGTAAGCGGCTTTGAGGCAGAACCCGCAGTCTATGCCGCGCATTCGGCTGATCCCAATGTCGTGGAGTGTAGTTCTTCCGGCGGTGTTTTTTCCGTACTGGCCGAGCATGTCATTCGGATGGGCGGCGTTGTTTTTGGCGCGGCGTTTGATACGCCGGACGCGGTCCATCATATTGCTGTCAGGGATATGAAATCACTTTGCAAACTGCGCGGCTCCAAATATGTACAAAGTGAAATCGGCCTGTCCTATCAGGAAGCGGAACATGAGTTGCAGCAGAATAAGACTGTGCTGTTCTCCGGAACACCATGCCAAATCGCCGGCCTAAAGCATTATCTTCAGAGGGAATATGACAATCTAATCTGTATCGATATCATATGCCACAGCATTCCATCTCCGAAAGTCTGGAAAGCCTTTGTTGGAGAAACATCGGTACGGGAAAATGCAGAAATTCGTTCTGCCAATTTCAGAGATAAGCGCGACAATTGGGAAAACTATTGCCTCAGCTTTCAGCTTGCGAACGGCGAAGAGTATGTTCTTAAAGGAGACAAAAATCTTTATATGCAGGCTTTTATTGGCGGCTTAAGTACAAGGCCGTCCTGTAGCAGATGTATCTTTAAGGGGAAAAATCGCGAGAGCGACATTACGCTGGGAGACTACTGGGGCGTCCGATTTGTCCAAAAGGAGGTGTACAACGCTCGCGGTACATCTCTGGTGATTGTTAATACCGCAAAAGGAAGAACTATGCTGGACCTACTCCATGCTCAGCTTGTGCTTCACCCCACATCAATGGATACGGCCTTACCGTCCAATCCCGCTTATTTTAGACCATCTGTAATGCATCCACGAAGAGCTTGCTTTTTTTCTGAACTTGACTCAATGGGAGTTTATCACAGTATAGAAACTCTCCTGCCACCCACAAAAAAAGAGAAATTCATTGTGGCGGTCAAGCATAGCTTCCCGTATCGGGCTGTTGCACGGCTTGCAAGGGTCATTACTGAGAAACAAAGCACAAATTTGAAATCACAATAAATGGAATTTTCCTCTTATTTTACTGTCTTCCTCGCTCAGAGACAGTAGTCCTGATTGCGTTATTGACTGGCCTGCGAGTTGCTGCATAGGAGATGGAACAGAACGGGAAAGGTCGTCTCATTACTACACTGTTTGCCATCGTGGGCGCAGGAGCCGAGTTCTGTCAATACCGCTTTGGGGATAGGCAAAGATCGATGATGCGATTCACAGCACATTGGGGACGTTTCTGGGCGGATAGGCAACAGCCGCAATGATGAGAAAGCTTCCCCACACATGGCAGCGGAAACTATTTACTTAAGAGGCGGGCACCTGCCCCCAACAATTTACGTTTTCCGGATGTCTTGGCACAACCAGACCGTGGAGAACAAATGTGGGCCAATACGAGCATGGAACGGATCTGTGGTAACGAGGAAAAGCATCTGGAATTATGGAGCTGTGTAATGATGGAGATTAAACGGGATTGGAATATGGACGCTCTTAGAGTGCTGAGCATGCTGATGGTGGTTTGCCTGCATTTTTTTAGCCATGGGGGACTGAACGCCGCACTAATACCTTTCACTGCGAATTGGATTGCGGGAAATCTGCTGTTGGCTGCATGTTTTGTTGCTGTGAACTGCTTTGTGATCATTAGCGGGTACTATTTATGTACCGAAGAGTTTAAGCTGAGGAAGCTAGCAAGTATATGGCTCCAGGCGTTTGTCTATTCCGTTGGTTGCTGCGCGATCGTTTCTGCCATGACCAGAAGCTTTTCGTTCAAGGAATTGATCAAAAGCTGCATGGTCGTGACAATGAAGCAGTATTGGTTCGTTACGGCCTACCTGCTTCTATATTGTGTTTTTCCATTCTTGAATTGTGCCATTCGGGTGATGAGTCAAAAAATGCATTTGCTGTGCTGTATCATTTTGCTGAGCCTGTTTTCGGTGGCACATAATATTATATATATAAGTGACTTCGGCGGAGTTGCAAATGGATACAGCTTTCTTTGGTTTTGTGTGCTGTATGTCGTAACCGCTTATGTCAGGCTCTATATCCCGAAAGACAGATTTGGCTGGAAGAAACCTTTGCTTTGTTATTTGGCGTGTGTCTTGGTTACTGCAGGAGAACGATTTGCGGCATACTATATTACCCCATATATTTTTGGACGGATTGTTTTGCCAAATTTGTTCTATTCGTATATTTCAATCCCGATTGTGCTTGCCAGCTTCAGCCTGTTTCAGTTTTTCTGCGCTGTAAATGTTCGTAACAATGTGGTTTCCAAAATCATTCGTGTGGTAAGCCCGCTAGTGTTTGGCGTTTATTTGATCCATGAAAACCGTTTTGTGCGGCCCTTGCTATGGAATTTTCTTAATCCAGCAAGGTTTTCAGAATTACCAACGGCAATTCCTATTGTAATTATTTGCACAATTGCAATACTCCTTATATGCTGTATCATAGAGTGGCTTCGGCGGCAACTGTTCCAGAAATGCGGGATTTCCAGAGCAATCGACAGGTTGTGCGATGGGTTACAAGCCAAAGTGCTTCAGTGGCTACAGGCTGACATTTAGCAAAAGGTATTATTGCTTAATGAAAGCAAAATGCAGAGCCTATCAATGTCCTGTTTGATATCGCCAATCAATTGATCATGATCGTCCTTGATATCCTGCTGCCTGGCTTGTGTTGATCAATCTTGCTTAGGCTCTAACGTGTGGCTGTCACCTTCTCGCAAGATTAGATACCGATGAGCACATGACCTAATTCTCAATTGACATCTACACTAGGTGAATCATGCTTCAGTCTTTTTTTCTTTGGTTTTATTGTTTATCAATTGCAGATGCGGTTCTGCTGATCATTTCAGCCAGTGCCGCATACCTCATTTTGCGGCACTGGCTGCGTGGAAAGCACTTTTGGCGGCATGTGATTGCACTTCTATTTCTGGCCTGGCTTGCGGTTATTGCCGCTGCCACTTTGACAGACCGCACTCCGGATATGATCCCTGCAGAGCCAGAACTGGTTCCCTTCCACTCCTACCGTGCTGTTATGGCAGGTGAAAACAGAGAAATCCTCCGCAGCAACTTTATGAATGTGGCCCTCTTCTACCCTGCCGGGCTCCTGGCCTGTGAACTTCTGCCCAAGAGCTGGAGACGGGCAAAAAAAGTTTTCCTCATCACTGCGCTGCTTGTTCTGGCAAGTGCCGGGATTGAATTCTGTCAGTATCACTTTGCGCTGGGACAAGCTGAGGTTGACGATGTAATTCACAATGCCTTGGGCGCGCTTATCGGGGCGCTGGTTTGCACGGTACACATCAAATGGAATCCAAACAAATCCGAAGGCTGAACGATGAATAGCCGCTTACATTAAGCGCGGCGGGATACATAGGAGCGGGATATTCCGTACTTGGCAGCGATTTCCCGCTGGGTC
>JBJDYH010000052.1:0-4257 GCA_051867135.1 Faecousia sp. | reverse complement strand
TTCATTGTATAAAAAAGCAAATGAACGCTGCGCTGGTAGTATTCAGGTAATCACGGCGATCTTCCCCAGACAGCAGAAAGGAAAAGCAAATAATGAAAGGTATTTTTGATTTCAACAATCCGGTTATGTCCTTTCTCAGTAAACTGGCTGACCTGATGATCTTAAATGTATTAACGATCATCTGCTGCGTTCCCATTGTGACAGTTGGTGCATCACTGTCATCTATGTATTATGTGTTGCTTCGTCTGCGCAACGAAGAGACAAGCTTTGTGACAAAGGATTTCTTCCATGCGTTTAGACAGAATCTGAGGCAGGGAATCATTTTATGGATCATGTATCTTGCGGCGATTATCGCACTTGCAGCAGAATACTACTTGATTTTTGTTGCGTGTATTCCTGAACTGGTGGAAGCGAGATATGCGGTTTACTTATTTACCGCACTGGTTTTGATCAGTCTAACATGGAGCTTTGTACTGTTGTCCCGGTATAACAACAGTGTCGGACGGATCATCATCAACAGCTACTGCATTGGATTTACACACTTTGTCCGTACCATTATGATGGCGTTGCTGATGATGTTACCGATGGCGTTGATTCTGATTTATCCAGCTGCGACTCCGATCATTTTGATTATTGGAATTACATTGCCAGGTTACTTGCAGACGTTTTTCTTTATAAAGGTATTTGAAGATTTGGAGCGGCATCAGACAGCTGGCGAGAATGCACAGGCTTAAGGTCGTGCTTACAGTAGAATACGGTGATGGAGATGGGAAGCCCCATGTTGAGAGGAAAGGGGAGTTAATGGTTCTAAGGGAAATAACTTATGAGGCTATTATATTACGCCTGCTGTCATCGATCCTGATTGGCGGGATCATTGGTCTTGAAAGAGGCATGAAAAACCGACCTGCTGGATTGCGTACATATATGCTTGTTTGCATTGGATCGTGCTTGATTATGCTGACCAATCAGTACATTTATCAAGGTTCGGGAGCTGGCGACCCGATGAGACTAGGCGCTCAGGTAGTGAGCGGAATCGGCTTTTTGGGGGGCGGTACCATCATCGTAACCAAGCATAATCAGATCAGAGGATTAACAACCGCCGCGGGGTTATGGTCAGCGGCTGGTGTTGGATTGGCTCTCGGTGTAGGTTTTTACGAGGGTGCATTTGCTGCGTCGATTGGAATCTATGCTATATTGACAATCCTGCATCGCTGGGAAGGTAGAGTACATCGCAGAACAAGACTTCTGGATTTTTACATGGAATTGGACAAATCCGTACAGCTGGGAATCTTTATCCGATCGGTCCGGGAGCTGGATTTGGAAATACAGGATATTCAGCATGAGCCTGATGGTACGCAGAATGATGGTGCTCGGGCGTATATTGCGTCTGTAAAATCGAAAAATCCCCAGGACCATTTGGTCATGACTGAAAAAATCAGAAATATTTCTGGTGTGGTATACATGGAAGAACTTTGAATATAGAAATGAAAAGCTTCGCGTTATCATTCCGTAATTTGCCGAGGGGGCATATATGTTACCGGTAAAGAATCCGATTGCCAGTCTGATCGGCGTTGCTGCATTGATTCTGCTGTACTTGGTATTGCGGTAGGCGATACTGACGGGAGCCCGCCGCTGAAAAAGGGCGAGTCGATCCATCTGAAAAAAGGTATTTACAAAACCTACGTCGAATAACGATTTCATATTGCAACATAGGGAGAATAATTCTATGAAGTTTGTATTTCAAGGCGCGGATTCCTTTATGACGAGAGTGGAGGAACGCAAAGATAATGGGGTAAACCGGTTTGATATTTCCATTGAATTTGGAAAAGAGTGCATTCCAATACCTGTCACAATCATTTTCTACACTCCAATGATTGACACTGATGCGATTTGGTCTCCGATGGGAACGAATTTTGACGTTGCTCCAAACTGGAGGCCCCATGCCTGTGAAAGCTGTCTGACTGGTAAAATGCCGCTGATAAGCTTAGTAGCTGCTGATGGTCAAAACCGTATTACCGCATCCCTCTCTGATGTACAAAACAATATTTGTTTTTCTGCCGGAGTTGTCGAAGAATCTTGCGATACAGAGTGGAAGATTACGCTTTTCCGCACGCCATCTGCTCCATGCAGTCGCTATGATCTGACACTGTGGATGGATGATCGCCAACTTCCGTTATACGAAACAGTGCGAGCAGCGGTATCCAGATGGGAAAGAACATACATCCCTGGATTTGTCCCTGAAGATGCCTATGAGCCGCTTTACTCAACTTGGTACAATTTCCATCAGAAAATCTCTCCTGATGCGCTTCTTGAGGAATTGAAAGCCGCGAAAGAACTTGGCTTTCGCACCGTCATTGTAGATGACGGCTGGCAATGTACCGACAACAATCGTGGCTACATCTTTACTGGTGATTGGCAACCCCAGCCAGAAAAAATCGGAGATGTACGGCGCTTCGTGGATGCTTGCCATGCTTTAGGCTTAAAAGTAATGTTCTGGTATTCTGTTCCATTTGTAGGCAGTGGATCTCAAAACTATAGCCGCTTCGCAGGCAAATATCTGCGAATTGCCAATGATGGAGAGTTTGGCGTCCTCGATCCACGCTATCCGGAAGTGAGAGATTTCTTGGTGACGCTTTACCGTGATGCAATGCAGACTTATGCACTGGATGGCCTGAAACTAGACTTTATCGACGAATTTTATTTTGGATCTGATACTGCATTCCCGACGGATGATATGGACATTCCTGTGTTGGAGGATGCCATGTTCCGACTAATGTGTGACATCCATGATGCGGTTATTGCTGTAAAACCGGATGCGCTGATTGAGTTCCGCCAAACCTATGTGGGACCAGCTGTGCGAGCCTTTGGAAATATGCTTCGTGTTAATGACTGCCCCTATTCGGCAAATACAAACACCCGTGGGGTTGCCGAACTTCGCATGACTTCGGGAAAAACAGCAGTCCACACGGATATGATCATGTGGCACCCAGACACACCCAAGGAGGATGTTTCACGTCAGCTTCTGGCTGCCATGTTTGCAGTTCCACAGATTTCTATGCTTTTAAAATCCTTGTCGGTGGAGCATTTACGGGTTGTGCAGCGTTTTCTCAATTACTACAGAGAGAATTTGCCAATTCTGAAAGAAGGCACATTCTCCTGTGATGTTCCTTATCGGTGTAATGTTATGAGCGTGACACAAAGCAAGCGGCAAATTGCAGTCGTTTATCATGGTGATGCATTTCGTGTGACTTTACCTCGAACAGATGTATTCTTCTGTGTAGGCGGGGATAAGCTGTTTGACTTCACTGCATTACCCAACAAAACCATCACCATTCGGATTTTAAACTGCTGCGGAGATGTTGTATCAGAAAAACAAGCATCTGGGTTGACAAAAGCTGCCGTTCCATCCGGCGGCAGGGTTGAGATTCGTGCAGAGCCGTGATGGCATCCGTTCTGTTATCTGCCGGTTGCGTTCAAAGCATATCAGCGTTTTCTTGTGAATGACGCTGCCCCAGATGAAAGGGAAACTCTAACTTGTGACACAAATAGATGAAAGAAAGGAATTTTTATGTGTACTTGGAAAGAACAGAAACGGAAGGCAGTTACTTTCAGCTATGATGACGGCGTGACACAGGATATCCGTCTGATTGAACTGCTGAACCGGTACAACCTAAAATGCACATTCAACCTCAACTCCGAGCGATTGGGGAAAAATGGATGTCTCATACGGGAAAAACAGCGGATTGCACATTATAAGATCTGGCCTCAGGATGTCCGTGAAATCTATGCCGGACATGAGGTGGCGGTTCATACACTGACGCATCCGAATCTGACGACTCTCGATGAACAGGAGATCATCCGCCAGGTGGAGGAGGATCGTCTGAAGCTCAGTGATCTGGCAGGCTATGAGGTGGTTGGAATGGCGTACCCCTGCGGCGGTGTCAACAATGATGACCGGGTGGCAAAAATCATCCGGGAGCATACCGGTGTCCGGTACAGCCGAACCATTACCAGCACCCACAGTTTTGAATTGCAGGAAAATCTGTACCGGTTTAATCCCAGCGTTTATCATCTGGAATGGGATAAGATGATGGAAATGGCTGAGCAATTCGTGGTGATGAAACCGGAATCACCACAGATTTTCTACATATGGGGCCATTCCTATGAAATGGATTATAACAACACCTACTGGGACAGACTGGAGGCACTTTGCAAACTAATCAGTGGCCGGGAGGATACCTTCTACGGAACCAATCG
>JBJDYH010000051.1:0-4275 GCA_051867135.1 Faecousia sp. | reverse complement strand
GATGAGGCCAAACTCAACGAGGTGGAAACGGTTCTGGTGTCTGCCCGCAGTGCGGAATGGATGGAGCATCCAAAAACAGACAGCTTCGACTTTGCCCACTACAAGACCGTTCACCATTTTCTGTTCTCCGACATGTACGATTGGGCAGGTCAAATCCGCACGGTCGATATCAGCAAGAAGGGCACCCGGTTTTGCTCCGCAGAAAACATTGAGCGTCAGGCGGAGCTGATTTTCCACCGCCTCGAGGATCGAAATTACTTCAAGAACTTACCTCACGGCGAGTTTGTGGACGAGATTGTAGACTTTTACTGTGTAACCAACGACCTGCATCCCTTTCGGGAAGGCAATGGCCGCACCCAGAGGGTTTTCCTTGCGCAACTCATCCGCAACGCCGGATACGACATCAACTGGGCTGAGGTGGACGGCGATCTGCTAATGATCGCAACAATCCAGTCCGCCCAAGGTGTGACGGATTTGCTGAAGAAAATATTAAATGAAGCGGTTTCGTGTTAAAGATTTTATCTGATTGGTAATTTGAGAGGGAGGAAAAACCTATGAGACTGGATGAGGAGTGTAGGCTTTCCTTTTATCAGCAGATTGCATCTCTCAATGAAGATCATGGCGTGTATTTGGTACAGAATATATCAGATAAAAAAATTTATGTAAAAAAGATATTAAAGATATACAATGTAGAAGTTTTTAGGTATTTGAAGGACAATCCGATTAAAAACACACCGCGCATATATGAAGTGATTGAAGATTCCAATCAGCTCATTGTGTTGGAAGAATATATAAGCGGGACTACGCTGCAGCAAATTCTCGATGAGCAAAAAGTTTTGAAAGAAGAACAAGTCGAAAATATTATTCGACAGCTGTGTTCAATCCTTCTTGAACTTCATAAGGCTCATCCTCCGATTATTCATCGGGATATCAAGCCATCTAATATCATTATTTCTCCGGATGGTGTTATTAAACTCATTGACATGAATGCGGCCAAGTGGAACCGAAATCATTCAGTCCGAGATACTGCATTAATTGGAACCGTTGGGTATGCCGCACCCGAACAATACGGTTTTGCGTCTTCGTGCGCACAGACTGATATTTATTCTGTCGGAATTCTTATGAATATGATGCTTACGGGTGTTTTACCTCAGGAAAGATTAGCACGAGGAGCTTGGGGTGAAATTATAAGTTGCTGTACTAAAATGGACCCGCAGGAACGTTACAATAGCATCGATCAAGTCATAGCGGCTATTGACCATATTCAAAGTAGGTCAAAAGACGCTGACCGAGGTATTAAGTGTCGATATGCGCCGCCAGGATTCCGCACTTTGAACCCTCTTACGATGTTATTTGCCGCAGGTGGATATTTTCTGATTATTTTATTGGGATTCTCCTTAACAGTTGAAAATAGTACACCAACGGTTTTGTGGCTCAACAGAATATGGTTCACTCTCATCTTTATGGCGATTATTTTTTTCTTCGGAAATTACATGGATATTCAAGAGAAGATGGGCATTTGCAAGATCAGGAATACATTGCTTCGAATCATGGTGAAGCTTTTTCTTGGCTTTAATATATTAATTGCTGGAATTATATTGCTTGCTATTATTGAACAAATTATCACGTAGGGAATTTAAAACGTATGGATGAAAAGACAACTTCTACATTAACCGAAGTGCTTCAAAAAACATCTCCGGACAACATTGCAGAATACTTCTTTGAAAATGAAAAATACATATTGAAAACGGATAAACCTTTTGCTGCTTACATGCGTTCGATGTTTAAGAGAAAGGGAATAAAGCAGCAAGATGTATTTCTGGCCGCTGATATTTCTGAAGGCTATGGCTATAAGCTCATTGCAGAAGAAAAACGGACGAGACAGCGCGATTTGATTTTGAGGTTATGTTTAGCGTCCAGATTTTCGTTAGAAGAAACACAGCGGGCATTAAAAATTTATGGGATGGCGCCCCTTTATCCCCGTATGCGACGCGATGCCGTATTGATTGTTGCGATTAATACTGGCAACTATGAAATTACTATTGTGGATGAAATGCTTGCCAAACATGGCATGGAGCCCTTATATGCGTGCAGTGGATTAGAGTAATCTTCAGCGTTCCCACCGTAACTGGGGGAACGCTGAAAAAATATGTATGTTATACTTAGGTGCAGGTGATGATATAAAATTTCCGGGCTGGAAGGCTGTTCCATATTGATGATCCGAGGCATGCGTGATAAAATATAAATGACAACTGCATCGGGAGGTACTTGGCATGGGCTTGGGTGACTTTATTAAAGGGCAATTTATTGATGTTATTGAACATGTTGATGAAACAAATAAATTGCTGGTATACAAGTTTGAACGCTACGGCGATGAGATTAAACAGGGGGCCTCTCTGATTGTTCGGGAAGGGCAGGCTGCTGTATTTATATATAAGGGGCAAATTGCGGATATTTTTTCTCCTGGTTCATATAATCTTGACACAAAAAATCTCCCCGTACTATCGTCACTGGGCGCCCTTCCTCGACTGTTTAATTCTCCAATAAAATCTGACTTGTACTTTATTAATACGACCCAGTTTATTGGTAATCGCTGGGGGACGAAAAATCCAATTTTGATGCGAGACAAAGATTTTGGAATTGTTCGAATTACATCTTTTGGAACATATTCGTTTCGCGTGATTGAGCCGGCCAGATTTATTAGGGAAGTATTCGGCGCACGAAAAATGAATATGACTTATGATATCCTGCAATTTTTGAATTCTTTTGTAAGCGAAGCAATCACGACTGTGCTTGCAGAAGCAAAAATACCTGTGTTGGATCTTGCTGCTGATTATCGTGGATTATCAGACTTGCTAAAGCGAAAAGTCAACGAGAGGGCAGCGACTTTAGGACTTGGGATCGAGGAAGCGGTGATAGAAAATATCGGACTTCCTCCTGAAGTTGAGAAACTTGTTGATGAACAGTCCGGTTTAGGTCTTGCTTCTCAGGATATGAGTGCATATATGCAGTATCAGACGGTCAGAGCAATGCGGGACGCATCTAAACAGAAAGGTGGCTTAGCTGGGCTTGGTGCCGGTATTGCATTTGGAAATCATATTGCCGGAACGATTTCAAGCGAAACCCCTTCTGGCGAGGATTCGATTGCGAAGCTCCGGGAATATAAAAAACTTCTTGATGAAGGTGTTCTCTCACAGGACGAGTTCGATGCATTAAAAAAGAAAGCGCTAAAGATATAAATTAAGGGAGGATTGGATTATGAAATGTGATGCTTGCGGTGCACCGGTAGAAAACGGAAAATGTACTTATTGTGGAAAGTCGTTTGAATCCCAGGCGACAGAACGCGTACAGACGGAACCGAAGGTTGCCGAAACCAAGGAAACGCCAAAGAAACCCACGAACAAGAAGCTGATGGTTTGTAAAACTTGCGGGGCTGAGATTGCGAAAAATGCTAAAAAATGCCCCCAATGCGGCGCGAAGATCAAGAAACCTTTCTATAAGAAATGGTGGTTCTGGCTTATTGTTGTTTTGATTATTGGCATGGGGGCTTCTGGTGGTAATAGCGAAGACGGTAAGGGTTCTGCGAGTTCCAATGACACAACTGCTGTTACTGAAGGCAAGGACACTAATTCCTCTTCCGAGAGTTCAAATGATTCTTCCAGCAGCGTTGCCAATGGCAATCAGGAAACAACGGAGAATGTTGCTCCAGCGGAGGACAATGTGCCAACTGAGTATAAGTCTGCTCTGAGAAAAGCTGAAACTTATAGTAAGACCATGAATATGTCTAAAGCGGGTATCTATGATCAGCTGACTTCTGAGTACGGAGAGCAGTTCCCTGAGGAGGCAGCTCAATATGCTATCGACAACATGGAAGCGGACTTTAAGGAAAATGCATTGAAAAAGGCTAAAACTTATAGTGAAACCATGCATATGTCCAAAGCGGCCATATATGATCAGCTAATTTCCGAGTATGGTGAACAGTTTACTGAGGAAGAAGCTCAGTATGCGGTCGACAACCTTGCTGCAGACTACAAAGCAAATGCTTTAGCAAAAGCAAAAACCTATCAAGAGACAATGAGCATGTCCAAGTCTGCAATTTATGACCAGCTGGTTTCTGAATATGGTGAGCAGTTTACGGCGGAAGAAGCTCAGTATGCTGTTGATAATCTTGGCTAATAAAACATACACTTGCTCAATTCAAAGTTAAGGTAGCTATTCCAGCTGACTTGTGATATGTTGTCTTGCTACAAGGAGGCGAGGCACATGAACAAACTG
>JBJDYH010000050.1:0-4305 GCA_051867135.1 Faecousia sp. | reverse complement strand
CGTTTATGATCGGCGGCATGAAACGGCTCAAAGCCATGCTGCCCCAAATGAAAACCGTGTGCTTCGGGGATTACGGTCATGGTGAAGTCATGCTGCTGCACCCTGAGCAGTATGTAAACACGCTGCTCAATGAACTGGACGATTGATTCTATAGAAACACTCTATACTGTAGACCTGTAGAACGAAAAGAGTGGCGTAAGCTTTGTCGTTAAAACACGGCAGGGTAAGCGTATCCCGGACTTTGGCGGTATCGGCAAGTATTGCGATGATGAAAAGGAAAACTGCTATGAAAATACTGGTCAGCGCATGCCTATTGGGTAAAAACTGCAAATACAACGGCGGAAACAATTATAATCCTTCTGTTGTGGCATATGTGGCAGGCAAAGATGTTTTACCCATCTGCCCAGAGATGATGGCGGGGATGGGCTGCCCCAGAACGCCTATTGAAATCGTTAATGGGACTCTGATGGACAGGGATGGCAACAACGTGGATTGCGCAATGCGCAAGGCTGTAGTGAGGGCTATGGAACAAATCCGCCATGAAGAAATTGAGTGCGCCGTTCTGCAATCAAGAAGCCCCGCCTGCGGCGTGAATCAGGTTTACGACGGCAGCTTCACAGGAAAGTTGATTTCCGGTTCCGGGCTATTTGCGCAGGCACTAAAGAATGCGGGATATCAGGTAATTGATGCGGAGGATCTGAAAAAGTGAGTATGGAATTTCGTAATGCACAGCGCAAGGATGTAGGACTGATCCTTCAGTTCATTCGGGAACTTGCAGACTATGAGAAAATGCTCCCTGATGTCGTTGCGGATGAAGCGACACTGGAGGAGTGGATCTTTGGCAAGCAGAAAGCGGAAGTAATCTTTGCGCTGGAAGATGAAAAGGAGGTCGGCTTTGCGCTGTATTTCCACAATTTCTCAACGTTTCTTGGACGGGCGGGCATCTATCTGGAAGATTTGTATGTGAAGCCGGAATATCGCGGTAAGGGATATGGAAAAGCGATTCTCAAAAAGCTTGCCTCCATCGCCGTTGAGCGGGGCTGCGGCAGGCTGGAATGGTGGTGCCTGGATTGGAACAAACCGAGTATTGACTTTTACCGTTCCCTTGGGGCAGAACCTATGGACGACTGGACTGTGTATCGTATTGCCGGAGAGACCCTTACCAATCTGGTTGAATAGGAGGAAAACAGAAATGAGAAAAAACTTTGGAGCGAAAGCGATTTGCTATCCCATGCCGGTATTCATCATCGCCACCTACAATGCGGATGGAACCCCCAACGCCATGAACGCAGCCTGGGGCGGCATCAGCGAGGAGACCGAAATCACCATCTGTGTAGATTCGGGTCACAAGACCGCAGAGAATCTGATGGCCCGTAAGGCTTTCACGGTGTCCATCGCCACCGCAAACTATGTGGCAGCCTGTGACTATGTGGGCCTCGTGTCCGGGAACAAGGAGCCTGACAAGTTTACCAAGGCGGGTTTCCATGCAACGAAGTCCGAATTTGTGAATGCGCCCCTCATCGATGAGCTGCCCC
Source organism: Faecousia sp. (assembly GCA_051867135.1). Lineage (GTDB taxonomy): Bacteria > Bacillota > Clostridia > Oscillospirales > Oscillospiraceae > Faecousia. Next base: position 2,770 of record JBJDYH010000050.1, on the reverse strand, counting down.
TGGCGCTGGAGTGCGAGGTGATCTCCTACGACCCAGAAACCTGCCGCCTGGTGGGGCGGATCGTCAATGTGTCTGCGGATGAATCCGTGCTTGGAGAGAACGGCAAGGTGGATGTGAGTAAGCTCCGGCCTATCACCTTTGACACCATGAACAATCAGTATCTGGTTCTGGGTGAAAAGGTTGGTCAGGCATTCCACGATGGTGGGGCGTTGATCAAAAAGCAATAAGACTGCTGAATAGAAATCATTATTCTATTCTTTGCGAGCTTTCTTGCCTCTCTGGTATCGGGTGCTGGAGGGTGGTGGTTCCCTGCTGTTACTTCCTGTGGTTTCCATGTGCATTGGCCTGGAACTGGCAGTCCCGATTCTGACAATTGCGCAGTTGCTGGGAAATATTGCAAGCGTGTCCACAGGATTCCGAGAAATCGACTGAGAATCAGTATCTCCTTGTTCGATATTTAATTGCATAGGATACTGAGATTGTTATTTTGATCATAATTCTCAATGTGAAAGGACGTAAATATGCACACAACAAGTTCCGTTCCTAAGGATAAAACTCTGAATGAATTGCTTTCTGAAATTAGCGACACCCCATGTCAGAGTAACGAGTTTATTGAGCTCACTAAACGCGGATTAGTTGAAATCGGCGCAATGGATGATTTTGATTACGATATTTTTTGGAATTGTATGAGAATCTATGAGTCTTACGGCGTTAATTATTTTTCATTCTATATTCTTCTGCGTAAGGGCTTCTATGGGGATTTCACGCAAGGGATAGAGTCATGGTTCAATAGTCGTTCTATTATGGGACATATGCCAAATGTGGAACATTTCAAAGAACTTGTTGATGTCTTACGTTTTTTTGAAATTGCTACTTACTGTAACATTGACTTGTCTGAATATGAGAAGGCCTATCATAATGCTGATAAGCTTTTCCAAGGGGCAACAGACAACGAAATGCAGCGGCGTAAAGAAAAAAGTGATGAAACTATTAGGCAACGGATTGAGAACTATTTCAATTACGATGATTATTCTGAGAGCCACTTTAGTGATCTTTCTCGAAACCTAATAGCGAGGCAAGAGAAAAGCATTTCAATAAATGAAGCTTTGGCGCTAGCGCGCTTTGCACCTCAGAGTACCTATATTGTATTTTTCAAAAATGGTAGTAGGGTTTGCCATATTGGGAAGACAGAAAAACCATTGTTCTATATCGGGACAAATCACAAGAAATTCAATGCAGATTCGGCATTTTTTGAAATCGTTGATGCAGATTATGTTGATGACTTGATTATATGCATGAGGGTACTGTACGATGTAGAACTTGACAGAATTCGTCCCTCTCTGTCTAATCGAAAGTATGCTACTTTAAAGCAGGCCATATTTGCATTCAACCGCTCCGATGGTATTCCAAAGAGGCGCATTATTTCAGCAATCGAGAAGAACAATCTCCGTACAGTTGCGTTAGAAAACGATCAAGTGCTCATCGACAAAATCTCGCTTCACAGAGCACTATATCCAAGTAGTAATGGATAAATCAGGAAAACATCCAGCAGCCTACTGCTTCATGTTGCAGGAGTCGGCATTGCCCATCGGGGTGACACTGAATGCCTGAAAGCCATCCCCAACGGGAGCGAAAACGACAATCTGGGGAATCTGCCCTCTGTGTCCCCGGAACCCAACGCATAATCTGTGTCGTTCAAGGCCGCCAGTTTTCATCACGAAAACTGGCGGCCTTGGCACTTTTCAGATACAGTGTCTAATATTCCGTTGCAACATCCGACTCGGAGATATCATAATCTTCCAGAAATTCCTTCAGATCGCCGCCATTGCGGATCAGCATGACCTCACTGAATTTCCCTGTGTGGATATTCTTGAACCCAGCCACCTGCTCCCCGGTGCAGATACTCGCCCGAATCACCGGTTTCAGGTTTTCCCGGTCATAGGTGCATTTCTTTACTTTCCTTCTGAACATCGTAATCCCCATTCAGAATTCGATGGTTTCGGGTGCGGCGGCGAAGGAATAGAAGGTCGCGGTGCCGTTTTTGAAATAGAACACCTGGGTATTGCCGTCGTTTTCGTCGTACATCTTCCGCAGATTGGGATAGGCGTCCAGCATCGACTTCCGGGCTTCCACACGGTCATCCTCCACCAGCTCGCCTGCAACACGCAGCCATGTGCCATTGTGGAAGGCGCAGATTTCCGCCTTGGGATTTTCCATCAGCTGCTTGGAAACAGGTTTCATCTTGCCGGTCTGGATGTACAGTCTGCCCTCAAAAATGTGGGCGGTGCCAAAGGGACGAACCCGGGGCTGGTCGCCCTCCACGGTTGCCAGATAATAGGTTCCCGCGTCTTTCAGAAACTTGCATACACGTTCCATAATGTTACCCTCCGTTAACAATTTTAGTTCTTTTCTTAATGATACTCTCAAAAGTTGTAGTTGTAAAGCGGCAAAGCATCCAACATCTCCCTCAGATAGGCTTCCACATAGGAAATCCCCTTCAACGGTTCCGCTACTCCCAACAGCAAGGGATAACCCATGTCCCAGGGTGTCTGGTGGGCAAAGAAATACAAATCGTATTTCTTGAAAAAGCAGCCAATCCATCCGAGGGTATCCACATCCGCTTGGGTCTGGGCGCAGGCAAGCTCCCAGAGTCGCTTGGTTTCTTCCACTTTGGCAGTCAGGTGCGCCTGACCATCCTTGAGAACGGCATACAGGTCGCTTTTCAAAAGATCCCGGGGTGTGAATTCAGATTGCGCCATCTCAAATTGCA
>JBJDYH010000049.1:0-4310 GCA_051867135.1 Faecousia sp. | reverse complement strand
AATTTGCTCATCAATACAGGCAGGTTCACCGCCATTGACGCTTTCATAGTAGTGCTTATCCTCATAACAACGTCTAAGTGTACCAAATTAAGCGTTTTACAAGGCTATTCACTTGCTTTTCTTGAACTATCTGGTAGAATAATCACTGAAGAATCGGAAAACACCATGACGAGTAACAAGACAATCGATTTGGGGGTAATGACCCGAGTAGACAACCTACGCAGCATTTGGCCGGATGAAGCTCGGGATTTTACCCCATGGCTGGCAAAAGAGCAGAATTTAAAGCTATTAGGTGATGCTGTCGGTATTGATTTAGTCTTAGAGGAAAAAGAATCGTCTGTTGGGGCCTTTAGTGCGGATATTTACGTGAAGGAGGAAGGTACAAATCGCCGTATTATCATCGAGAACCAACTCGAGGCTACCGACCATGACCACCTCGGGAAGCTCATCACCTATGCGTCCGGGAAATCCGCAGATGTGGTCATCTGGGTAGTCAAGCGAGCTCGAGATGAGCACCGACAAGCCATCGAGTGGCTGAACCAGAGGACAGATAGCTCTCTCGGATTTTTCTTACTGGAGCTAGAATTGTGGAAAATTGACAATTCGAGAACAGCCGTTAAGTTTAATGTAGTAGAGCAGCCTAATGAATGGGCAAAATCAGCGAAGAGTAGCGGAGCGCAAAGCGCAATTCAATTGTTCCAATTAGACTTCTGGTCATCATTCCGAGAGGCAGCCAAGCAAGACGAGGAATTCATGCAGGTGTTTACATTACGCAAGGAGCATGCACATGCTTGGTATTCTCTGAGTATAGGAAACTCCACCTGTGACATTACCCTCCGAGTAAACACGATAAAGAATTTAGTAACAGCAGCATTCTACATCAGCGGCGACAAGGAACTGTTTGCAGAGCTCAAAAATGAATCTGCTACCATCGAGCAAGAAATGGGAGGGAAAATGACTTGGAACGAGGCCAGCAAGGATTGCACTATCTACAACACCTACAAGGGCGATGTCCGCAACAAAGCTATATGGCCAGAGCTTTTCTCTTGGCTGCGCACAAAGTCTCTTCAAATCCGCAAAGTATTCAAACCGAGAGTGAGTTAACAATAAATATCGCATGTCTACTCAAGCTCTCCCAGAAGATATATTTAGGAGAAAACCTGTTGCTCAGCGAATGTGTAAGATAATCGCTGAACTAGCTCCTAGCGCAATTTCCCCTCTAGCTCTCGATGGTTCATGGGGATGCGGCAAAACCATTCATGCGCAAAGGCTAAAAGAGGAGTTTGAATCAAAATACAAAGATTCTATCAAGTGTATATACTGGAATGCCTGCGAATCCGACTTTTCGGAAAATCCAATACTTGCATTGGTCGCTTCTCTCTATCAGCAGATTCCAGAAGCCGAAAAGCGAAAAGCATTTGCTAAAAGAGCGTTTGCACTTTTTTCCGGTTTTTTAATTGGAGGAAGCTCCTTTATAGCTAATCAATACCTAAACTATCAAACAGGAGGCGTATGGAATTTTATTCTATCCAGTAAATGGCTGCAAAAAGCGATTGGCTGCGCTAGATGGTTGCATGGTAAAGCTAAGAAACAAGAGGAAAATTTTGAACGTATTCTCAAAGAATTTAGTGAGGAAGAGGAGAGAATTAAAGCCGCTAGAGAATTAGTAAATATAGTAAGAGAGGATAAGGAGTTGGTGATTCTCATAGATGAATTAGATAGATGCCGTCCAGATTTTGCGTTAAAAATGCTGGAGAGCATCAAATATCTTTTTGAAGAATCATGATGTAAATTTGTACTTGTTATGAATAAACAATCTATGTACAAATCCATTATGCATCTATATGGATTAGACGAGGATGAATCGATAGATTACTTAACAAAATACGTAAAAATAATTTTCCAAATACCACAAATCATTATTAATGATCTCACTCTACAGTCGGAATCATGCCCGACCCGATATTTTTTTAAATTACTCGAAAAGGATGGGAAACTTTTATGGTTTCGAAGCGAATCTTTGAAGAAATTTATCTCTAACCTTATCGATGAAAAAGACCTTCAGCTTAGGGATATAGAAAGGCTTTTCAGGTCGATCAAATTCTTACAGTCACCCGCACAAAAAGCCAGAGAAAACGTCAAAAATGAATATGTTGATTACCTCATTTTTCTCATAGCATATATGCACGTTTTTGATCATAATACAATAGCACTTATGCGTTTTAAGCAAACCAATACAAATAAAATTATGAACATTTTTGGAATGGAGGCAGATTCTTCACTGCGCAATCCTAAGGAAGAACCCGATTACATCAAGTATATCAGATTTACTTTAAATCATTTCTTTGCAAAAACTGAATCAGAAAAAACGCGAATTCAAGAAAGCTTAGCCAATCCGGATTTGAGGAAGCAGATTTTATTAGGAGATGACATCATAAATACTTGTCTCGATTATCTCGTCTTCATGAAATAAGAAACGATACAGAATATTCTTTATTACGCAAATCACCCCCTTACGACACCCTCACCTCCAGACACTCACCCCGCCCCATACAGCACAAACGAGAATACTACATCCAGGTCGAAATGTCCAATTCGGTTATCAGGCTTATCCATTTCGGAGAAATCGATATACCGGAGATTCAACACTCCTTTGTGTGTAAAGTCAGCCAGATGCGCGAGCGCGAGTGGGGTGCGACTTGGGGTGTCTGGGGGTGGATCTTGTGCAGACAACAAGTCCTCAAGCCATATCGCGAGGTTGACGAAACGAGGTACATTCTCAATCTCCGGCTCGGTGAAGCCTTGCTTGCGCGAATTCTCTATGGCGGAATACATATCGCAACACAATTTCTCATTGATACTGCCACCCTGCACTCAAACTCCGGAAAAGTTGGAGTTTGCACCTGTGCACCTGTTGACAAGGACGCGTTCATCAAGTATAATCCCAGCGTACCAAGCGCTATGTTAGTCAACTTTTCCTATGCCAACTTCATGGCTTACCTGCAGCCTACGGAGTTTTCGATGGTAGCGGGTAGGTTCCGGACTCACAGGGCATCACTCATGGAGATACCCGGTGAGCCTTACGCAAAGCTCTTGCCGATCACGGCGATTTATGGGGGCAACGCATCCGGAAAATCGACATTTATCCACGCCATGAAGTGCCTTCGCAGTATTGTACTGCTGGGTACGGTAGAGCATGTAGAACCTCACCTGTTCTCCCCGCAAGGCAAAACAACACCGACAACGTTCAAGTGTGCGTTCGCCACGGAGGGGCGCGTCTTGGAGTACCAAATCGACATATTGGGCGGAAAGGTCGTCAGGGAAGTCCTTAACGATACCACCAAGGGGCGGATCCGATGCATTTTCGACAGATGTCCCGGGAAGCCCTGCTCTGTCGGGGATGACATCTCGGCTCAATGCCCGGAGGAAGAGCTCCAATATGCCCTCAAAATGGGAACAGCCTTGCCTGACAAGGAAGTGTTCCTGACAACGATCATGAAATTGCAGGTTGCGGCGTTGCTGCCTGCTGTCACGCTTTGCCACCGCTGGTTCGCTGAGACGCTGTGCATCATCGGGGTCGATAGCCGCCGTATAGGCCTCGGCTTAGATTTGCTGACTCAATTGAGCACCTATTCCTCTGCTCTGGCAGATGCGGATACCGGGGTTGAGAAGCTGCAATTTCACGAGGTCAACGTCAACATTGAGGACATCGTCCCTCCGCACATTTTATCGGACTTTAGGAAATCCGATCACAATGTGATTGTCGTCCCGAATGACCATTCCATGCTTCTCGTCAAGGAAGAGACCGGCATCAAGGTGATTAAATGCTATTCTGCATACACCGCAGAGGACGGAACGGAAACCATCATTCCCTTGGCTAAGGAGAGTGACGGAACCCGCCGCTACCTGCATCTGCTTCCCATCCTTCTGGATAAGCGCCAAGACAGGGTTTACCTGGTGGATGAGCTGGACAGAAGCCTTCACACCATGCTTGCCCAATCGCTTATCAGGAACTTCCGGCGCACCGTGGAAAGCAAGGAACGCAGGCTCCAGCTCATTTTTACCACGCACGATGTCATTCTGATGGAGGGCAATATTTTCCGCAAGGATGAAATCTGGGTGACAGAACGGGACGACGTTCACCAAGCACATCTGATCTCCATGGCTGAGTACAAGGATATCCGCCCGGATAACCAACTGCGCAAGAGCTATCTCGAGGGAAGAATGGGAGGGCTGCCCAACATGAATTGCTGTGTATGAGGCCTTACAGAAGAATTCAGGACAAGAGCAAATACCGCAATAGCTTCTTT
>JBJDYH010000048.1:0-4333 GCA_051867135.1 Faecousia sp. | reverse complement strand
TGGCAACGCTGCCGTTTCGCTCCACCACATTCTCTGGCCTCAATGACCGCAAAGGGCATTTTGTCCTGATTACCAAAGACGAGGACCGGGACCAGCCGCTCAGAAAGCCCCGTCGTTCTGTGCGGAAGGATCTTCAGAAATTGCCGGATGGCACAAAGAAACCTGCTGTCAAACGGCGTGAACCGGAGCGATAAGCCTATGGCAGCGAAGCGAAACCGGGATGTGCAGCTGAATTTCCGAGTCTCTCCTCATGAGCTGGAATTGATCGAAACCAAGATGGCTCAGGTTGGAACCACAAACCGGGAAGCCTATCTGCGAAAGATGGCGATTGATGGGTATGTGGTCAAGCTGGATTTACCGGAGCTGCGGGAATTGGTTTCCCTCTTGCGCTACTCCAGCAACAACTTGAACCAGCTCACCAAGCGGGTGCATGAAACCGGGCGGTTTTATGATGCAGATTTGGAGGATATTCTCCAAAAACAGGATGCAATCTGGGCGGGGGTGAATGAGATACTGTCGAAGTTCAGTCAGCTTTCGTAACAGGGAACCAATCCCCATTTGCGGAGGGTGAACGGCGTTTCCTGTCGTTCCCCTCCGCTCTTTTCTGCTATCCGGCGGCATCCTTGCGTTTCTTTGAAAATTACAGTACAAATAAGGTAAGAAATGCTTTGACAGACAAGGAGGTTCTTCCCATGAAGGTTGTTTTGAAAGTTTTGATGGCTCCGATCATCCTGACGCTGACGCTTTTCGTCTGGATTTGCTCTGGCATCCTGTATTGTTCGGCTTTTATTTTTGGCTTGGCCGGAACCATTATCGGCCTGCTGGGACTGGCCGTGCTTTTGACCTACTCCGTGCAAAACGGGATCATCCTTTTGGTGATCGCGTTCCTTGTAAGTCCGCTTGGGCTTCCCATGGCAGCCGCTTGGCTGCTGGGGAAAATGCAGGACCTGCGATACGCCATTCAGAATCAGGTATATAGATGAATGATATTAATATCCCCCTTGAACATACCCTTTTATGAGATAGGGAGTATGTTCAAGGGGGATGTTGGCGGATATAATCAGTTATGTAATACCAGACAGCACGGACCGTATAGAGAAGATACTGTCCGTGCTGTTTGCTACGTTCGGATATATTTTTGATTCCGACTGTTTGGCTTCTCCGGAATAGTCATTTGTAGCAACCCACTGTCTAAAAGAGGGCGCAGATAATTTTTGGTAAAACTTTTCGTGTTTTTATATCCACAATGCTCCGCGATTTCAGCTTTTGAGCGCGGAACAATACAGAAAGAAAGAATAACATCTTGGGTCTTAACTTGGGTTCTAACTTGGGTCTTAACTGGTATCTCGTCTTGATCCGTTGCAGATACTCCGGGTCCGACCTTTCCAATGGCAACTTCATTCAGCGGGATAATGGTCCGGAACACATCGCCTTCAATAAATTCCGGTATTCCTCCGGAATACAGCTTTGTGTACTTATAGGTATTTCTCATGCCAGAGCCAAGCTCATCTGCAAGGGAGATTTCTCGGAACACTTTTGAAATGGGCGGGTTTTTAGCATAAGGCTCAAAGCTGGTAAGATTCAGCACCCCATGACCGTGAGAGCGGTTGGCATTTTCTGTATAAAGGCGGCCGCGCTCAATCACAAATTTTGCCACATATCCGCTGGAGTAATCTCTATGGGCGAGGCTGTTCGAGAAAATTTCGCGCAGGATTTTATCCCTGGCGCTGACGCTGTTCACTCCCTCAAGTACAAACGGGTCGCTTAGATGCTTGTGCCCGAAGTCGATCAGCCGGTCATAGGTTTCCAGCAGATTTGTGATAATCACGTCCCGGTCATCGTAGCGGTCCAGATTTTCTACACGAAAAATAGCGTCCGTTTTATGCTGGGGGAGGACCGACATAATGGTGGAATCCTTGCCGAACAGTAGGATGGCAGCAATCGTAACGCCCTCGTTTCTTGTGGTTTCGTCTCGCAAAATCAATCCAGCACTGCGGAGCAGTTCTTCATCTGACATGGATTTCCACGGATGGTTAGCATTACGGATGGAGGTCATTGCCCTGGCCCGTTCAATCAGATCAGAGCGCAGATCCTCCAAACCAAAACGGGTTACTTTGTTGACGAAGTAGCTTCCGCTTTTTCGTGCATAGAGCTGATAGACCAAATCTGTATTGTCAGTGATGTCAATATCGGATTCATTGCTGCGGTCAAAAATCCTGCCGTGATGGCGGCACACCTGGCTGCTCACTGGCACATGAATATAAAAAATGAGCTTACCGTCAATCGTATATTGTTCCGGCTGCAGGTAAAGCGGCGGATAGAGCTTCTGCGCGTTATTGATGGAGGTCACAAAGTCCTTTTTCATTCGGGCGGCTGCATCGGGATTGATTCCCAAAATAACACCGTCATCTCGCACACCCAGGAAAATATGCCCGCCGTCCCGGTTGGAAAAGGAGCAGACTGTATCATATACATCTTTTGTAATCTCATTTGTGGATTTCTTGAACTCAACTGAGATGCTTTCTCCCTGACGGATTAGCTCTAACAGTTCTACTTCCTGCATCAGACCATCGCCTCCTATCTTCAAAGTCTATCTATTATTATATTGGATTTGTCCGGCAATATCAATCTGTTTTGCCGTGGATAATGCTTTTCATTTTACTTTTTCGCCGTTCTCCGCTATACTGACAGTAAAGAAAAAATGAAGCTTTGTCGGAGGGAGCGCAGGAGATATGAACGACAAAGAATTGATTGGAAAAGTACACAACGCCATGTACCAGCAATGCCAGCGCCGGGGCTATGCCGCGCCGGTGGATGTACTGATTGACATAGGTGTACTGCCCAAAAAGAAATATGAGGACTGGCGGTATGGGCGTATTTCTTATCTGGAGGGCGTCTGCACAGTCAATCTCCGCAAGCTCTCTTCCGTCATGCACCAGATGCGCGTTTATGCGCAGAAAACAGGGCTGAAACCGTCTTTTTGCTATTACAAGCAGTGGGGCGTGAAAAAGAAAAACGGTCAGGGCCATAAGCCGGTGATCCCGTTGCGGTTCAGCAAAAGCGGGGACCCAGAAATCGAAAAATGGTATGCGACCCATTTTGTCGATTTGAAGCGCACCGCCCAGCTGAAAGCGGAGGCGGCAAACCCAAAAGAACAGAATACCGACACCACGGAGCAGTCTTAATGGCTGCTCTCTTTTTTTGCCCGGAAGGAGGGAACCATTCATGGCAACCACAAGAATCATGCCGCTGCATACCGGCAAGGGGCGCACGGTTGGGCAGGCAATCAGCGCCATCATCGACTATGTAGAAAATCCGGAAAAGACCGATCATGGACGGCTTATCACCAGCTTTCAGTGTGACAGCCGGGTGGCAGACGCCGAATTTCTGCTGACCAAGAAACAATACATTCAAAAGACCGGCAGAGTACGCGGCGAGGATGATGTCATTGCCTATCACCTGCGTCAGTCCTTTGTCCCCGGTGAGATCACGCCGGAGGAAGCGAACCGGCTGGGCCAGGAGCTTGCCCGCCGGTTCACAAAAGGGAAAAATGCCTACATCGTCTGCACCCATATCGACAAGAACCATATCCACAATCATATTATCTGGAACGCCGTTTCTCTGGACTGCGAGCGAAAGTTCCGAAACTTCTGGGGCAGCACCAGAGCCGTGCGTCGGCTCAATGATACTATTTGTATTGAGAACGGTTATTCCATTGTCGAGAACCCAAAGTCCCACGGGAAAAGCTACAATAAATGGCTTGGCGAGAACGCAAAGCCGTCCCACCGGGAGCTGCTGCGCGTTGCAATCGACAACGCTCTGGCGCAGAAGCCCGGGGATCTGGAGCAGCTGCTGATACTCCTGCAGGAAGCCGGGTATGAGATCAAGCGCGGAAAAGAGATTTCCTTCCGGTGCGCCGGTCAGAAGCGTTTTGTTCGGCTGGACACCTTGGGAGAAAACTATTCCAAGGACATTCTGATCGCTGTACTCAAAGGAGACCGGCAGCACACGCCCCGCAAGAAAAAAGAGATCGGCCAGGAACCGAAAAAGGTGAATCTGCTGGTCGATATTCAGGCCAAGCTCTCCGAAGGAAAAGGCGCTGGCTATGCGCGATGGGCTACCCGCTTTAATTTGAAGCAGATGGCCTCCACCATGAATTTTCTCTCGGAACATGGCCTGCTGGAATATTCCGCGCTGGCCGAGAAAACGACAGCTGCCACCGCCAGGTATAACGAGCTTTCCGCGAAGATCAAAGCGGCGGAAAGCCGTATGGCTGAGATTTCTGTTTTGCAGACCCATATCCGCAATTACTCCGATACCCGGCAGGTATATG
>JBJDYH010000047.1:0-4333 GCA_051867135.1 Faecousia sp. | reverse complement strand
GTGATAATAACCGAAGAAGCAGATACATTGACTATCAGCGCAGCATATGATATAATATTTACATTAGTATCAGAGATTTCACCAGAAATCTACCGTTATCCGAGTTCAAAGTGTCAATCAGCACATCTATGGTGTGCCGATTGGCACTTTTTTTATTTCCCGGTTTCTGCCTGCAAAAGCAGGTTGAAATATATATTTATTTTATTGCAGGCATCCCCTGCAGAAAGGAGTAACCCATGTTAAAAGTAATCTTCACCAATGTTGTTGTGTCTAAGGGATATGACAACGCCCCTGCCATCCGCTACTCAGAGAAAGGCGATTCTGTTCGGTTCCGCATTGGCAGTAAGCAGTATGATACCCGTGCGGAGAACAACACGCGCTGGATCAATATCTCCGTGAAGGCGTTTGGCCACATCTGCGAACGCATCCGCAAAATGGACCTGAAGGAAGGCTCTTACATCAACCTGACCGGCCGTTTGGATGAAGACAGTTGGACGGACCAGAAGACAGGAGAAACAAAGAGCGCGATGGTCGTCATTCTGGACGATGTGGAGTTTGCCTCAGGCGGAGGTAAATCCAAGGGATCGGAGCAGCAGACTGGTAACAATTCAGTACAGACCCCCGCTGCGAATCCGGAAGCCTCATCCAATTTCACCGGCTATGAACCCTTCGGCGGCGAATCTCTGTTTGACATGAACTGAGAGGACAAATATGAATCGGCGCAAATATGGCGCACATGAAATCACTTGCAGTGACTCATGTGCGCCTTTTGTGCTTTCAGGGAGGGATTACATGGTCAATCGGTCATTTTCCCGATTATCCAAAGAGGAAAAAGAGGCGAAACTTCAAGCCGCACTGCGGTGCATGACAGATAACGCGCTCACTGAGACTGAACTGCGTGCTGTCAGTCATGCTGTTCCATTGAACCGTCAATATTTCATCCATGTGCACCGCTCCTTTGAAACCTTTTCTTCAGACATCATGTACCCAGCACAGCGTCACATACAGTTTGTCATCGGCAGCCATATTGCTGCTCAGTGTGACATCGGAGCTGTGCTTCAGAGATCAGCAAAAACAGGAGATCCGATCACAGCAGTGGTCAATCATGCAAACGGAAAGAACGGCATCTACATTTTGATACCGAAACGCCAAAATAAGGAAGGAACTATACCATGACAAACAAAGATTGGAAGCGCCATGTGGCTTACGAAGCTCTTGTGATTCTGGGGCTTTTGGCCCTCCTTGCATTCATTTGCCGGCTTTGGCCGATTCTGCTTTTAGTTATCTTGGGAATTTTTATCGCGGCACTCCGACTTCTGTTTCTCTCTTCGAAGCAGGTTGAGGTGGTACAGCCGCAGCTCGCACTTCCGGAACCGGCTCGTGAGCCGACAGAGCGGGATATGCAGGATAGGGCCTATTCTGTTATACTCAGACAAATTACTGAAATGGTGACGGAAGCATACCCGGACGCCAGATGGGTCTGGGAAGCGCCGAACGCGAGAACGCTTCTGGAGCAGGGTGAGGACGTAATTATCTTACTCAACCGGGCAGGAGGATACCGGCGCGCGATCGTTCGTACAGCGAATAGTCAGGTCCAGGAGATTGAGTTTCTGACAGCGCAGGCGCAAAAACCCCAGGATCCAACAATACAGGCAGTATCTGAGGACGAAATATCCGAAGAGGAGTCTGCAGAAAACTACGAGCTGATTGCCTTCGAATGGGTCGAAGCTCACATCATGGAATTGAGCAGACAATGCAATGATGCCATCGGCCGGGGTGAAACCGCGCTTCATCTGGAAGCGGATAAGCTCCCGATGGAGGAGAGTTGGCCCGACATCTGTGAAGAGCTTAAACGTGCAGATCTTTCGGACGTCAGCTATGACCAGAACGGCATCATCATCCATCTCACGCAATGAACTGCAGAAAGGGAATAACAATGGCAGCCTATATGAATAATCTCTTTAATTACAGCCGTCCTTTACCGGAGCCTTTTGACAGGCTAAAGAGCAAAAAGGTCAGCGGTGTGTCTTCAAAATACGGTGACGGGACGGAAGCAACGCTTTCTGCTACGATGATTAAGGCGATCCACGCAGTTTGCCGGTGTATGAACGGTACAGGCGAAGGCGCCGTCGGTGTGATTGATTACCGTAGCGTTGCAGAATACAAGTCTTCTGCCGGTCCGGATGCCTACCATCTGGTCGTATATGACAGCGGAACCGGAAGCCTGATGGCAAGCGTATATGACAAGGATATCGAGACCTTTGAAAGTTATGTGATGAACAGCACAGGCAGGGACGGCGCCGCTGTTATGATGGCACTGTTTCCTGCGTTGATGACAGATTCAGAGTTTGAGGACAAGTTCACCGAGTATTACGACGAATTTGTCAATGGCTTTCCAGACTTTAGCCATGCAACGGAGTGCATGGCATATCTCTGTGACAATGCATACCGCCGGATCAAAGACCCGGGCTGTGCTGCACACGTGGAGGTTAATGTGGATAAATCCGGCAATCTGATGCGTGTTGCGCAGGCTCACCTGGATTCCGGTAAATTTACGCCCACCTCTGTTATTGCCGGTGAATTTACGATTTTTGCCCAAACCGGGCCTGTGACCATCCATCGGGCCAGCAGCTTTGTGGAACACAGTGATTTCGTAGGCAAGTACGGGCTGAGCAAGCGCTCACTGACGCCGATGGAGCAGACACTGGTACCGAAACTTCCTGAATGGTATATCATTCCCCAGGAGGTAGTTGATATCTGCAAGCATGCTCAGTCTACCACCGGGAAACCCACGCAGATGCGAAACTTCCTGCTCCGGGGACCTGCCGGTACAGGAAAGACCATGGGGGCAAAAGCAATTGCCGCAGGCCTTGGTCTTCCCTATATGAAGTATACCTGCAGTGCCGGAACGGAGATCTATGACTTTATCGGGCAGATCTTTCCCGACACGGAGGCGACATCCACCGGAAATACGCAATTGGATATGGAGCACAAACAGCTGCAGGCTATGGGCGGAGTGAATTACACCAACATAGCAAAACTCCTGCAGCTGCCGGATCTGGACGATATGGATTACGACCCGGCAGGAGTCTATCAGGCTCTGACGGGCGTTGAAAACGCATCTGCGACCAGCAAAGACTGTATGTCCCTTGTGCTGGATCGTGTAACGGAAAAAGTGCGGGCCCTATCCAAGCGTGATGAAAACGCGAAGAGCAGCGGGCAGACCTATATCTACATCGAGACGGATTTCATTAAGGCGCTGAAGAACGGCTACGTTGTTGAGATTCAGGAGCCGACGACCATCATGCAGCCCGGTGTTCTGGTCGGTTTGAACTCGCTTTTGGAGCAGGAAGGCTCCATTACTCTTCCCACCGGCGAGATCATCCAGCGGCATCCCGACGCAGTAGTCATCGTGACCACCAATGTCACCTATGAAGGCTGCCGGGGAATGAACCAATCCATCATCGACAGAATGAGTCTGGTACGGGATGTGGAACTGCCAACCCCTGAGGTGATGGTCGAGCGTGCCATGAAGGTCACCGGCGCCACGGATGAATATCAGGTCTCCCAGATGGTGCAGGTCGTCAATGACATGGCGGACTATTGCCGCAAGAACAGCATCACGGACGGATCTGTGGGTATGCGCAGTCTGCTGGACTGGATCGTCAGCGCTCAGATCACCGGGGATGTCTACCAGTCGGCGCTGTATACCATCATCAGCAAAGCTACTGCCGATGAATCGGATCGGAGCGCATTAATCACTTCTGTGCTGGAACCGATCTTCGCTCCCAAACGGCGTACTGCAAGCGCAACAGCATAAAAAAGAAAGGAGGTTTAACCCTGCTATGGCAAGGGTGAATCATAAAAAAGTCAAACAGCTCATTGCGGAAACCCGTGGGAAAATCACGGACCGCCAGTTTTTCACCTCACGTATTCTGGCAGGACATTTTGAAGATATGGCGGCGGCGCAGAGCAAGCGGTATCATTATAACCGCCGTGTCCGGGTCAACCTGTATTGGAACCCAAAGGATCCTGATCTGGCCTCAACCAATAACACAAATATCATCATCAACACGGGGAACAAATTAGTCACCCGAGTGAAAGGACGGGAAAACCGCTATCAGGTGGTATGCGGTCTGTTTGCCCATGAGCTTGGCCATGTGTTGTATACCGACTTTCTGGCAAACCAGTCCTACAGGAACAGCATGGCCCGGTACCACTGGTTTCCAAAACCGCCAGACATCTCAAAATCATCGGATATCCGAAACGAGTCCGCCCTGTGGGACTATGTCAAACAGAGTCAGGATAATGCGGAGATAGTCATTACCATTGC
>JBJDYH010000046.1:0-4358 GCA_051867135.1 Faecousia sp. | reverse complement strand
CCTTAATCTGCTGGATGATGTTGGCACCATCCAGAACCGCTGCTTCCTTCAGCTCTTTGCTGGCATTGGAAAGCGCTGCCGTGTAGATGATGGAAGCCCAGCCTGCACCCTGCCAGATGCCACTGGCAATGTAGATGGTGCGGAAAGCCTCAGGCATCGTCATGAAATTGTAGGATGTTCCCAGCAGCATGTTCAGCATACCGGTGGGCGAGAGCAGAATTCGGACGATACCGCACAGGACGATTACGGAGATGAAGTTGGGCATATACAGTACCAGCTGAATCTTCTGCTTGATACCGCTGCTCATGATCCGGTTCAGCAGGAACGCCAGCAGAATGGGTGCCGGGAAGCCCCACAGGAGTCCGTAGATACTCAGCTTCAGTGTGTTCATCAGATACCGCATAAAGTCCGGGGACGACAGGAATCGGGTGAAGTGGCTGAAGCCAACCCACTCGCTTCCCAGGATACCTCTGATGGGGTTGTATTCCGTGAAGGCGATCAGAATACCGCCCATAGGAATGTAACGGAAGATAATGGTCAGCAGGAAGGCCGGCAGCATGAAGATTACATAAAGCTGCCAGTGCTGGCGCATATAAACCAGGGTGTTATGCAGCCTGGTTCCTCCGCCCTTCTTTTCAGAGGTGCTTGTCAAAGCTTTCATATGATTCCTCCTTTTTGCATATCCCCTCTCTGAAATGTGCATATGCACAATCCGCAGAGGTTTTTGACAACATCATGGTATCATCTCCCGTTTCTGCTGTCAATAGAAATTTTACATTTGCACAATCTTTGATGTGTTTGCACAATTTCAGCCGCCGATATTTGCACACAATAACGATTGCTGAAATTTGACATTCGCACATTAATTATGATATACTATTGATATTAAAGATAACCGCTCTAGGAGGGGCTTGGATGAATAAAAAAGTTACCATACAGGACATTGCCGATGCCCTCGGTATTTCCAGAAATACTGTTTCAAAAGCAATCAACAATTCCGAAGGTCTTGCAGATACAACCAGAGAGAAGATTCTGCAGAAAGCCATAGAGATGGGCTACAAACAGTTTTCCTATGCAAACAGCCTTGGGGGTATTTCCGCGTCTTCTGGAGCGGAGCGCCCCAGAGCCACTGGTTATCAGGGCGAGATTGCGCTGTTAACCGGCTCCTTCCTGACCTATACCCACTTCGCCTCTCTGATGCTGGACAAATTCCAGAATGAAATCTCTCAACTAGGTTATACCATGAACACCCATCGGGTCACTGACAGTGATTTTGCAAATATGACCTTACCAGTGACCCTCCACATGGATCAGGTCAAAGCCATCATCTGCATTGAAATGTTCAACTGGGACTATGACGAAATGCTCTGTAGTCTGGATATTCCCATTCTCTTTGTAGATGGTCCGGCTAAAATTGGCGGACGTTCCCTCCCTGCTGATCAGTTATACATGGATAACACCAATGCAGTTACCCAGTTTGTCAATGATATGCTGGATAAGGGGCTTACTCATATCGGCTTTATCGGCAACTACGACCACTGTCAGTCTTTCTATGAGCGATACATCGCGTACTATTTAACCATGGTTATGGCAGGGCACAAGGTAGAGGATCGATTTGTCATTAAATACAACTGGCTTTCGGATATGCAGGATCAGATTGCTGCTCTGAAGGAACTGCCGGATGTATTCGTCTGCGCCAATGATTTCGTAGCTGCAGATGCCATGCAGGCACTTGCCGCCGTGGGCAAGCATGTGCCTGACGATGTAATGCTCTGCGGATTTGACGATTCCGCAGAATCCAGACTAAGCAAACCGCCAATGACAACAGTTCATATCCACACGCAAATCATGGCGTTCAGCGCAGTCCATCTGCTGATTTCCCGAATCAAAGAGCCATCTCTGGATTTCCGTACCATTCACACAGAAACCGATTTGATCTACCGGGAAACCGCAAAGAAAGACTGAGGCGCATTATGAAGTTTCTATCCTATGAAAGTAAATTCAGCCAGATTTTGCTAAAAATCTGTTACAGCTGCTATCTGAACATTCTCTGGCTTCTGTGCTCCCTGCCCATTTTTACAATCGGCGCTTCCACGGCAGCGCTGTATGATGTGACATTCAAGATTGTCCGTGAAGACGACACAGCGCTGACTTCCCGTTTTTTCAAGGCATTCCGGGAGAATTTCCGGCAAGCAACTGTGTTATGGCTGATCCTGCTGGCACTTGGCACTCTGCTTGCCACAGACGGATACATTCTGTATCACCTGTATCAAAGCTCTTCCGGCGGCATGTCGGTGATATGGACCCTGATGCTGGCACTGATCATTGCCGCTGCTATTGCATATGTCATCGTACTGACTTATGTATTCCCACTGACCGCAAGTGTCAAAAATACCAACTGGGCCATGTTGAAGAACGCCTTCTTCATCGGCATTCATTACCTGTTCTGTACCATTCTGGTTTTTGCCATCCACTTTGCCATGTTCTTTGCTGTGGTGGCCATCTTTACGCCTCTGATCATTTTCGGAGAAGGCCTATGCGCACTTTTGAGTTCCTACCTGCTGTCCAATGTCATCCGTGCCTGCTCCTATGATCCCAATGCGGAGGAAACAGTATGAAGCTGTCCCAGCAGGAAAAGGATTCTCTGAGGGAGAATTTTCGGAAAATGGATACGCGCGCCAAAGTGGATTATATCTATACCTATTTCAAATGGTACATCCTTCTTGGCGTGATCGCGCTGATGGTACTGGGAAGCGCTGTCTACCGGCAGGTCACGAAAAAGGATACCGTGATCTACCTCGGTCTTGTCAATGTGTCTGTCGGTACGGATCTGGAAACCGCTCTGACTCTGGACTTTCTTGAAGATACTGGCCTGAATCCGAAGCAGAATCAGATTCAGGTCTATTCTGGATTATATCTCTCTGATGAATCATCCGCGGAAAACCACGAATATGCCTATGCATCCCGCATGAAGCTCATGGCTGCCGTGAACGCCAAGCAGCTGGATGTGGTTCTGATGAACCGGGAGGCCTATGATATTCTATCCCAAAGCGGATATCTGCTGGACCTTTCCGACTGTACCATGGAACTTGCTCCTTACCTGACAGAAAACGATGTTGTTCTGGAGGACAATTCCATTGAATTCCAGCTAAACGAAGCAGACGAGCACCGCATTATCACAGAGCGGGCAGTCAATGGCATGGATGTCAGTCAGCTTTCGCTCTTCCGAAATGCCGGTTTTCATGACTCTGTCTATATCGGCATCATCGCTAACAGCCCCAGGTATTCTGGGATCATTCCGTATCTGGAATATCTTGTATCTTCTATCGAGTAACAGCATATTGATTCGATGCAGCTTCGATTAGATCTGCCTGATTTACTACATTTTGCGTTCCGATATGATATATGAACACGAAAGCAGTTCCGGGGAAGTACACTTACCGGAACTGCTTTTGTTCGCTTTGGAAATTGTGTCGGTGTTCTGACATGAAAAACACATTAATACTCGTATACAGATTGACTTCAAACAGAAATATTCCTACAATGGTTATACCCGAACATAGGTAAATCAGGGGGATCTGATGGGCTGCGTAATGCTGCTCTTGGAAGAACATGACAGTCCCTTACAGGAATCCGACCAGGGACTGGCAAAAACCGCCGCCGTTTTTGGGGGACGGCAGATGGAATATTAGCCCCTCTTTTCCTTCGGCCAAAAAATCAGGGCCTGTTGCCAAAAAGCAACAGGCCCTTTGTAAGTTTGGGGAATCGAATTAGTACATTCCGCCGCCCTGGGCTGCGGCTGCTGCCATGGCAGCGTCTGCCGCGGGATCGGGCTTGTCCACCACCAGGGACTCGGTGGTGAGGACACAGCCTGCGATGGAGGCGGCGTTTTCCAGAGAGGAACGGGTGACCTTGGTGGGGTCCACAATGCCGCTGGGGATCATGTCGCAGTATTCCTCGGTGTAGGCATTGTAGCCGTAGCCAACCTTACCGCAACTCTTAATCTTCTCGAAGACAACGCTGCCGTCCACACCGGCGTTCTCGGCAATCTGGCGGATGGGAGCCTGCAGAGCGGAAGCGATGATCCGGGCGCCGGTCTTCTCGTCACCGTGGAGGGTGGCGATCAGCTCTTCCACAGCGGCGATGGCGTTGACCTGAGCGGTGCCGCCGCCAGCCACGATGCCCTCTTCCACAGCGGCACGGGCAGCGTTCAGAGCGTCCTCAACCCGCAGCTTCTGCTCCTTCATGGCAACCTCGGTCTGGGCGCCCACCTTGATGACGGCTACGCCGCCGGACAGCTTGGCCAGACGCTCCTGCAGCTTCTCCCGGTCGTAGTCGGAGGTGGTGACGGCAATAGC
>JBJDYH010000045.1:0-4365 GCA_051867135.1 Faecousia sp. | reverse complement strand
GATCCCATCTCTGGAATCCTCCGTTTTTCGCAGACTGTTTTTTTACAGCCCCTTATGAAATTAGCTGCGGTTCTGATCCTTAGCGGAAACTGCATCAAAGATATCTTCGTACAGGCCGGGATCGGTAATCAGGCGGCTGCCAAAGATAGTCAGGCGGCCCTGACGCACATAGCTGCCGTAAATGTCCATCCAAGGTTCGGAGCTATCACAGAAGCCCACAAAGTAGGAGAAGCCGGCGGCGGTAAGAGCCTCGAATTTGCTGCCGGAGTAACTCTCGCCGGGAGCGGCAATATCGCTGTCCATAGCAAATACAAAGGTGTCTACGGAGCCAAGAATCGGCTCGACTTCAGCCTTCCAGGATTTCAAATCTTTCTGAATATCAGCGATATCCAACTCGCCATAGCGTTTGTTACCATAGGTATAGCAGGCAAAATCGTAACCCAGCTCTTTCAGCTTGGTAGCAACCGCAGTAGCCTGAGCAACCTGACTCTCATAATAATCAGCGCCCTTGCTGTCACGAATGGAAGGATTGGTCTGATAGCCAAAGAGGAAGTTGCGGCCGGTAACAGCAATGGTAGCACGAGCGCCACGGTAGGAAAATTCGGGATGCTCTTCAATAAAGCTTTCCAGAATGGGGACAAGGTCATAGTCGCCGGTACTCTTGTTGTTCTTGCGGTCGGTATATTCGCTGGTTATTTTGCCGGAGTTGGAGATCACCAAGCGGCTTGCAAACCCGCTGACACAATCCGGCTCGCCATCGCCGTTGTTGTCAAAGACATAGCTGGGCGCGTTGTGGGTTTGGGTAATCATGAGGGGTTTCTTGCCGGCAGGCAGGTAGAGAGACTTGGGGGAATAGGTAATCGTGCCGTCAGCATTGGTAGTTTTTTCTACAATATCATCCATGCTGACAAGAATATAATCGTTGTCATACAAGCTCTGGAGAATGCTCTTGAATTCATCCACAGTAATGAAATTGTATTTAATTGTGCTCTTATAAGTCGTATCAGAGAAGGAACGGGCAGGCTCCGCAATCAGATGGTGGGTGGACAGATGCACAACCTTGCTTGGGTCTGACCATTCTACCATTGCCTTCTTGGCATCTTCGTATTCATTTCGCTTTTGCACAAGCTGGGAGAATTCGTTGAATCTGGCCTCGTCGGAAAAGCTATCCAGCACTTCGATTGCGCCGTCATAGTCAAAGGTAGCGGCCTTTTTGTCTGCTTCAAGAATTAGGGAAGCTGCTTCCTGGTCAAGCTGAAGCAGGTAGGCTTGCTCGGACTGGTAGGCATTGATGCTGGAGGCTTTTGCGGCTTCATTCCGCTTCTTGGAATTGGAAGAAAGGGTAATGATAATGGTAGCAATTAGAATAACCGCTAAAGCAAGCAAAATCATAGGAAGATAGGATTCTTTAAAAATCTGCATCTTGCTGCGGCGTTTGCGTCGAGAGTTGGGAGGGCGACGGTTGCGGTCAGCGGCGCTACGCTGCTGACCAGCGGGCCGCTGCTGCGTGGTTCTGCGCTGCGCATTGGCAGGACGCTGCTGGGATGCAGGCTGCTGGGGATAAGCAGACTGATCATATACAGGCTGTTGGTTAGCAGGGTTCTGCTGCGGATCAAAGCCGTTATTATCCATAAGTAATTCCTCCTTTGAGAAAATTCACAAATGGAATATGAGATATATGCATATTCCTATACCTATTTTACAACCTTTTCCTTAAAAACGCAAGAAGTTTTCCATGATATTGCTATTGAAGTAAAAAATATTCCGCTTTTCTTGCAATTTGTGACGGTTTCGAGTATTATGGTAAAAAAAGTACAGGAGAACTTACATGGAAAAGATTACCAGCTTTACCATTGACCATATTCGTCTTCAACCGGGCGTGTATGTGTCCAGAAAAGACCCGGTAGGGAATAGTACCGTTACTACCTTTGACCTTCGTATTACCAGCCCCAACGAGGAGCCGGTTATGAATACTGCGGAAATTCATGCCATAGAGCATTTGGGGGCGACTTTTTTGCGCAACCATGCCCAATGGAAAGACAGCGTGCTCTACTTTGGCCCTATGGGCTGCCGTACCGGATTTTATCTGCTTATGAAAGGGGACTTCGCTGCCCGGGATATGGTTCCCCTTGTGATGGAATGCTTTGCGTTTATTGCTGACTATGAGGGGGACATCCCCGGAGCCAGCGCCAGGGACTGCGGCAACTATCTGGATATGAATTTGCCCGCGGCAAAGTGGTGGGCAAGGCGGTATGCCGCATTGCTTGAGAATATAACGGAAGACCGTTTGAATTATCCGCAATAAGGAGAAAAATACTATGAAACTTGGAATTATTGGCGCAATGGAGGTAGAAGTTGCTACCCTGCGCAAATCTATGGAGAATATGGAGAAGGTGGAAAAGGCCGGTATGGTCTTTTATACCGGAAATCTGAAAGGGCTTGCCTGCGTAGTAGTGCAGTGCGGTGTGGGTAAAGTGAACGCTGCGCTGTGCGTGCAGTGCTTGTGCGACTGCTTTGGGGTTAGCCATATTGTGAATACCGGCGTTGCAGGCTCTCTGTGTGCTGAGCTGGATATTGGCGATCTTGTTATCAGCATGGATGCGGTATATCACGATTTCGATTGCCATGTACTCAATGATAACTATATTGTAGGGCAGGTGCCCGGTCTGGGTGTGCGGAAATTCCCTGCGGATGAAATGCTGATGGCTCTTGCTTTTGCCGCATCCGAAGCCGTCAATCCCGGTCACAGCCGAATTGGCACAGTAGCCAGCGGCGACCAGTTTGTTTGCAGCAAAGAGCAAAAGGCCCAAATTGTAGCCGATACCGGCGCTCTGTGTACCGAAATGGAGGGCGCCGCCATTGCCCATGGCGCATGGAGAAACGGAGTGCCCTTCGTGGTACTGCGGGCTATTTCCGATAAGGCGGACGACAGCGCCGAAATGGACTATCCCACTTTTGAAAACATCGCGGCTCATCGCTGCGCTGCGGTTACTATGGCCTTGGCAGAAGCATTGACCGCCGATTGACACTCCCCAGAGTAAAGCAGGGGAGCTCATGGGCTTGCGACCGTCGCAGACAGGATTTTCCCTTTCACAGCACGGGAAACCCAATGCCGGATGGGGGCTTGGGATTCCACCCATGAGTTTACACAGAATCCGAATATCAGGAAAGGAATGGATGAAAATGAAGGAAAGAAAGATTGCAAAGACTGTTATGAAGCGCTTTGGCAAGGCGGTTATCTGTACCGGCTTGGCTGCGGTTATCACCGGCGGGATGCTGGCAGGCTGTGCTGTAAGGGGAACGGATGCCCAGCAGACTACCCCGTCCGAAATTATGGGGAGCGTTCCTATGGATACCACCCCTGCGGTGACTACGATTGCGGAAACTACGGCTGTTCTGGATACTACCCCGGCGGAAACTACGGTTTTGGTAACTATGCCCGTAGAAACCACGGTTTTGGAAACCACCCCGGCAGAAGTTACCGTCCCGGATACCACCCCGGTGAAAACCACCCCGGCGGAAACCCAGCCGCCTGTTACCACCCCCAAGGCTACTGAGCCTGCGGCGACGAAGCCTGAAGCTACGCAGCCCAAGCCCACCGAGCCTCAGACCACCGCTCCCGCCCATAATCACAGCTACCAAGCAACGAACACGGTGGCGCCGGGCTGCACTTCTCAGGGCTATACGGAATACACTTGCTCCTGCGGCAGCACCGTCAAGCGGGACTACACCGCCGCTCTCGGCCACAGCTACACCGTAACGCAGAGCGAAGCCACTTGTCAGGCAGGCGGCTGCACCGTCCACACCTGTGAGCGCTGCGGCAATAGCTACACGGACGGATATACCGACAAGCTGGCTCACAGCATGGAGGATACCACCGTAGACGGCTGCCCGGTAAAGAAGTGCCGCTGGTGCGATACGCAGGAGTTCACGGAGGCGACGCTGGCCTGGCTCAAGCAGTACGCCATCGACTACGCTGTAAGCCTAGGCTATGAATACTGCCCTGGCCTCCGGGATGGATATTATCCCGGTGTTTCCCGGCATATTTGTTCTGTGGCAGACGGCAAACGATTTGTAAAATCTAATGTTGATGCCCAGACCCATCAGCTTGAGGCTTGTGGCTGTGAAATTGCCAAGGTCATGGAAGATGGAACGATTGCACGCTTTCTCTTTGATTTCGCCATCGAGCCGGAAGGCGACGGCTGGTATTGCCTGTGGAGCTACTACGGCTAACAGTTAATATGTTAATATGTTAATGAGCTAATACATTAACAAATTATCATACCGCAAACACAAATCCCCGCTCTCAATGAACCGCCCCTTGTCAAGTAGACCAGGAAAAAACTAAAAAATAGCAAGCAGCTG
>JBJDYH010000044.1:0-4388 GCA_051867135.1 Faecousia sp. | reverse complement strand
AGAATGTGGAAACGAAGGCCGTCTTTGAAAAGAGCGGCGTCACCGTGTGGGAGTGTCGCAACTGCGGTCATCTGGTCGTCGGCACCAAGGCACCCGAGGTCTGCCCGGTCTGTAAGCATCCCCAGGCATATTTTGAAGTGCGCAAAGAAAACTACTGATCGGAATAGAAAAGTAAGGCGGCCAATCTCTTGCTGTACAGCAAAGAGATTGACCGCCTTGGTATAATAGAGGAAAAGTTTTACCTGTGGAGACGGCGAGCGGAATTAGTATTACTGGTTTTTAGCGGGAATTTATGCCCATTCTTCGTCTTTTTCCCTTTGGATTTTTCGATAGTAGTAATCTTTGGACTTGCGTCGAT
This sequence comes from Faecousia sp., assembly GCA_051867135.1. Classification (GTDB taxonomy): domain Bacteria; phylum Bacillota; class Clostridia; order Oscillospirales; family Oscillospiraceae; genus Faecousia. The sequence continues at coordinate 4,030 of JBJDYH010000044.1, read as the reverse complement.
CCCGTTCCCTCTTACATTCCGGGTCATCGCAATACTTCTGCCGATTGCCGTTTTTGATGAAAATATTTCCACAGCCCTGACAGTATGCAATTCCGGTTCTGCCACCCCAATGGAGCGGATAGTCAGGAGAAGCTGATACATACTGCGCCATGGCGTAATAGGCCACATCGAAAACAGACTGAAATGCGGGAACAATTTGGAACTCACCACCAAAGCCAACCGCCAATTCCATTGGAAACTTAGGAATATGTTTATCGATATACTTTTTGATCAAATCCAGCTGCTCTTTTTCGGATATCTGGAAAAAGCTTTCATATCCAGACATCCCCTCAACCAACTGTCTCATGTTTTTGCTCAGTTCAAGGTTCTGCATAGTATTGTGGAACGCAATCATTATCTGGGTATTCCGGTATAAATTGTAAAGATCTGCCACAAATTGTTTTAGAGGAAAAGTAAAATCTCCCAACAGGTTAACAGTAAGATCCCAATGCTGAAAGTCCTCTTTCTGATGCCAATCATAGACATTATACGGATCCCCATAAAAATAATAAGGATGAACATGATTTTTGCACCAGTCAATGATGATTTCGCAGGATTCCTCATCAGGAGTTAGTATCAATTTATCATAAAGCTGGCACAGCGATACCCAAAGCACTTGCCCATTCGTCCGAAAACCTTCATTGATCTTGGGCAGCTCTCCTTCGTTAAGTGTTGCCGATATACGAACATCATCGCAGCTTTTGTACACCTCATAGTGTGCAAAAGCTGCGGTTATTTTTTTGTTGTCATTCAGACCGCCAAACTCGTACAGTTCAAAATTTCTTTTTTCCATAACGCAATTCTCCCATCAAACCTCACCAATAGAAAATATCTTTTGGTGATAGTATAGCGTATAATACGGCCAAACACAATACCAAATTGTGTTTGACTGTACCTTGAAAACTGAAACCCACCCACATAGATATGGCATCTGAACTGCGCGAAGATGGCTGGCAACCGGAGCCAGGCAGATTGCTGAACACCGTAGGGGAACAATACGGTCTCTGTGCTGTAGGTGGATCACAAAACAAAGGAAGGAGTAATCATTATGGAAAAATCTACGATGAGTGTGCAGGATTTGGCCCGGCAGATGGGCATCAGTTTGCCCAAGGCCTATGCACTGGTGAAAGAGCCGGATTTCCCCACGCTCCGCATCGGTACTCGTATCCTAATCCCGGTAGCAGGTTTCCAGGCTTGGCTCCGGGCGAAGTCCAAAAGCGGTGATGTCTGATGGATGAGAAGAATATCTCTCTTACTGTTTGCTATGCAGATCAGTGCGGCAATCCCCAAAACTGTCTGTATCCCCACATTGGGACGGCAAATACTCCGGAGAAGCTGAAACCTCTTTTGTGCCACGATCATGTTCTGATCCAATTCTCAGGAAATCGCCGTGGCAAGGAGAATTTCGTTCAGACAGCTACCGCTGTGTTTGACTGCGACAATGACCATTCGGATATACCAGCTGAGTGGATTACCGTGGAAGACATCCCAGCTATGTTTCCGGATGTGCGTTGTATTGTCACGACCAGCCGTCACCACATGAAGCCAAAAGGAGATAAATCCACGCGGCCCAGATTTCATGCCATTTTCTTCATTGACCCCATTACAGATCCTGACGGATATGTAGTGTTTATGAAGAAGGCGCAGTCCATGTATCCGTTCTTCGATAAAAACGCTCTGGATGCTGGGCGGTTCTTTTTCGGCAACCCGGACACACAGATTTTTTTCTTTCCTGGAACCATGACACTGACTCAGTTTATTGCCAGGGAAGCATCTGCCCAAGCTTTTGCCAGATTAGATGAAATTATTCCGGTAGGAAGAAGAAACAGCACGCTATCTAAAGCGGGAGGAAAAATCTTAAAGCGCTGGGGTGATACTCCGGAAGCCTTACAAATGTTTCTTGCGCTGGCAGAGAGATGTGATCCTCCACTTGAGCAGGAAGAACTGGATCGGATCTGGAAAAGCGCCCGGAGATTCTATCATAACAAAGTCGTGAGAACACCCGGATATGAAGACCCTGTTACTTACAATGCGCTTTCCACTGTGAAATGGGAAACTCCTATTCCATTCACCCAGGCCATTCTCCCTGCTTTTCCGGTGGATGCACTTCCTTTCACAGTCCGGGACTATGTTCTTGCGGTGGCGGAGAGCACCCAGACTCCGGTGGATATGAGTGCGTCTGCCGCTTTGGCGATCCTTGCTTTGTGCGAGCAGGGAAAATTCCGTATTCGTGGAAAGGCAGATTGGACAGAACCACTGAATCTGTTCGTGGTAATCGTAGCGGAGTCCTCAGAACGGAAGTCCGCTGTTATAAGTTTCATGACCAGGCCACTCAATGCCTTTGAAGCAGAGTACAACAAGCAGAATGCCGCAGAACTGGAAGCCAGTAAGATGAAAAAGCGTATCCTGGAGCGACGACAGCGCACTTTGGAGGACAAAGCAGCCAAGGGCAAAGTTGAGGACAGTGAATTGGAGCAGCTGGCACAGCAGATTGCCCTCTACAAGGAAAAGGCCCCTATGCGGTTGTATGTAGATGACATCACCACGGAAAAGCTGACTTCCGTTCTGGCAGAGGGTGGCGGTAAAGCAGCCATCGTATCTGCCGAGGGTGGCATCTTTGATATGCTGTCCGGCATTTACAGCAAAAATGTCAACATCGATGTCATGCTGAAAGGACACTCCGGAGACTGCATCCGTGTGGACCGTATCGGAAGAAACAGCGAAAGCATCATGAATCCAGCCCTGACTGTGCTGCTCACTGTACAGCCCAATGTGCTATCCGGCATGATGCAGAATGGTACTTTCCGGGGACGTGGATTGACCGCCCGTTTTCTGTACTGTATGCCCACCTCAATCGTAGGCCAGCGAAAATACCGCACGGAACCCATTCCTGCGGAGGTCTCCCGGAATTATTCTGCACTGATCCGCAATCTGCTGGAGGATGAACAGCAGGCTGAACCAGAAGAAATCACCCTGTCTCCGGGAGCAGACAGACTGCTGGAGGAATTCTCCGGGGAGGTGGAGCGCAAGCTCAAGACCGAGTATGTGGATATTGCTGACTGGGCAGGCAAGCTGGTGGGCGCAGTCTTACGAATTGCCGGAGTGCTGTGCCGGGCATCTGTTATCCGCAGCGACGTTTTTCTGGAAGATCCTGCACCGTTGGTTGTGGATGAAGCTACCATGCAGGACGCTATTTCCATAGGCCGTTACTTCACCGAACATTCCAGAGCGGCGTTCTCCCTTATGGGAGCGGATGCACTGGTAAAGCAGAGTCAGTATCTGCTGGATGCTATCAGTAAGAATGGTCTGGTGGAATTTACGCGGCGGGATATTATGCGTCTGTGCCGCAGTTTCAAAACTGCTGACGAAGTTCAGCCTGTGCTGAATCATCTTGCTGAGTATGGCTACATCGCTATGAAAGGCAGTAATGCGCCCACTGGCAAAGGCAGACCCGCCGGACAAGTCTATCTCGTCAACCCCTGTCTCTATGAAAAAGCCTCGTAGAGCAGTTTTGTCCTTTTTGTCCCTTGTCCCAACGGTGTAGACCATAAGGAAAAAATAGAAATAGTATTCGTTAAACTACTACTCTCTATATACCTGTGGATACACACGCAAGTCTACACCTGTGGACAGCGTGACAAAAAGGACAATAATCACTGGCTTCAGGAAGGAGGTGCAAGGCTATGGCAAACGACGATCTGTCCCGGTATCTGTGGAAAGGGCTGGATCTGAAACGGTATTCAGTTGTGAAGATCGTTCCCCAGGATGAACACAACGCCGTGATCATCATGTTCAGCAACGACCCCAACGATCCCCACTGGTGCATGGAGTACATGGGCGGCGGTCACTACTTCGATACCATCGGCCAGCTGCTGGACTACTATTACAGCCGGTTCAGCAAGCCCGTGGGCGAGATCCGGTAACCTTCCCTTGTGGGGGCAATGTCATTAACTTAAGGAATTTGTCAAATAGGCTTACTGTTGGGGGAGTA
>JBJDYH010000043.1:0-4391 GCA_051867135.1 Faecousia sp. | reverse complement strand
GGAGCATCTCCAATCTTTCCATTTATTTTTCTTTTGTGGCGCTTTGCCATTCAGGTGATTTCAGCCACGAAATCATTTTGACAGCAAGGAAGTTCCAATTCTGGAAGCCCGGATTATTGACTCCTTCGCCGCTTTCCGGATCGTAGTATTCGTGCAGTTGTCCGCAATCTTCCAAATCCCGACCAAACAGAGTAATTGTTTTCTCTGCAAGCTCTTTTGCGGCCTCCTTATACCCATATCGACACAGTCCATCAAACACCATGTAATTGGAAACGCCCCAGATCGGTCCCAGCCAGCAGGAAGGATTTCCGGATTTAATAATTGCATACATCTTTTCCATTTTAGAAAGGGTGCGCACGCCGTAAGGTGCATAGAACGTCTTTTCATTGAGAAAATGCTCCTTCACCATTCGCTCTGCCTGTTCCGGCGTTGCGATTCCGGCCCACATGGGCATAAAACACGCCCAGACCTCAATACGCTGCAATAGGGTCGTCCAGTGACGGGGGCATCCTGAATGGAGCTTCTGTGTTTCATCAACGGGCAGCAGATTGGTATCCACATTGTAGAAAATCCCGTCCCGCTCATCCCAACACTGCTCCTGAATCGCCTGCTGAAGATATTTCGCCTTCTTTTCATAAAGGACTTTTTTGTCCGCCATTCCCAGCAGCTCACCCAGTTTTGCAGTTGCCTTCAGTTCCATATACATTAGGCAATTCAAATAAATTGAGCCAGAACTTTTCGGAGGACGGTAAAATGTGCAGGGGTCATTGTCCACGCCAATAGCAAAATCATCCAACCATACATAGAGCCCAGATTCATGCAGACAGAACCGATCATACCAGCCGATGTAGCGCTCAATACAAGAAAAGTGCTCACGCAGCCATTCTGCATCCCCGCTCTGCTCTGAGATAAATAGGGCATGCTGCGCCAAACATGGCTTGTGTATATTTTTTTCGCCTGCCCCAAAGGCCGTCAGTGCAGTCTTGCGGGGTGTCACAAAAATCGGCATACGGCCTTCTGCGTCTGTATGCTCCAGAAAGTTCAGCACACATCCCTTTTCATATGGAGCAATGCTCTGAGCATCAGCAATGCTGCGCAATGCCAGATTCGTTAGCCAACAGTCCCAATCCCACAATTCGCTGGTATAGCAGCTACCGGGAACAATAAAAGGATGCTTCAGAATTCCCTCCGGCTCCCGAAGGCATTTGGAGTAATTTTGAGCTGCGTATTCTGCAATTTGCTTTCCGTATGCTTCAATTTTCGGATCCATCTCTTACTTCTCCCTCAATGGACATATTCGATCCGCCCGTGATCCTTCAGAAGTAACTCCTGTCCACAGACGTTCAAAGAAACGGGTACTCCGTTCATCACTTCCACTGTAACAGCACATTTGTCGATCTGAATATTCAGCTCGCACCCATGCCAAAACAGGCGGATGGAGAGTCGACCCCATTCATCGGGCAACGCTGGCTGCAAATGGAGCGTTTGATCTGTCACAGATACCCCCGCAAAACCAAACACGACGGTCTGCCAGATGCCTCCGCAATTTGCCGCATGGATTCCTTCATCACAAAGCGTCGCATTCTCTCCAAAGTCGATATTCAGTGCATCCTGTAACATGTGATAAGCCCGCTGGGTATCGCCCATTTGCTGGGCTGCCAATGCGTAGGTGGATTTGGATAGCGTGGAATCGTGAATACATTTATCTTCATAGAAATCAAAATTCCGCATTACCACTTCTTTGTCAAACAGCTTCGGCATCAGTGCCATCAGCTGGATCAAGTCCGCCTGTTTGGATACCATCAGCTGACCGATTTCACGCAAAGAATAATCCTGATAAATCAGCCGGTTCACGGAGCTTGTCTTGTACTTCGTCAGGTCAATTTTCTTCAGGCTCAGATAAGTATCGTTTTGCGGAATCAAGCCTTCCTCATTGGGCGCTGGCAAGTACAGTTTGGGCAATTTTTCCCGAACCCTGTCCATGATCCTCGACAGGCTAATGGACGCATTCAGCTGCGCGAACAGGATTGGATTCTCCCGCTTTAGCTTCTCCCCTTCCATAAGAGCTGTCCGCAGATTCCATGCAACCATATAGTTGGTGAAGGCATTATTATCGACGTATTCCTTGTATTCATCCGGTCCGGTTACCTGCAGGATTTCATATCGATTCTTTTGGGGATTGTAGTTCAGTCGTGACTGCCAGAAATCAGCGGTTTCAAACAGAATCTGCAAGCCACAGCTCTCCATAAATTCCTGATCGCCGGTTACCCGCGCATATTCATAAATTCCGTATGCCACATCACAAACAACATGATGTTCAATGTCACCGCAGGTCACACGCCGCGGTGTATTATCAGGAGAATAGTTCTTAAAGCGCGGTGACTGCTCATCACCCTTCTGGCTTGCGGATTCCCAGGGATACATTGCGCCAGAGAAGCCAAAAGACTTCGCTTTATTCCGTGCGCCCTCTAATGTGTGATACCGATAGGTACAAATGCTTCTCGCCGCCTCAGGCGCTGTATAGGTAAAAAACGGAAGATTAAAAATCTCGCAATCCCAGAACACATGGCCTGCGTATTTCATGCCGGTCAGTCCTTTTGCCGCAACGCTTACCCGGCTATCGTGGGCCGGACACATAATCATCATATGATATATGGCCAGCCTGATCTTCAGGTTCTCGCTTTCATCCCGGCTTTGAACCGTGATATCACAGTGGTGCCAGATTCTTGTCCATTCCTCTTCCGACTTGCGAAGGAGGTTTGAAAAGGACTGGACTGAAATGCGATCCATCTCAGATTGGATCTGCGCAGTGATCGTTTCCCCGCTCTGGTTTCCCCATTGTGGATCATGCTGCGTATAAAACAGCGCATAACGAACGATGTGCAGCTCGCTGCCTGCATTCAACCAAACGCCTGTCCGGGTTGAGACCAGCCGGCGGGTCGTTGCGTACCGCTGAACATCCGGAAGCTCCTGACCATCCAGAAACACCTTCACACGTACACCGACTTTGAAAGCAGTCTCACTGGAAACTGTTCTTCCCCCGTACCAAAGCAAATGCCCAGGCAGGACCGTTCGCTCCTCCTCGAAGAAGTGCTGCGTCCCGTCCACCGTCTGGCGTGCATTGATTGACGCAGTAGTTTCAACCTGTACCTGCTGATGGGCGCGAATCACGGTTTCAAAAACAGCCAGGTGTTTCTGCTCCATAGAAACGAAACGCCGCTGACTTACCGACACTAACGGTTTCTGTCCCTCGGGTGCATAGTCATAGGAGTAGCTCAGCAGACCGTTCTCCAGATTCAGTGAACGCTGATAAGCCATTGCGCCCTCATGTAACGGACCAATTTCCGTACCATTCACTTGCAGAGAGATTGGAGTTACATCCGGCAAAGGAGCCAGTTCCTCCTCTTCACTCGGCTGCTGGTCATATAGTCCCGCAATTAATGTCAGACGGTCTTGGTTCCGCTCTGTTTCGCAAAAGGCACTACGCATTCCCATATAGCCGTTTCCGAGGCACATCACGGTTTCATAACGTTTTTGTGTGTTCTCGTTACAGATCGTCTCTTTCAAAATATATGCATTTTCCTGACCCCTAAAGCGATCCGTTGAATAGAAAGCCATTTTCTTCGCTCCTGTACTTATTTTGCCGCGAACTGATCCTGCAGTCCCTTCAGCGTTAACTCGGCAGTCGATCCTACCATCCAATCTGGTGCCCTACCTGTTTGATTCACGTGGATGCCAACCGCAAACATTCCGGCATCCAGAATTCCTTCAATACCCGCTTGCGAGTCCTCCAGACCAATACAACACCTGGGATCGACCTGTAACTGTTCCGCACAGGTTACAAAGATTTCCGGATCGGGCTTTGAACGTTTGATCTTTGCGGCGTCTGCAACTATATCAAAATAATCCGTCAGCCCAATTCTTTCCAAAACTCGGGGAGCATTTTTTGAAACAGACGCAACAGCCAATTTCAGTCCAGCGGCCTTCGCCTCCCTCAGGAGCGCACAGATTCCCGGCAATACATCCTTCTCTGTCAGCGTTTCGATCAGTTCCTTATAGTATTCGTTTTTCTGGTTGGCAAGGACTTCCTTCTCCAAGCGTGTATAGACATCGCATTTTTGATTATTCCGCAAAATGATCTCAAGGGATCCTAGCCGGCTGATTCCCTTTAGCGCCTCATTTTGTTCCCGATTGAAGGCAAGACCCAGCTCATCGGCAAGGCGCTTCCATGCGAAATAGTGTAACTCGGCTGTATCGGTCAACACACCGTCCAAGTCGAAGACCAGTGCCTTTAGTTCATTCATAGTTCACTCTCCAAACACAATCCAAGAATCAATTTGTCCTTAAGGTTAAAACAGGAGCAGACATAATGCCCTCTTCCTGAAGGACGT
>JBJDYH010000042.1:0-4402 GCA_051867135.1 Faecousia sp. | reverse complement strand
ATGAAAAATCCATTGCGGAAGATTCTGCAAAGCTCATCTTTGGCCTGACCGATACAGCCGCAGAAATCTGTGACAAATAAGGTGCATCGTGCATAATCGTGAATGGATGCATGACATTACTTCCTTCCATTCGGGTTTTCAAGCCTTGAACTTCTGTTCGAACGGGAAATGGATTGAACATTTTCTTTCGCCAATTTAGCTAATATTCCTGATATCTGAATAAGTATGGTTTACCATTGCTCCCCTCTGCGTGACGCAATCCGTAGGGGGGAAGCATCCAAGCATCGCCAAATACGCAAAATGAAGTAATGCATTACATGGAGGCGCGATAGCAAATGATTGATTCAAAACAAAATCAGGATACAGATATGGTTAAAGGAAAAAAAGCTACACGTGAAAAGCATATGGATATAATGAAAGGCCTTCTGATTATTCTGGTAGTCGTAGGACACTCTACTGCAGGGACGATGCATGATTTGATTTATCTCTTCCACATGCCGTTGTTTTTTATCATTTCCGGTTTTTTTATTTCTAACAAATCATTGGGCATTGCATCAATGAAACGAAAAATCGGAAAATTAATGTTACCGTATTGGGTCTATCTTTTTATTGATGTATTAATGGTACGACGTGATTTTTCTCCAACGAGGCTTTTTTCCGTTTTGTGGGGAGGGCGGTACATAAGCGGTGTGTATTGGTACATCACTGCATTCTTATTTGCACAAATGTTATTCTATTTTGTCACAAGATACATACCGAGAAAGGCTCAAATCCTCATAATCCTTATTGCGGGAATTGCGGCGATAATGGAATCCAATATGATTATTATGTTTGCTGATTCCAATAAGATTGTCGGACTGCTCAAATCGCCAGGTATTCCTTGGAATTTAGATGTGTCACTGCTGATTTTGGTTTATCTGGCAGTTGGATTTTACTTCAAGGATCAGATTAATAAACTATTAAAAGATGACAATCGTCATTTTGATATCGTGGCTATCCTTGTTGCGGTCTTATTAGCAATTTTATGCGGGTTTAATTATGGGATGGATCATATACTGTACTATTTTGATATGAAACCAGTTTATTATAGAGAATTGGTCAGTGCAATTCTCATTCCGTGCGCATTTGGACTGGTTATCGTTAGAATAATTCATTGGATGATGAAAATTAGACTGTTTGATGTGGTTTCCAATTTTTTGTCATTGTGTGGACAGTCAACAATCCCCATTATGTTTATGCATATTCCGTTGAACCATTGGAAGGATGCGTTGGGCTATGGAAGAAGTCTTTATATTCTGATTGGTGCAGGCCTTCCTCTTTTATTCACAGTCATGTTTTACCGAATTCCTTTGATGAGAAAACTATTTGGATTTCCCGAACTATAGAAACCGGTATTCTCAGTGAGTAAATTCAAAAGTAAGCGCTCAATGGCCATCCGCCTGGCATCTCACCCAAAGCCATAAGACACCCCCCGAAATGTAAAACATTACGGCGAGTTTTTGATAAGTCAAAAGGGTGCTATCAAATAGAGGACGTATTGGCATTTCTCGCACTTTCTAATATTTCCCCTTGCATAATTTTGTCGAATATGCTACCATTAAAAAATATATCAGCGTAAAACCCAAAATGAAGCTGCCCTTCCCAGTTTGGAGATGGTCAACCAATGTCATACGGTTCTTGAGAGGCTGTCCTCTTAAGATACTTCTATTTTGTGATTTTTTAGTCAAATACACTTTGGAGGATGGTATGGAGCTGTCAAAACATTCCTCAAAAATCTATCTAGGCAATTTTCATCTTATCAAAGGCATCGCAATCAGTGTCATTATATTCGGTCACATTGCGCTACTATTTGACGTTCAAAAATTAACATGGTTTTCCCCCTTGTTTTTGCTGCTGGATCTGCTGAAAACCGCCTTTATCCCTCTATTTTTTATCATCAACGGATACGGTGCCAAGTCTGTATCCCTCAGAACAAATCTGAAAAAAACAGCGCAGTCCCTACTGGTTCCCTATCTGCTTGTCATGATGGCGTTTGTAACGCTGATGTCCTTCTCTAAGTATCTCCTCTTGCACAATTGGCAATCCACAATAAGAACCGTTATCTCTGTGGGGCTTGCTTTCCTTTTGGGCCTTCCCATTCCCGGAAAGATCCTGTTTGGCATTAAGCTCTCCCACTGCGCCATTATCTGGTTTTTTCTGGCAGCCTTCTGGGGCAGCAACCTGCTGAACCTGATCCTGAAAATAAAACATACTTGGGTACAGATTTTTGTGACATTGTCCCTTGCTCTACTGGGATACGGACTGTTTCAGCTGGACTTCACCTATTACTGCATTCCCCATGGATTGATCGCCACCAGCTTTTATTATTTCGGTTATCTGCTCAAGCGCTATGAGATTCTCCAGCGTGGCTTGCCCCACAGGTGGATGTATATTCTTTTGGGGATTAACGCTTTCCTCTACGCATGCTGGGGAAAATTCGACCTGTGCTACGGAGATTTCGCCTGTTTCCCTGTGGATTACTTTGGCGTAATGCTTTTAGGAACCGCGCTTTTGATGCTGGGCGTTTCCGCAAGCCGGATAGAAAACAAATTCCTGGATCTATTCAGCAGCATTGGTGTATACTCCTATTGGGTTCTGTGCATCCATAGCATCGAGCAAAAGTGTCTTCCCTGGTACGTATTGATCGAAATGACCGAATCGAATCCCAACATGGGCTTCATTCTGGCTTTGATGATCAAAGTCATCATCATCACATCCTTCTGCTACCTGATGAAGCAGATCCACAAAATGATATATAGAAAGCGAAAACGGACCTATGGTTCAGAATAATTGCATATTGGAACTGATTGAACAGTTTACAGCCGTCCCCCAGTCCCAACCAGCTTTTGAAATCTACGACGGCACGCAAGTTACCTCCATCCCCTACCCCATGTTTGCGGAGGATATCCTGCGCAGCGCCGGTTTCTTCGTCACATCCGGGATCTCCGGCAAGCACATTGCCTTGATTGGGCCCAACAGCTACGCCTGGCTTGTGAGCTTTCTCGCCATTACCGCCAGCGGTAATGTGGCTGTTCCCATGAATTTCGATCTGCCTGGGACAATTCTGCTCCAGCAGTGCCAAGACGCGGATATCTCCCTGATCTGCGGCGATGAAGCGTTTTTTTCAGACCTCAGCCAGGTTTTCCCCTGCTATGCCTATTCCCAAATCAGGGGCAGCAGCGTTGCCTCCCTTTCGGAGCTCCCCACTCCTCGCCTGGAGGATACCGCTGTTATGCTATACACCAGCGGCACCACCGGTGAAAGCAAAATAGCCGTCCTGTCTCACGCAAACCTTCTTAGCAGCCTCCGCAGCCCGGATGGGGCTTTCACCGCCCCGGATACCCACAGAACCATGTCTGTGCTGCCCCTGTTCCATATCTCGGGCCTGCGCGGCTCTCTCGCCATGCTCTGCAGGCACAAGGTTCTATGCATAGGCAGAGGCCCTATGCACCTGTTTCAGGATATGGCGGCGCTGTCCCCCTCCTATGTATTGCTTGTACCTATGATGGTAGAAAGCCTTGTGAAGCTATTGAAGCATCTGCCCCAGGAGGAAGTCCAAAAAAAGTATTTGGGGAAGCAGCTGAAACGCATCTGCGTAGGGGGCGCATCCGTGAACCCGGAGGTCTGCCGCTTCCTCATGGAACATGGATTCACCATCGACAGCGGCTACGGCATGACAGAAACCACCGGCGTAGGCACCTGGGGGCAGTGGGATGCGGCGCACCACAATACCATCGGAACCCTCAGCAGCGAATTGCAGTGCCGCATTGCCCAGGATGGGGAACTGCTCTTCAAAGGCCCTGCGGTCATGGAGAGATACTACAAAGCCCCTGCCGCAACGGCTTCCGCCATCACCGACGGCTGGCTCCACTCCGGGGATCTGGGCTATTGCGATACGGATGGCTATTATTACATTACCGGCCGCAAAAAAGAGCTGATTGTTCTGTCCAATGGGGAAAAGCTCAATCCCACAGAGCTGGAATCCTATTTCAAAACATGTACCGCCGTGCTTGATTGCCGGGTTTTCGGCAGTGGCAATACCATATGCATGGAAGTCTATACCGCAAACCCCGAGGAAGTGAAGCTGTTTTTGAAACAATACCACTGCAGCATGCCACGGGCATTCCACATCCACAGGGTAACCTATCACAGCAAACCTCTGGAACGTACCAGCACCGGAAAAATCATCCGAAGGGAGCATACCACGTGAACAGACAGGGAGTCTTGGAAAAACTGATCCGCATTTTCTCCACCATGGCAGAAGCGGAGGAAATCACGGAACAATGTGAACTGGGAGATGACCTGGGCATCAGCTCCATGGATCTTCTCACCCTGATTTCTTATATTGAGGAAGAATTCCACA
>JBJDYH010000041.1:0-4417 GCA_051867135.1 Faecousia sp. | reverse complement strand
GAGATTGCGGCAGATCTGGATATTACGCTAAATACCGTCAAGTACCACATCAAGAATATCTTGCAGAAAACCGGCTACCAGAATACTTTGCAGTTGGTGGCCGAGGTGGTGGAAAAGCGGCTGATTCTGCCGAAATATTAAGGAGGAGAGTGTAAAAACGAGTATCTGAGTGCTTTTCGTGATGGAACGCCTGACCCTGATGCATACCTGTTCTATTCACGGGCAGGTGGTAAATATACAGAGCTCTCAGAACCCGCACGGGCAAAGCGGATAAAAATAATCTTATCCGGATGGGCGGTAGCGGGCATAGTCCCGCTGCCGCCCTTTCCCATAGATGGGAGACAGCCGCAGCTTCCGGCAAGGATGACTGTTTTGACTGGCGAAAATAAATTGGCACAAAGATGGCAGAGTTTTGCCGATGACATGCAAAAGAAGCCATGCTATAATTGTACCATCCAAAATGATATGGACATCAAAGAAGCCGTTTCATTCACTGATTTTTCAGTGTTATGAAGCGGCTTTTTTGCTACCCGAAATTCAAAGGAGGTAAGTGGCATGACGGAAAGAAGCATCCGTTCATACAGTCGAACCAGCGGCTCCAGACCGGGCTTGGATAACCGTGGAAAAACAAACCGTAAGCAACCATCAGAACGGAGAAATTGCGGGCAAAACCGCCCATCACACATTCAACTAACGTTAAATTTTGCCATCACACACCCTTGCGATAAGGTTTCAAGGCAAACGCAATTACCTTGCCATTGGAATCTTGATTGTGGGGGTACTTTTATGGAACGAAATAGCCTTGAAAGAGCGACAGCTTTTGCACTACGCATTAGCCGCCGCTCTTTTTTTGTACCTGCCGGACTGCGCCGGTGCCACTCGCCGCCTCCATTCATTTTGGTTGGAATCACTCACCCAAAAACAAAATGAAAGGAACGACGAGATATGAAAAATCAATATCCGGAAAAACGGGACCCTGTACCGAAGCGACGCAAGGCACAGGACAACCCCTATGAGCTTTTTACGGTGGGCATCCATACGGAACATCCCCACTTCTTTGTACAATTCGTTGACAGTACCGGTGAAATGCGGTGTGTGGAGGTCAGCCGGAGCATTTATGCCACGCTGGACAGGTTTGAACTGGATGATCTGTCATTCCTGAACGAGGTGGACAACCATTATGAACACTCCGACCTGACGGAAAGCTCTCTGCATCAAAGAGCCGCCAGGAATCAGGAGAGCGTGGAAGATACCGTGATGAAACATATTCAGAGCGAAAACTTACATAAGGCCATTGCTACCCTTCCGGAACTCCAACGCCGCCGTCTGGTGCTGTACTTCTTCGGAGACTATACCTATGAGCAGATCGGAGAAATGGAGGGATGCACCAAAGTAGCGGTAAAACACAGCGTTGACAAGGCGATTATGGCACTTGGAAAGAAAATCGAAAAATAATTTAAGAAATTTCTTTCCATAGGGTTAACTTTTGGCCGTTTAGTTAGGAAACAAGTGAAGAACCCGAAAAGGCTTCACCTGACTTCCGCTTAACAGCGGTGGACAGGTCTGTTCCTTGACAAGTGAATACCCATTCATCAGATACTTTCCCATTGTCATTGTGATGAGCATAAGCCACCGCAGCGGCTGCGCCATGAGGTATCGGAAGGATGAAGCAACAAGATCTCACCATTTTAGAATTTGCGTCTTTGTGCTTTTCGGAATCCCGATACGGAGCGAACCACAGCCTGCTGCAAGCACCGGGCAGCTCCCGGTGTGGCCATGACCGGCAATGGGGTGATACTCCTGTCCAGCCACAGTCCGAGCGTGATACGTGTTTTTCGGCACGGAAGCCGTCGCAGGCAATGGGGGCAGCCGTTTGTAGAGAACCTACCGGGGGTTGAGATACCCGTGGAGCTGATACGCTGTCAGCCGTCTGATGATTTCCCAATAGAAAACCGGGGTGTCGAGGACAAATTGGTTTTCAAAAAGCTACAGGGTCAAACGGCAAGGGGATCTCTGCCCTCTGTCGTTTGACTGCTTACATAGGCGGCACAGTCGCCAAATACTACAATAGGAGGCCATATCTATGGACAGAACATATTTACGCGGCGAGATTTACTTCGCAAGACTGGAAAAGGGCATCGGCTCCGAACAGACTGGAGATCGCCCGGTGCTGATTCTCCAAAATGATGTGGGAAACTGGCATAGTCCTACGATTATTGCGGCACCGCTGACAAGCCGCATTGCCGACAAGAACCTGTTGCCGGTCCACTATTACCTGAAAGAGGGAAACGGCCTGGAACAGCCCTCTATCGTCCTTCTGGAGCAAATCCGGACGCTTGACAAGCGCCGCCTGACACGGTATATCGGAAAACTGCCGGATAAAGTGATGGAGGGTGTGGATCATGCACTGGCCATCAGTGTCGGCCTGCTTCCTACACCGACTCCTAAACAGAAGAACATACTTTGTTTGTGCGGTACCTGCGTCAGAAACTACCGGAACACGGATGCTTATATCGTAAGGCGCATTGATCCTCATGCCACCGAAAAAGATACCTGCACCTACTGCGGCCAGCGCCGTGGCTACGATTATGAGGTCATTCCGAAGCAGGATACCAAACGATAACTGTAAACAGGTAAGAACACGGAGAATCCGCATGAGCGGCTTTCTCCGGCTAATCAATAATATTCACAGGAGGTTTCATTATGAATTATAACGATGTTCCTATTTGGGAAAAGTACACACTGACCATCGAAGAAGCTGCCAAGTATTTCCGCATCGGAGAAAAGAAGCTGCGTAAGCTGGCTGAGGAAAACCCGGATGCGAGCTGGCTTATTATGAACGGAAACCGTGCCCAGATCAAGCGGAAGCAGTTTGAAAAGGTCATTGATTCTTTGGAAGTAATTTGATTTCGCACAGTTGTATTGAGCCGAAAATGCTGTATAATATGGTTATATATCGTATCAAGGCTCATTCCGGAACGGAAAGGAGCTTCACTCATGTCAGAGAAAAGACGCGATAACCGAGGAAGAATTTTAAGAACTGGAGAGAGCCAGAGAAAAGACGGAAGATACGCATATAAATATACAGACGCATACGGCAAGGCCAAATTTGTCTACGCATGGAAGCTGGTAGCAACGGACAAGACCCCAGCCGGAAAGAGGGATGACCAGTCCCTGCGGGAAAAAGAAAAAGAGATCCGCAAGGATTTGGATGACGGCATTGACACCATCGGCAAAAAAATGACGGTCTGCCAGCTTTATGCCAAGCAGAACAGCCACAAAAAGAATGTGAAGATCGGCGGTCAGAAAAGCCGGGATTACCTGATGGGGATTTTGCAGAACGACCCTATCGGTGCAAGAAGCATTGACACGGTAAAGCCGTCTGACGCAAAGGAATGGGCCATACGGATGAGCGAAAAAGGGTTCGCCTTTCAGACCATCTACAACTTTAAGCGCTCCCTGCGGGCGGCATTCTTTACCGCCATCGAGGACGATTACCTCCGTAAGAATCCATTCAATTTTGCATTGGATGCTGTCATTGAAGATGATCGGGAACCCAAACAGGCGCTGACACCCCAGCAGACGAAAAGCCTGCTGGAATTTGCGGAGAACGATCCTACATACGAAAAGTATGTGGATGAGATCATCATCCTTCTGGAAACGGGGCTTCGTATTTCAGAATTTTGTGGCCTGACCATCAAGCTGGATTTTGCTGGACGGATGATTCTGGTTGACCATCAGCTTTTGCGGAATGCGGAGAATGGCTATTATATCGAAACGCCGAAAACCAAGTCAGGAAGCCGGGAAGTTCCCATGACGGAAAAGGCATACCAGGCATTTCAGCGAATCCTGATGAAACGTGGTAAGGCTGCCCCGTTCAGTGTTGACGGCTATTCTGATTTCCTGTTTCTCAAGCAGGACGGAATGCCGAAAGTTGCCGCCAATGTGGAGAGTGCCATCAAGGGTCTTGTAAAGAAGTACAACAAGGCACACAAGGATGCGCCACTGCCGAAGGTGACGCCGCACATTTTTCGCCATACCTTTTGCACCAACATGGCCAACCAGGGTATGAACCCCAAGACGCTGCAATACATCATGGGCCATGCCAATATCACCATGACGCTGAACTATTACGCCCATGCAGACGGTAACTCAGCCAAGGCAGAGATGGACCGCATCGAAAAGCTCCGTGCAGAGGTGCCGCAGTTGGAACAGACAGGTTCCGAAGGCAAGGCCGCTTAGTAGTAAGGGCACGATTTACTACCTTCGTACTACTTTTGAACGAAAAAACCTGCCGTGTTGTGCTGTGATATGCCAAGTATCTTCCGAACGGAAAATGGCGGAAAAGCCTGTATTTCCAAGCTAAACCGCCATTCGCCAAAATATGAAAAGTAAATTTGAAACTTGATTGATTTTT
>JBJDYH010000040.1:0-19866 GCA_051867135.1 Faecousia sp. | reverse complement strand
CTTGACTTTAACGCGGCGGAAAGGTTTATAGTATTGGCATCAAGAGACAGGAGGCTTTTCCGAATGATGACGATAAAGGAAATGTCTGAGTTGACAGGTGTCAGTGCACGGGCACTTCGATACTATGACGAAATCGGTTTATTCCATCCAACGGGCAAAAGCGAAGCTGGGTATAGATTGTACGATGCGAAGGCTCTGGAGGCACTTCAACAGATTCTATACTTCCGTGAACTGGATATTCCGCTCAATACCATAAAAGAACTTATGGAAAATCCTGCTCTTGACAGAAATATTATTTTACAAATGCAAAAAAAGATGCTTGTTAAAGAAAAAGAACGCATAGAGCGATTGATAAGCAGCATCGATATTGCGCTGAAAGGAGCAAATACTATGGATTTTACGGTTTTTAATAGGGAAGAATCATAAGAACTGTTCCAGGCTATGTGTGAACATATGCCGCAAACTTTGAGGGATTCCGCCATACAGGAGTTCGGCTCTATAGAGGAATGGAAAGCACATTATGTGGAAGCATTGTCGTCAGAAGATGTACAAAGACAATACGCAAAAGTGGTTGAGTGGTATGGTGGAAAAGATCACTATATGACATCCGTAAAAAACCCTGTGGACAAAGAAGTTCTCGAGAGCTACCAAAAGAGAATTCACCACATTCTTGATAAGCTGTTCCAAAAGCGGGAAATGGAAATAGGCAGCTTTGATATTCGAGAACTGATTGGCGAATATGGCTTTGTTGTCAAGCAGATGCTGCAATTAAAGGACGAAAAGGGAATTATGCTGGCACAGGCGCAGATTTATCTGGATGATAATGTCAAACAGGTAACAGATGAAAAATACTGTGACGGTTTTTCTGCGTTTTTGAACAGAGCAATTATAGCGTTTTACGAGAGATAAATATCTTTTCGTCGATACGCTGTACTCAATCAAAAAATGGAGCCATCTAAATAGAAAAGCACACCAGCCTGCAGGTTGGTGTGTTTTGCTATTTGGGTGGCTTGCGGGGAGCCATTCTGGCGGGGGGGCACCCCCTTGAAGAAGCCGTCGGCAGACCTCAAAAGTTTTGATGCGTAGTGTCAAAACGGGCTTTGAGCCCTTCTGCCGTTTTCAGCAGAAAAGTAACCTCTAGTCTATATTACTATTAAAACTCCACAAGATTAGAGGTGATTCAATATGAAAATTGCAGCAAGTATGAGCGCGGGCAGATTAGCCCCCAAGCACTCCCTGAACATTGACGGCATTCGTGCCATCTCCAAAAATGTAACCCCAAAACTAATTCAAAATGATGTGATTTTGATAGACCGTTTGAGGGGGCAGGACGGGAAGCACCTGACCATAGAGGAGTACACAGACCAGCACTTTCAACCCGTTATTGAGCAGTACAACGCAAAGCAACGGCGCAAGGACAGGCAGATTCAAACGGGCTACTGCGAGTGGCACAGGGGCAACGGTACACTTTCACAGGGCAAGGGGGAGTTGGCCTACGAAGCCGTTCTGCAATATGGCACACACGAGGACATCGGCGGCGAATATTATGCAGCCACAACCTCACAGGAGCGAAAGACGGAACTCCATGCCCAGTTTGAAAGCGTATACCATGAGTGGGTGGAATCCCTACAGCGGGACTATCCCCATTTAACCATCCTGTATGCTGTCATTCACTTTTCAGAGGTCGAGGGTACACCCCACCTCCATATCTGTTTCCAACCAGAAGCCGACTGCACCCGTGGGCTTGCTAAACAAGTTTCTATTGGCAGAGCCTTAGCCCAAGACGGCATTGAGCGCATAGACACCAGAGCCGAGGCAGAACAGGCAGGAGGTTTCCAGCTTGCCCGTTTCTACCAGCGGTTCCACCATGAGTACCAAAACCCCACCCTCCAACGGCTGGGCTACGAAATCAAGGAGGAAACCCACGGTTTGAAGCACATGGAGAAAGACGGCTATGCCGTAGTCATGGCAGATGCCCAGCAAAAGGCGCAAAAGCTGGTACAAACCGCCGAGCAGCGCAAACAGAGAGTTGCAGAAGAAACTGACAGAATAAAACAAAAGACCCTAAACGCCGTCTATGAGGCACAGGAAGCCACCATAGTTGCCAAGCAGGAAAAGACACGGGCAGAGCAGCAAAAAGCCGCTGCGGAGGCGCAAGCTGCCTCAGTTAAGGCTCAGGCTATCGAAGAAAGCGAGCGAATCATTGAAACCGCCCGTATTGCGGCTCAGACTGCCCAGAAAGCCGCAGAAACCGCCAACGCCGAGCGGGAGCGTGCTGAGCAGAAAAAAGCTGCTGCCGAGGCTCAGACCGAGGCCATCCGACAGCAAGCCAAAGAAGAAGCTGACAAGCGGTGCAAGCAACTGGAATGGCAGCTTTCACAAGCAGAAGCGTACATTGCAGAGCAGCAGACCCTGATTGACACCCTCCGAGACAAGCTGCAAAGCCTGAAAACCTTCCTGCAAGAGCACAACGCCTTTGTTACTTTTGTTAACTGGATGCAGCGCAGACAAGAGCCTGAGCATGAACACAGTCATGGGCATCACCATTCCCGTTAAAAGTTCAATATACGCAACAAAAAGAGAGCATTTCTGCCCTCTTCTTAATATTTCATACATCATTATCAAATTTTTGCTTTTTCATTATTTGTTCTCCTGTTCCCCGTCACCGAGGAAGCAGTTTTGCGACTTACTCAGGTCAATGCAGCAGTTTTATGTAAACTCCTGATACTGTTATTATAGACGATAACCGAGCCAAATATGGAATTGGGACACCAATTTGCCCCCTTTTGGGACAGCTATGTGTCCCAGCCATCACTAGATAATACTCTTTTATTCTACAGCATATTTTTTACACTTTACACTCTCGCAAAACGCTATAGATTGTGGGGCGGGAGCAGCCGATTTCCTTGGCGATTGCCGAAATCGCCATACCGCTTGCGTAAAGGTCACGAATCCGTGTATCCCGCATTTCTTTCTTGTTCCTCCTTTCCCGCTGGACAGTTTTCCTCTTGCTGAGAGAGCGAAAGTATTCCCGCTCCGCATCTGTAGCATTGACTATTTTTAAGAAGTTTTCATTCGGAAAACGGTAGTGATACTTGTCAATTTGTTGGAAAATACAACCTTTTATTTCATATTCGCTCAGCGGGTCGGGCAAGGACGCATTGAGTTCGAGTATGTATCCCTGTGCCGCTTCGGTGCTGTCAAGCAGATTGGTCATTACATGGTACATAGCAAACAAAAGAATCTCACGATTGCCGCCTCCATCGTGCATATTTCTGGTTTTTAACAGGTATTCTAAGAACTTTTTCCTATGAAAAAAGCATGGCGTGTAATCTCCCCTGCGGATTGCGCAGCCCTGCTTCATGCGGGGCTTCCTGCTTTTTCTGTCTGCCCATTTTGGCACAAAGGGAACTGGCTGCCCGAAATTTCCGTTTCGGGAGAAATCCCCACAATCCCATCCAGAATCATGTATTTCCGCAAACAATTCATTGATATTCCTAACATCTTCATGCAATAGTTTTCCATCACTCCAACCGTGGTATTTGGTGTTATAGGTGTAGGGCAGTCGGAAAAGCCCTTCCAGCTTTTTGGAGGCGCTTTCATCAATGGATAGAATATCCTCGCCCAACTCCCTCATAATGTGCCGAATCTGCGAAATGATGCCGTTCGCCGTTCCCATTACAATGGGCTTTAGCTTGATGCTGCACACTTCAAAGCAATACCAAAGCTGGAGCCCACGCCCCGTCTGGTGGGCAAAATTGGGCTGCGGGTTGAGCCGTTCCAGCAGCTTTTCCTCAAAGTCGGCTATGTGGTCATGCAGCGCATCGGGAGAAAGGGCTGCCCCATGGGCATCTATGTCAACCACAATATTCTGAAGCCCCCGTAAATATTTGCCTTGTCGGTGATAGGCATTGCTAAAGCCGTTGGGGGTGACATAAATATCCACGCCCTCTGGAAAATCGCCGTCAAACGATTCATCAGACTCATCACCCGTAAATAGTGTTCCCGCATACCCACAGAACCGCTCCTTTTCGCCTGTTGTGTCACGGTAGGCGAAGTGAAAATGGTACTGATACTGGTCAGAACGATAGAACAGGAAGTACAATGCTTCCGTTTGCGAACAGGTCAGCCCTCGTTGTTCGGGCTGGCCGTCTGTTTTGATTGATAAACTCATAAAACCACTCCTTTGTATAATATTGCAAGAATATTATAGAGGAAAGTGGCTCAAAAAGTAGGTAATTCATTCGGTATTTCGTATATTACATCAATTTTCTAATTTGCTCCGAAAGTGTCAAAACATATATTATAGTTCTGGTTTTCCAAATTTTGCGGGCATAAAAATATTTATTTTTACCCGCCGTTTTAGGGGGGCGCTCACCTATGATATAGCATCTAAAAAATTATGAAAGGTGCTATATTATGAAGATGACAGCTGAGCAGAAAGCAGCAAAAGAGAGTGCAGAAAAATTCATTATTTACTTATACAAGAAGTACTACCCCCAGATTGAAGAAGAAATGGAAAGACGGGAAGGGCTGCAAAAAAGCAACCCTTCCCGTTTTTTCTTTCTATTGGGGCTTCCTTTCTTTTCCTACTTGAGTTACAATAATCAAAAATAGTTTGGAGGTAGGAAAAATGAGAGCAAAAGAGCGTGTCTACCTGTATACCCGTGTCAGTACTGCCATGCAAACCGAGGGGTTCAGCCTTGAAGCCCAGCGGCAAAGAATCCTGGACTATGCCAAGTATCGGGACTTTGTCGTGGTGGGCGAGTATTCGGATGCTGGCTTTTCTGGCAAGAACATTGCTGGTCGAAAGCAATTCCAGCAGATGATGGCAGATATTGAGAGCAAAAAAGACAATATTAAGTATGTTTTGGTGTTCAAACTGTCCCGTTTTGGTCGTAATGCTGCCGATGTGTTAAGTTCCCTCCAGTTCATGCAGGACTATGGTGTGAATCTAATCTGCGTGGATGATGGTATTGATTCCTCTGCCGAAGCGGGAAAGCTGCTGATTTCGGTCATGTCTGCCGTTGCGGAGATTGAGCGTGAGAACATTGCCACTCAGACAATGGCAGGACGAAGGCAGAAAGCCCAGAGCGGCGGCTGGAACGGCGGCTTTGCCCCCTATGGGTATAAGCTGGAAAATGGGCAGCTGATTGTGCAGGAAGAGGAAGCCGTGGTCATCCGAGAAATCTATGACCTCTATGTAAATACCGCTTACGGCCCCTCCGCAA
The DNA here is from genome assembly GCA_051867135.1 of Faecousia sp. Lineage (GTDB taxonomy): Bacteria > Bacillota > Clostridia > Oscillospirales > Oscillospiraceae > Faecousia. The sequence continues at coordinate 14,635 of JBJDYH010000040.1, read as the reverse complement.
TCGCCAAGGAAATCAGCAAGAAATATAAGAAAGTCCCCCGTTCTAATGGGTATTTAACCAAGTTTACCATGGGTATTGTTAAGGATATTCTGGACAATCCTGTTTATGCGGGCAAGATAGCCTTTGGCAGACATACCACCGCAAAAATTGAGGGGAAACGTAACGAGTTCCACATCATCAAGCAGACCGACAAGGACAAAATCATCATCGCAGAAGGTCAGCACGAAGCGATTGTGTCTTTGGAAGTGTGGGAAGCAGCACAAGAAAAGCGGAAAGCCAATTCCAAAACCAAGGAGAAAATCGACAAGGAGCATGAGTATTTCCTGTCTGGTATCCTGAAATGCCCAAGCTGCGGCGGCCCGATGTACGGCATCCACAACGGCAGAAAGAAAAAGCCAGACGGCACATATTACGCTATGTCCTATTCCTATGCCTGCCGCAGCAGTTCCGCTGCAACTGGGAGGGATTGCGCTACCCCTCAGAATTACAGCGAAAACAAGCTCATGGGAGCCATTACAGAGATTATCAAGTCTTTGGTCAATGACAAAAACTTTGAGAATCTGGTGGATGCTGCCTTGGGGGAAAAGGCAGATGTGTCAGAGATGGAAAAGGAGATAGCCACCCGTCAAAAAGAACTTGCACGGCTCAATCGACTGGTCACACAGCTGGAAGCGCAACTGGATGCGCTGGACTACTCAGCCAAAACCGCAGACCTGATGGAGCAGCGGCTCAACAAGCGGCTTGAGAAGGCTCTGGAGGACATAGTAGATATTCAGGAACAGATTCAGAAAATCGAGGCACAAATGGAGAAAATCATTGAAGCCAACCAGACCAAGAAGCAAGTATACTCTATCCTCCAATCCTTCGGCGTGCTTTTCGATGTAATGGACAACGCCGACAAAAAGCTGCTGATTCAAGAGTTGATAGAAAAAATAGAACTTTATCCCCACAAAAAATCTTCGGGACAATGGATAAAAACCATTCACTTTAAGTTCCCGATGTATTATAATGACAGCAACGAAGCGGACTGTGATGTGTGCTTTGACATGGAAGGAAATTTCCTACCAAAACGAAGCACGGACGAGACGGTTGTTTTGCTGTCAAAGATTGCGCGTTCCCAATAGGAAACGTGACAGCAAGTGCTTTTCGTTTGTCTGCATCACGAATGTAAAAAGGAGACTTCGCACGAGGAAGTCTCCTTACATTTTGATGGGATTCTTTCATAATGCTGTGATAACAAGCCCTAGCCCTCGTCGGGCACAAAGCGCATGATGTCAGCAACATCACAATCCAATAGTTTACATAAGACATCAACTGTATGGGTAGAAATATTCTCCCCACGTTTCATGGCGTAATAGTTGGATTGGGGAAATCCCATTTTGAATAACCGATATGAGGTAATCCCCTTTTCTTTCATAGTTTGAAAGAGCGGCTCATAGCTGATCACAATACCACCTCCACAGTACAAACTATATTTTGTATCTGCGGTATTGCATATCTACGATAAAAGACATATAATGATGCCATAGATATACAGGAACTGTTGGAGGTGTTGATATGCAGGAAGAGGAAGAAATCGTAACACCTAGCCACCATGGTGAGCTGTGCCGCCATAATGGGGACAATCCGGATTCTTGTGATGAATGTGATTTTTACTTCGTATACTTTTCGGATTGGGAGGATTTTCTGGGATAATGTGGAAATAGCTTCTGGCAAAAAGGCATTGAACACGCTGGACAAGTAGCGTATTCAATGCCTTTTCTTTTGCTGGATTGCCTGCGTAAATCTGCAAAAAGATGTACAATAAACAGTATTCTGTCTCCACAGCAACAAAAAACCATGAATAAATAGAAATTATAACATTTCTTGTAAAAATTTGTATTGTGCGAATGCCAGAGAAATGGTATGATATATAAATATAAAATGAGGAGTATTGCCGTTTTGGATTCGTCCGATGAACCGAAGACGGTGGTCGTTACGATTTGGAATCTGAAAAGTAGGGGGGACGGTATGAAGAAGAGGCTGGAAGGTTCAATGTTCATAATCCGAAAGATGCTGGTCACGATCCTCTGCCTTACCGCACTGCTCACGGCGGTCTGCCCAATGACCGCTTCCGCGGAAGGGCCGCGAACCATCCGTGTTGGCTATTTCGCGTTTCCGGGGTATCATGAGCTGCATCAGAGCGAAAACGGGCCACAGGGCAGCGGGTATGGATTTGATTTTTTGCAGCTGCTTCGCAGGTACACCAATCTGAATTATGCGTATGTCGGCTACGAGGACAGCTGGCGGGATATGCAGCAGATGCTCCGGGACGGGCAGATCGACATGGTGACCTCCGCAAGGAAAACCAGCCAGCGGGAGAAGGAATTTGCCTTTTCCAATCCCATCGGCACGAGCTTCGCGGAGCTGTGCGTCCGATCGGACGACAGCCGTTATCAGCATAATGATTACGGCAGCTTTGATGGAATGACCATCGGTGTCCTGAGAGCCAACAGCCGCAATGATGATCTGGCGACTCTGGCCCGGGAAAAAGGATTTACCTACTACGCCGTGGAGTATGACGAGGAAGCGGAACTGACAGAAGCGCTCCGCAACGGCGAAGTGGATGGAATCGTTGCCAGCAGCCTGAGAAAGCACACCGGTGAAAAAGTGGTGGCACGGTTTGCATTGGAAGAATTCTACGTCATCGTCAGAAAAGAAGATACGGAGCTGCTGGATGAGATTAACAAGGGCATCGAGCAGATGGACATAAACGAGGGCGACTGGAGAAATAAACTCTACTATAAATACACAACCAACAATCTGGAGAGCGTACTCTCCTTTACCCAGGAGGAACAGGCCTATATCCGTGCCGTGCAGTCCGGCGAAAAAGTCATTACCGCCTGCGCCCAGCCGGACAGAGATCCCTATTCCTATGTGGAAAACGGAGAACTGGTTGGAATCATTCCCGAGTATTTTGATTATCTGATGGAGATGGCGGGGCTGCCCTATACCGTCATGGTAGCGCAGAACAGGACGCAGTACTATGACTGGGCAATGACCGACGCGGTGGATATCTATATGGATATCAGCCCGGAGAGAAATACGATTTTGCAGGAGGACAGCGGAATTTCCACAGACCCCTATATTCATCTAACCATGTCCCGGGTGACAAAAAAGGACTTTCAGGGCACGATCCACACTGTTGCGGTTGCCTATGATCAGCTCTATGACGGAATCGACATCGATCTAGCGGAGAATGTTCAGGCGATTCCCTATGACACCCGGCACGATGCCATGCAGGCCGTCAAGGACGGAACGGCAGATGCCTGCTATGTGTACACTTACATGGCGGAGAAGTTCGTCAATCAGAACCCGGAGGGGGAGCTGATCTTTCATATTGTCAATAAGCCTGCCGTCGGCCTGTCCGTCACGATCCGTCCAACGACGGATCATGCGCTCATCAGCATTCTGAACAAATGCCTGAAGGCGGATCAGTCTCTTATTATGGACGAGCTTGTGGAAAAGTACACCCACTATGCGCAGCCTGATGTCACCCTGGCGCAGTTTGTCAGAAACAATCCGTGGTTTTTGGTGGCGTTGCTTGCTGTCCTTTTGAGTGTTGGTACGGTTATTTTTCTGACACTGAGAAACAACCGGAATATGCGTGCGATTGCGGAAGAACGCATTGAATATGCCAATCGTATGAAAGAGAATAACACCCGGTTAGAGGAATCGATTAAGCAGGCCCAGAGCGCGAATATTGCCAAAACCACCTTCCTGAACAATATGTCCCATGACATTCGGACACCTATGAACGCCATCATCGGCTTTACCAACATCGCTCTCAAGCAGCAGCCCAAGCCGGAGATTCAGAACTGTCTGGAGAAAATTAGCGACAGTTCCGAACACCTGCTGACGCTCATCAACGATGTGCTGGACATCAGTCGCATTGAAAGTGGGAAAACCAGATACACCCCCACGCCAGTCGATATCACCACAGTTACGGATGCGGTGCTGGATATCACCAACGGTTTCCTCATCAATCGTGATTTGACATTTACAGTGAGCAGAGCAAACCTGGAAAATCCCTATGTGCTGGCGGATGCCGTGCGGATTCGGGAGGTGCTGGTGAATATCCTGAGCAATGCCGTGAAATTTACGGGCGACGGCGGCACCATCCATTTTGAAACAGACTACCGCCCCGGAGAGGATGACCGGCATATCGTTGTCCGCTACCGCATTGCGGACAACGGCGTGGGTATGAGCGAGGAATTTTTGAAGCGGATTTTTGAGGAATTCGCCCAGGAGGACAACGGCGCCAGAACCCAGTATAAGGGCACCGGTCTGGGCATGGCCATCACCAAGCGGAATGTAGAATTGATGGGCGGCACCATCACCGTGGAGAGCAAAAAAGGCGTCGGTTCTACCTTTACCGTAGAGCTGCCCATGGAACTGACCGACGAGAAAACCGCCGACCAGCAGGAACTGCCCCATATACGGGAGCGCCTGCGCGGTATTCGGGCGCTTATGGCGGAGGACAACGATCTCAACGCAGAAATCGCGGAAATTCAGCTGGAGGAATGCGGAATGCAGGTGATCAGAGCCGTGGATGGACAGGATGCGGTGGCGATCTTTGCCAGCGAAAGCGCCGGCACCTTTGACCTGATTCTCATGGACATCATGATGCCCCGCATGAACGGCTATGAAGCAGCAAAGGCAATCCGGACGATGAAGGACAGACCGGACGGATGCGCCATCCCCATCATCGCCATGACTGCCAACGCCTTCGCGGAGGATGTTCAGAGGTCGCTGGATGCGGGGATGAACGGTCATCTGTCCAAGCCCATTGTTATGGATGAGGTCGTGAAAACCATTGCAAGGAACCTGAATCGATAGGCTGCGAATGGCCAATGCCTCTCCCAAAGGGAGAGGTGGCAGCCCCTTTGGGGCTGCGGTGGAGGGCGAATGGGACGTTCCTTGCTTCGAAACTTCTCAAGGTATCGAACCGGCTACCGCCCTCTCAGTCACGGCCCCAGGTCGTTTTAGCTTCCCAGAGGGAGAGCCTTTGGTGCGTAAGCCCATTGATAAGATTGTCTTCGAGCAGACCGTTCGAAGCGTTTTGGGTCTGGAATCTGCGGAAAATCAATAGAGAGAACAGCTTGAACCGTTGAAGTGTGTCGTTTTTCGTTCAAACGGTGAAAACAGGAACAAAAAGGAGAAAATCATGAAGAAACATAGCAAAAACCAGCTGAAACGGATTGCTGCCACAATGCTGGCAGCCTTTCTGGTAACTGCCTCCCTAAGCGGATGCGGTTCCGGGAAGGAAGACAAGAAAGCGGATGAAAAGATACAGATTAAGGTTCAGTATATGTGCGGCAGAATGAATCTGGATCTGGAGTCGGTGCTGGAAGAGAAATTCCCCAATGTGGACATTGTGACGGATGAGCTTGTTGGCGTCCCGGACTATATCATTGCGAAAGAAATGGAGCATCATATTGAGCCTGACATCTATCTGTATGAGGGCTTGTATCAGATGGATGATAAAGTCATCGCGGATAAATTCTACGATCTGTCTCAGGAGGAATTTACCAACAACTTCTATCTTTCGGCAGTTTCGGAATGTGTCAATGAGGATGGGGGACTGTATTTCCTTCCGGGGCCGGTTTATGTTTACGGAATCGTGTATGATAAAACAGCATTTCAGGAGCTTGGCCTGGAAGTCCCCCACAGCTATACGGAGTTTGTGAATCTTCTGAATGAAGTGCGGGCTATGAACCTGAAAGGAACAGAGCCGGATGAAAACGACCCTGACGCGAAGGTGACGGTGGATATTGAACCCTTTGTGCCTACGGTGAAGTGGGCGGATATGTGGACCTTTATTTTTGATTCCTACATCTACCACGATTACCTGAGGGGTGTTGACAACGCACTGTGGCTGGACAACTATCAGCAGGGAAAGGAAAGCATGATCGGCCATATGGAAGGCGCCGCGGAGAAGCTGATTCAGCTGTTTGAGGACGGAATCCTGTCTCCTTCCCTCTGGCAGATGAGAGCGCCTGTGCGTACGGCGAAGCTGTACCGGTACCACACGTCCCTGATGACCATTGAATGCCAGTCTGCACAGGGTTTCAATGAGCGGGAAAATGCGGAGACACCGGATAACCTCCATGAAATCGGTATGATGCCATTTTATACAAGTGACGAGGAAGGCTCCGATTACCTGTTCTCTATGCCAAGATGTTACTTTGGCATGACCAAAAAGGCTGCCCAGGATGAGGCAAAGAAGAAAGCTATTCTTGAGATATTCCACTTCCTCAGCACCAAGGAAGGCCAGGATCTGATGATCGAGGGCGGCGGCGGAGAGATCAATCTTCTGAAAGACAGCAATCTCACGGATGATCCGTTCTATGATGAAGTAAGAGATACCTTCAGCCAGGGAAGAATCATTTCCCGTTTTAACTACGCCGGTAAGTCCGGTGCGGTGGAATCCTATATGCATTCCACAACCCTTGACCTTGTAGACGGAAAAATAACCGTAGAGGATTGGTTAAAAGAAGCTGACCGTGTCAGGGACGAAGCACTGGAAAGCAAGCCGGTGGAAGAAGTGTCCTACGGTACTTCCAAAGAAATGCTTACCGTGGAGGAGACAGCCGTTGTTGTGGGAGAAGCCTATCTGCATGCCACAGACGCAGATATCGGAATGGTACAATGCAGGGCCAGCTTCGGCATGAAAAACAGACTCTTTGAAGGCCCTATTACCGCCAATGTCATCGACAGCCTGATGACCACAAGAATGAGTGCGGGTATCGTTGTCGAGGACCCGAACCATATCAATATCGTTACTGTGAAAATCACAGGACAACAGCTCATGGACATTCTCGAGGAAAACAAGGATACCTTTGTGGGTCTAGCAGGTCTTGATGTCGTGTATGATCCTTCGAAGCCGGAAGGGGAAAGATACCTTTCCATTCAATATCATGGGAAGGAAATTGCGCCTGAGGATGAATTTATCGCGGCTTCGGTCAAGGGCGCTGTGAAGAACCTTCCTGTGGTAAAGTCATACGGAGATATGGCATTCCGTGATATGTTCATCAGCTATCTGGAGAGCCGTGGCGGAGAGATTTCCGGAGCGCCCCAGAGTCTGAAAATCGTGCAGTAAAAGAGAATTACAGAGGAGAACCCACTATGAAGAAGAATCAGTTTCAAATAGCATCAACGGTTGCAGGGGTTCTCATACTATCTCTGCTGCTTACCTATTTTCTGATGTCGGGCACCATGCATTCCATAAACGACATCAGCGAACAGGAGGCCCTTTCCCTTCTGACAGAAAATGCGGTGCAGATGGAAAATATTATCGAAAATCAGCTAATCAACAACTGGAAACAGATCGATACCATATGTGTGGCGCTGGAAAATATGGAGAACCATTCGGCAGACAGGGTTGTTTCCTTTTTGCAGGATGCGTCAACCGACGCATATGATATGCTGCTGCTTTCGGGTGACGGAAGCTTCTTGGACAGATCCGGCCAGCGGGGATTAAAGCAGATTACGAAGGACCTTCTGCCCTTGATGCAGGGGGAAGAAAGAATTCTTCTTCTGCGGCAGGATAAAGATACGGATATTCTGACGTTTGGAACAAGGATAAAGCCCCTGGATGTGGACGCAGAGAAGATGGAATACCTGTTCGTGTACTACAAGCTGGATTCCTATCTTGGGCTTCTGAAGATGGAGTCCTTTGGGGGGAACGGGCAAATCAGAATCATCGACAGCAGAGGCGCAACCCTGCTCCATTCTGATAACCTCCCGAATTCTGAAAACAGGTATCTGTTCTTCAGCACCTTCAAGGGCGCGCAATTTCTGCACCATGATGCGGTCACGGACAGCGATTCTTTCCGGGAATACGTGCTTTCAGGAAAGAGTGACGCCATTCATGTGGTGTTGGATTCGGGCGAAAACGAAATCATCAGTTTTTCCAAGATTCTCAACACAGATTGGCACATCGTCATTTCCATAGACCAGTCTCTGGTCATGGGAACAAGACTTTTGAGTGTGGAGAAGATCAGTAGAGCATCGCAGCTGGCAGTCATGCTGATTGTTTCGTTTTCTCTACTCGCAATTTCCTTTGTGGTATACCAGTCTCAGAAGCGGACAAGTGCCCAGAATCAGGAACTGGAAAAACTCAATGCGCAGCTTCGTGAATACAACGCGTCACTGGAAGAGGCCAGGCATTTGGCGGAACAGTCCTTCCATGTGGCGGAGGAGGCGAATAAGGCAAAGAGTACGTTCCTTTCCAATATGTCTCACGATATCCGTACCCCTATGAACGCAATCGTGGGATTTACCACACTTGCGATTACGAATGTGGAAAATCCGGATAAGGTAAAGGATTATCTTGGGAAAATTCTCTCATCCAGTAATCACTTGCTTTCCCTTATCAACGATGTGCTGGATATGAGTCGGATTGAAAGCGGAAAAATCCAACTGGATGAGCAGGAGGCCAATCTGTCGGATATCCTGCACGACATCAAGACCATCATCACCGGACAGATCCATGCCAAGCAGCTGGAGCTGTATATGGATGTCATGGATGTGACCAATGAGGATGTGTTCTGCGACAAGACCCGCTTAAATCAGGTGCTTCTGAACCTGCTGTCCAATGCCATCAAATTCACGCCTGCCGGCGGCACGGTTTCCATCCGGGTGTTACAGCTTCCCAACGCCCCGCACGGAAAGGGCCTGTATGAGATTCGGGTGAAGGACACCGGGATCGGCATGAGTCAGGAGTTTGCGCAGAAGATTTTCGATCCCTTCGAGCGGGAGCGCACCTCCACGGTAAGCAAGATTCAGGGTACTGGTCTGGGTATGGCCATCACCAAGAACATCATCGACATGATGGGCGGCACGATAGAGGTGCATACAGAGAAGGACAGAGGCACGGAGTTTATCATTCGCATAGCGCTTCGTCTTCAGTCGGAACACCGCAGTGTGGAGAAGATCGAGGAGCTGGAGGGGCTGAAGGCTCTGGTGGTGGACGACGATTTCAACACCTGCGACAGTGTAACCAAGATGCTGGTGAAGGTGGGAATGCGGTCGGATTGGACACTTTCCGGCAAGGAGGCAGTCCTCCGGGCCAGACAGTCCTTGGAACTGAATGACCCCTTCCATGCCTACATCATCGACTGGCGGCTGCCGGATATGAACGGCATTGAGGTTACACGCCAGATCCGTGGTCTTGGGGACGACACACCCATCATCATCCTCACAGCCTATGACTGGTCTGATATTGAGGTGGAGGCAAGAAACGCCGGTGTGACAGCGTTCTGCTCAAAACCGATGTTCATGTCTGACCTGCGTGAAACCCTGCTGACTGCCATCGGGCAGCAGGAGGTCAAGAGTGACAGCATTCTTCCCCATATCAAGGATGCCTCCGACTTTCAGGAGAAGCGCCTGCTGCTGGTGGAGGACAATGAGCTGAACCGGGAGATCGCTCTGGAAATTCTGGGCGAGTATGGTTTCCGGATTGACATTGCGGAAAACGGCGTGGAGGCTGTTGAGAAAGTGTCTGAATCCAGGCCCGGTGCTTACGATTTGGTTCTGATGGATATTCAGATGCCGGTCATGAATGGCTACGAAGCGACAAGGAGAATACGACAGCTGGATAATCCGGAACTGGCATCTGTTCCGATTATTGCCATGACCGCCAATGCCTTCGACGAAGATCGCAAAGCAGCGGCAAAAAGCGGAATGAATGGTTTTGTCTCAAAACCGATAGACGTGAACGAGGTTATTCGGATACTGAATAGTATTTTCGGTCACTAGCGGATCGTAATGCCTCTGAAATACAAGCGAGTCAGTATTACAAATGGAGAATTTCAGGAGGACAATCATGAGATTAGATGGATTTGGCCTGTTTGTGAAGGATATGGGCGCCATGATTCGGTTTTACAGAGATGTGCTTGGCTTTGAAATCAAAGAACAGGAAGATACCGAAAATGTATACCTTGTCAAAGACGGCACCTTATTCCTGCTCTATGGGAGAACCGATTTTGAAAAAATGACCAGCAGAAAATACGAATATGGGAAGGGCTTGAATGGTCATTGCGAAATCGCCCTTTATGTGGATACGTTTGAAGAAGTGGATGCGCAATATCAAAATGCAATTGCAGGGGGTGCAGCATCCGTACTGGAACCAACCACAGAACCCTGGGGGCAGAGAACTTGTTATATCGCTGACCCAGAAGGAAATCTAATTGAGATTGGTTCCTGGAACAAACCCTTTGAAACCAAAGATGAACCAGTATAAACCATCCGAACAACAAAACACTGGCATGAGGGACGGCATATAAAAATACTAATGCGCCGAAGTCTGGCATGAATGCTGGCATACTGAGAAAGCGCATGGGATTTTTATGGGAGGAAGCTATGATTCGTTTAGAGGAAATCACCAATCGAAATGTGTGGAAGGTATGTGCCCTGGAGCCCTTTGAACATCAGAAGTCCTTTGTGGCCTCCAATCTCCAAAGCCTGGCGGAGGCCTATGCCACCCGAAATGAGGGAAACAATGCCCTTCCGCTGGCGGTATACGACGAGGATCTGCTGATCGGCTTCGTGATGATCGGCAAGGGAACCGTGGGAGATGAGGCGGAGAGCGACTTGATTGCCCGGAATTACTGCCTTTGGCGGCTGATGCTCGACAAGGCATTCCAGGGAAAGGGCTATGGCAGGCAGATTCTGGATGCGGTGATGGCCCGCATTCGGACGTTCCCCTTTGGCCCGGCGGAAAAGGTATGGCTCTCCTACGAGCCGGAGAATACCCACGCCCGGGATCTGTATCTGCGCTGGGGCTTTGTGGAAACCGGGGAGCAATGCGAGGGTGAGATTGTGGCCGTATATGATTTATAGAAGCATTTGGAAATAACGCAGCGAGGAGACTTCAAGCCAGAAGTCTCCTCGTTTTTTACGGTATGGGGCTGGAACTGTTATACGTCCTTGCTCTTGGTGGCGATTTCCATGAGGCACTTGGACATGAATGCATCGGGGGTCATGGCACCTAAGTCCTCGCCCTTGCGGGTACGGACGGAGACGGTGCCGTTTTCCATATCCCGGTCACCGATGACCAGCATATAGGGGATCTTCTGCATCTGGGCCTCCCGGATCTTGTAGCCCAGCTTTTCGCTGCGGCAGTCGGTCTCGGTGTGGATATTCACGGCGTTCAGCTTCTCTGCCAGATCCTTGGCGTACTGGTGGGCACGGTCGGTGATGGGCAGGACACGAACCTGGGTGGGCATCATCCACAGGGGCAGGGCGCCGGCATACCGCTCAATGAGGTAGGCCAGGGTGCGTTCGTAGCAGCCCAGGGAAGTGCGGTGGATGATATAGGGGGTCTTCTTCTGACCGTCGGAGTCGGTGTACTCCATGCCGAACTTCTGGGCCAGCAGCATGTCGATCTGGATGGTGACGATGGTATCCTCCTTGCCGAACACATTCTTATACTGAATGTCCAGCTTGGGGCCGTAGAAGGCGGCCTCGTCGATGCCCACTTCGTAGTCAACACCCAGGTGATCCAGAATGTCCTTCATCACAGCCTGGGCGGTTTCCCACTGCTCGGCGGTGCCTTCGTACTTGATGCCGGCCTTGGCAGGGTCCCACTGGGAGAACCGGAAGGAGCAGTTTTCCAGCATGCCCACAGTATCCAGGCAGTATTTTGCCAGCTCCAGGCAGCCCTTGAACTCCTCCTCCAGCTGGTCGGGACGGAGGATCAGGTGGCCCTCGGAAATGGTGAACTGGCGGACACGGATCAGGCCGTGCATCTCGCCGGAGTCCTCGTTGCGGAACAGGGTGGAGGTTTCGCCCAGACGCATGGGCAGATCCCGGTAGCTTCTTGCCCGGTTCAGGTACACCTGGTACTGGAAGGGACAGGTCATGGGCCGCAGGGCGAAGCACTCCTTCTCCTCGTCGTAGGGATCGCCCAGGACAAACATACCGTCCAGGTAGTGATCCCAGTGGCCGGAGATCCGGTACAGGTCACGCTTTGCCATCAGGGGAGTCTTGGTCAGCAGGTAGCCCCGCTTTTGCTCCTCGTCCTCCACCCAGCGCTGGAGGGTCTGGATGACACGGGCACCCTTGGGCAGCAGAATGGGCAGGCCCTGGCCGATCTCCTCCACGGTGGTGAAGAATTCCAGCTCCCGGCCCAGCTTGTTGTGGTCACGCTTCAGGGCTTCCTCCTGCTGCTTGAGGTAGGCATCCAACTCGTCCTTGCTGGGGAAGCCGATGCCGTAGATCCGCTGGAGCATCTTGCGGTTGGAGTCGCCCCGCCAGTAGGCGCCGCAGGACTTGGTCAGCTTGAAACCGTTGTGGCGCAGGCGGCCGGTGTGATCCAGGTGAGGGCCGGCGCACAGGTCGGTGAACTCCCCCTGGGTGTAGAAGGAGATGACGGCATCCGCGGGCAGATCTTCGATCAGTTCCTTCTTGTAAGGCTCGTTGTGTTCCTCCGCCCAGGCGATGGCCTCTTCCCGGGGCAGCTCGGTGCGCACCAGCTTGATGCGCTCCTTGACGATCTTCTTCATCTCGGCCTCGATCTGGGACAGATGCTCAGGGGTGAAGGCGAAGGGGGCGTCAAAGTCGTAGTACCAGCCTTCGTCAATGGCAGGGCCGATGGCGAGCTGCACTTCGGGCCACAGCCGCTTCACGGCCTGGGCCATCACGTGGGAGCTGGTGTGCCAGAAGGTCTTGCGGTACTCGGGGTTTTCAAAGGTGTACAGTGCTTCTTCGGACATGGATATTACCTCCTTGTATTGTGGGGAAGGTATAAAAATACCCACCCCCTGAAAAATCAGGGGTGGGATACAGGCATAGCAGTATTCCACGGTTCCACCCTGGTTACGGCAAAACGCCGTCACTCATTGGCATGATAACGGATGCACCCGTCCGGTCATTTCCCACCGGCGGCTCAGAAGTGGTATCACACTCGGCAGTGTTACAGGTGCCTTTCAGCGTTTGGCACCCTCTCTGGGAAGCTTACCGAATGAGCATGTCTTCATCACAGCTTTTCTAGAAAAAATTTAGCACATTTTTTTGAGAAAGTCAATGGTCTTCGGGGATAAAAACAGAGTCGAACCGAAGAAAAATGCCACGAAAAATAGCTGTCAGCGTTACATAATTTTTGGTTAAATAAGCATAACAAAAGATTACATAATACGACGTAATGTGTAATAATTTGTAACTATATGACAGGGGAATTGGGTCGTTTCCGGCAATAAGCTGTCATTATTTCAGAGGAGGGTTAACATAAAATATGCAATAATAATCTGTCAAAATAGGTAGAAAATAGTTAAAACTCGGTAAATACTTGACTTTTTCTAATAATTTGATATAATAAAGCCATGGAAGCGACGGCAAGAAACAAAATGTAATTATTTGATACAATGCTGCTTGCCGATGCTGCAACCGCTTGGGTAAGGAGGCCACCAGAATGTACAGAAGGAAGATGACACCGCTGAAAAAGCAGAAGCTGTTTATCCGGCTTTTGCTGATGGTATTGATCCTGATGCTGTTCATTGCGCTGATGGCCCCCGCGGCCCTGGCAAAGACCTATGTGATCCGGGATGGGCAGCGGGTTATCACCTACACCACCTTCGCCACCGATCCGGCAAGGATTCTGGGTGAGGCTGGGATGGATCTGGGAGAACAGGACACCTATACCACCGAAAGCTCAGAGGATGGTCAGACCATCCATATTCAGCGGATGCAGCGCATCACCATTACATACCATGGGCAGACCACGAGTGCCACCAGCTACGGCGAAACAGTAGGGGAGCTGCTGCTTCGGCTGAACCTGGATGTGTCGGGAGAGGACGTGGTCTCCCATGGTATGGAAGAATCCACCTATGACGAAATGGTGTTGCAGATCGACCGGGTGGTCACTGCCTCGGAGACCTTTACCACCACACTGAGGCATGAGGTCAGCTACTGCACCGATGCCTCCCTTCCGGAAGGCACCCAGGAGGTGCTGACCCAGGGAGTGGATGGGGAACTGCTCTGTACGGCGGATGTGACCTATGTCAACGGCCGGGAGACCAAACGGGTTATCCATTCCCAGACTGTGACCAAAGCGCCGGTCACAGAGATTATCGGCCTGGGCAGCGGAGGGGCTGCGGTCGTCGCCAGCCCCGATCCGGCCCCTGTGATTGAGGATGGCTATATCCACCTGCCCAGCGGCGAGGTGCTGACCTATTCCGGCAGCGATACCATTCGGGCCACGGCCTATACCCACACCGACGAGGGCTGCGACTTTGCCACAGCCACCGGAACCACCGTCCACCGGGGTACCGTGGCAGTGGATCCCCGGTATATTCCCTATGGCACCCGGATGTTCATCGTGTCCAACGATGGGGCCTATGTGTGCGGCATCTGCGTGGCGGAGGACTGCGGCGGCGACATCAAGGGAGATCGGATGGATATCTACTTTCCCACCTATGAGCAGTGCCGGGAATTCGGCCGCCGGGTGTGTACCATCTACTATCTGACATAAAAATCGATGCTTTTTCAGTGGTTTCTTCTGAAAAAGCATCGATTTGTATTTTTGGGGAATGTTACGCCTCTTTCAGGGATTGGATCTCCTTTGCGATGGCACAGCTGCCCTCGTAGATGCAGC
>JBJDYH010000039.1:0-4441 GCA_051867135.1 Faecousia sp. | reverse complement strand
AAGACGCTTATGCCGTATGCACCTATTACGGTCAAACCGCCAAGGGAGACTACAATGGAAATCCTCCGGCCGGCGAGGCCTATTACCTGGCAGGCCGCATGCACAAAAATAGTGCTTCAACCAACAAGAATGTAGTCGGCCGTTGGACTCCGTAATATAATCTGAAAGCTGGTTTGCTCGCAACCAGCTTTTTAAGGTTATAAAATGCCTGTTAACGCAGATAAATGTTCATTATTTTTAGATCGAAGGAGTGCTGCATACGATGAAAAAAGCAATAACCATTTCTCTGTTTCTATTTTTTCTTTGCGGTTTAACCGTATGCCTAAATGGTTGCAAAAAACAAGTAGCGCCTGGATCCGCATCCAGTTCCGTTTCCGAAGCAAGTATTGCATCTTCGGCTGATGAGTCAATTGTTAAAGAGGCGGGCATGGAGAGTTCTATTGAAGACAACTCCGAAAACGCAGCTTCAACAACCGATCTTTTTGCAGATCTGGGCGGGAATTTGAAGGTAAATGCACAAGTTAGTGCTCCGGATAATCGGGATTTGTCTCTCCCAATCATTCGCGTTCAGTTGCTTACTATGGATGGGCAAAAGGTATGCCAAACTTTGTTTCCAGACGCAAAAATAAAGGATGCAATATTATACCCTGACTATCCTGATGCCCAAAGCTTTGAATTGGATGGCGAGAAGTATGTCACGACCAATGCAGGAGTGATTTCCGCAGTAACTCCGCTGGGTGAAATTGTGACCCAGCTGTATGCCCTGGAATGGATTCTGAATGACGAAACTTTGCATCAGCCTGACCTGAGTTTTGCCAGCAGGGATGAAGTAATTCATCAAACGCTCGCTGCCCTGTCTAAAATGGGAATCGAGAATGTACAATGCACTGAAGTATATGCTTTATCTACTGAGCAACTGCAGAATGCTTCAAATGATCTGATGTCTCAATCGGATTTTTCGACGGATATTCAGGAAAACCGTATTGCGTTCAAGGACAATTGGACAATTGATGATGAATGCTATGTTCTGAAAATGCAATTTATCGCCAGTGATTATGACATGCCTGTGTTTTCGGATGATAGCGTGAAAGCATATGCGCTCACAGAAATCCACTATGAAAACTATATGGCGGAAGCCGTTGTTTCCAAAAATGGGTTTATTTCGCTGAGGATCTTTAAAGCATTCGAAGAAGTTGAGCAAGCACATGCTGCCGCAATTATCCCCGTTGAGAATCTTGTCGATCTAATCTCAAATTATTACCAGAACATAATCATCGAGCACCCGACTGAGATTCGCGAAATTATGCTCAACTATATTTTGCTTCCGGTTGAAGGAAAAAACATGTATGAACTAACGCCCGCTTGGTGCTGCCAGGCAATCTCTCAACGCGATTCCGAAGGCGAATATGAAACATCATGGATCGTGTTCGACGCCATAACAGGGCAAATTCACTATTGAGGTATGCCAATGAAGAATTTTAGACGAGCTATGCGTATGGATAGCTATCGGTGTTTGCAATCTCCGCTGTTCTACATAACAATAGTACTTCTTTGGGGAGTTTGGTCTTTCGATCAAATTCAGGAATTACTATCGCCCGCCGGAAGCATACCCGTAATATATTATTTCCACTGGCGTTCATCCGCTTCGCTGGTTGCAGCGCTGCCTTTTGCTACATCGTTCTGTGAGGACTACCGCAATCGTTTCTTGTGGTACAGCATCCAGCGCACGAACATCCGGGCATATGCGTGGGCGAAAACATTCAGCACGATGTTTTATACTTTTTTAGCAAACATGATCGCGACTATTTCTTTCATTGGAATACTGCTTCTGCGTTTTCCATTGATCGGAACCTCTGAGAATGTATTATCCTATGCTTCAATCGCACCGTACGGAGCACTGTTGCTTGGGGAAAATCCATTCATGTATTTCATATGTGTCGCCGTTTGCGAATCCCTCTTTATGGGGCTTCTGGCAACCATCGCTCTGACCATTTCGTGCATCCTTCCAGACTTCTTTGTAACTTTGGCGATGCCGATCATCTGCTACTATGGTTTTATCAATGCAATGCAGGAAGGCAATTTCAGCCCATATCGAATTTTCATGACTCATAGTGTTGATATGGGTGGGCCTCTGCTCTCCATATTGTATGCCGTCGGTTATACGTTTTGCGGCATGATGATTGTAGGCTATCTGTTCTACCGTCTTGTCCAAAGGAGGCTTGTACATGGGTAAAGCATTCGCTGTATGCAAAGATAATTTTCGAAGATGGTTTTCAAACCCCAAAATCTATGTGTTATTCATCCTGATTGCCATCATGCAAGATTTTATGATGGTTGCGCCCATCCGCAGCTTTTCCAGAGATATGGCTGTTGGAATCGGACCATGGATTTATCCTTTTCTTCCATCCAAATGGTATATATGCATGTTGGAAGCACTTGGTGCCGTCTTCCTATTCTGTGATGCACCAATGATCAATCATGGGACACCTTATATGTTTGTTCGCACCGGCCGTAAGGCATGGCTTGGCGGCCAAATTTTCTATATTATAATAGCAGCGCTGATATATCAGATGATGTTCTTGTTGGCTTCGCTGTTGTTGGTACTGCCGCAGCTGGAGTATACGCTTCAATGGGGAAAAACATTGGGTTCTTTGGCGCTGACAGATATAGGAACGAAGTACGGGATTGAATTAAGCAGTGTCTTTGTACGGCAATACACCCCCATACAGGCAATGCTGCTTAGTTTTTCTCTGCGTTGGATGGTCACAGCGCTATTCGGCATGCTGATTCTGTGTATGAATCTATTCTTGCCTCGTATTTGGGGTACGATCATCGGAGGCGTAATTGCATTATTGCACCCAACGGCGATTAACGCATCCGGAACCGCACTGTTTTATTTTTCTCCATCATCATGGACAGTTGTGGATTATATCAATCTAAGTGGGGCCAATGAAATTCGGACCGTATCTCTGTTCCCCAAGCTCAGCTATATATGGATCGTTGGGATAGGAATGATTACTTTATTGATCGGAGTCAGTTATTACGGTTTCCGCAAAAAATCAATATACTCGCTCTCAACCTTATGAGCAATGGAGGTACCATGAACAGCATCATTGAAGTAAAAGGATTATCAAAAAGCTTTGGGAAAAATTGTGTTCTGAACAACATCAATGTTTCTTTTGCAGAACAACAGATTCACGGAATCATCGGGAGAAACGGTTCGGGAAAAACCATGCTCTTCAAGTGTATTCTAGGTATGATGCCATTTTCTGAAGGAGAGATACTTGTCAGATCCCGGCGGATAGGAAAAGATATTGACGTACCTGATGATGTTGGCATGATAATCGAAGGTCCCGGATTTCTTCCAAACTATAATGGCTATTCTAATCTCCGACTGCTTTCACGCGTGAAAAAAATCGCTGACAGGAATGAAATAATACATGCCATTGAACGCGTTGGTTTGAATCCGGCAAGTCGGAAAAGGGTGGGCAAATACTCCATGGGAATGCGTCAGCGTTTATGCATTGCGCAGGCCATAATGGAAGACCCCTCGATCCTGATTCTGGATGAACCCATGAATGGTCTTGACAATCGGGGCGTTTCAGAAATTCGGGAACTGCTGCTTAGTTTGAAATCCAAAGGTAAAACCATATTAATCGCCAGCCACAACCCGGAGGATATTCGTCAGCTTTGTGATACTGTATGCGAAATTGACGACGGAAGATTGACAAGAATACGTTAAAGTGAAACAAGTATGCCCTCCTACAGAATGCAGGAGGGCGCAAATTATATTCCCAATCTATCAGGAAGGTCCCAACTGGATTCGTTCCGGTAGATTTCTATGATGTCTCCGTTCTTTGCATCAATGGTGATTCTTACACTTATAGGGATTTTTCCCTCATAGTTCAAATCATCTGCTGTATTCCGAACATATATACATTTTTAGTTGCCATTGTTGTTACCTCCGAGCTGAATGTAGGAAAGCTTTTTCCCAATTATACCATATTGATGTTGATTGCGCTACAAATTCATACCAATTCGTACAGGTTATACTCACGTGTTAGAAAGAGATTTAGCGAAGAGTTATCCAAAAATGGAGCGAAAAGCTATTTACAAACGTCGACTTTTACGCAAAGATATGGGTGGCGGGATTGGAAAAAAACGAGAGACTTGCATTCGGGAGGTGGCATTATGATAAAATGGCCTGAGATCCAATATGTGGAGGCGGAGGATGGAATGCTTGATCCGGTTCTGGAATTCCCCAAACAGCCGGGTGGTAATATCGGCAAGTACGGAAACATGCGCAAGGAATATCTCATGAAGTATCGAAGGGCATGCTACGACATGATGTGCCAGAATGGCACACTGAAGCAGCATCTGATCGACCTCAACGAGCAGGCACACGCCATGCTGGATCAGCTCATTCCCCAGATGCAGAAGA
>JBJDYH010000038.1:0-4452 GCA_051867135.1 Faecousia sp. | reverse complement strand
AACCCCCAACCCTCGGAACCGGAATCCGATGCTCTATCCATTGAGCCACCGGTGCGTACCAAAGTATTATAGCAGAGTTTTCCGCATTTGTAAAGGGAAAAGTTTCAAATTTATCCGATTGGATTCTTCTGTTTTCTGGGAAATAAGGTTGTTTTCCAAAAAAGAATATGCTATAATTCTAACAATAAAAAGAAGGAGGGGGAACCCCCATGGCTGAATTACAAAATTTTCGCAGCGCCTTCAGCGGCTTCAACCGGGAAGATGTGGTTAACTACATTGCTTATCTCAACAACCAGCACAATTCCAAAGTCAATCAGCTCCAGAACCAGCTTCATGCCGCTCTGGCACAGCTGGAAGCGCCCGGCAAAGAAGATGCGCTGAATGCCCGCATTGACCAACTTCAAGTGGAATTGCAGCGCAAAAGTGAGGAAATCTCCCGGCTTACCGAAGAAGCTGCCGCTTATGCCGACGAAGTTGCGCAGCTTTCCAATCAGGTAGTGGCTCTGGAAGAAGCCAATGCTGCTCTGCAAGCTCAGATCGCGCAGGCCGACCAGCGGCCCCATACCCAAGAAGAGCTGGAAGCCTACCGCCGCGCGGAGCGTGCCGAACGCCTTGCCAACGAGCGGGTAAAGGAGCTGTATGCCCAAGCCAACGGTGCGCTTGGGGAAGCCACCGCTACCGTAGACGAGGTATGCAGTCAGCTTGGCGGTCTTTCCCAGCAGGTGATTGACCAGTTGGGTCAGTTACAGCAGAACATAGCCATGGGTCGGGATGCCCTGAATAAGGCCTCCGGCGCACTGTATGCCGTAAAACCACTAAGTGAAGTAGAATAAGTCAGAGGGTGCATGGAAATATGCACCCTTTAGACTGTCGAAAAAGGTGGTCGTAGGGGCCGATTGAGCACATCGGCCCTTTGTAAAATGTTATGAATTTGCCCAAATATATCAGTAAAATGGGAGTTTTTACTGCGGGGCGATGTAGGCATCGCCCCCTACAATCCCTAATTGCTGGGTTCATCGACACGCTGGAGGGTGCATGGAAATATGCACCCTTTTCCCTTGGAGAAAAGAAATGAAGATTTTTACACCGGAATACTATCGGGATTTTCAGTGCGCTGCGTCCGCCTGCCCGGATAGCTGCTGCTACGGCTGGGCGGTGGACATTGACGACGAGACCGCCCAGCGTTACCTTGCCATGCCCGGCACTCTGGGTGACAAACTGCGCCGCCACCTGAAGCAAGAGGAATGGGGTTGGGTGCTGACCTTGGAGGATAACGGAAGATGCCCCATGTGGCGCTGCGACGGTTTGTGCCGCATCCATGCGGAAATGGGAGAAGATGCCCTGAGCCATGTGTGCAAAACCTTCCCCCGGCTGTGCCATGATTACGGAGGGTTTCAAGAATTAGGGCTGGAGCTTTCCTGCCCTGAGGCCGCAAAGCTTATTTTAGCCTGCGGTTCCTCGGCCCTGCGGGAAGAATACGCCCCCGGTGAGGAAGCGCCTGACTATGACGAGGAAGCCATGGCTGCCCTTTTGCGAACCCGCCATGCGCTCATGGCCTTTATTGACAGCAAGACCCTCCCCATTCGTGAAACCCTTACCGTTACCCTGCTCTATGGCTATGAAGTACAGGAGGAGCTGGACGGCGGCGAAGAAGCGGTTTTAGATGCGCAAAGCTGCTTGTCTGCCGCCGGTCGCTGCGCCGAAAAGGGCGACATAAACGCTCTGCTGGAATTTTTCAAGTCGCTGGAGATTCTATCGCCCGCCTGGGCTGAGCGCCTGAATGGCTCCATTTCCCGGGAAATGCCGGAAGGTCTGCGCCCTGCGCTGCGGTATTTTCTCGGCAGGTACTATCTGCAAGCGGTATCTGACTATGACATTGTATGCAGGGTTAAGCTGGCGGTAATCTCCTGCCTTGTAATTGGAGCTTTGGGCGGCGATTTGCTGCAAACCGCCCAGCAGTATTCTAAAGAGATTGAGAACGATCCTGAGAATGTTGAGGCCATTTTAGATGGCGCATATACCGCTCCCGGGCTGACTGACCGAAACCTGATTGGCCTTTTGCTGAATAAAATGTAAATAATTGCCTAAAGTTTAGGAAGTTTTACCCTTGTTATTTTGCTACCACATTGCTATGATATGCAGGCTAAAGTATTGAAAAAAGAAGGCGTATTTTTGTGGAAATTTACCTGATTTTGGTTGCCGTATGTTTGATCGGCGGCCTGATGCTCTCGCGTTTGACAAAGCTCGTCAACCTGCCTGCTGTTACCGCTTATCTGGTAGCCGGTCTGATTCTTGGCCCCTTCCTGCTGGGCGCTTTGAAGATTCCCGGTTTTGGCTTCAACTCCATGGAGCAGGTGGAGGGCATGAAAATCATTACCCAGACAGCTCTTGGCTTCATTGCTTTTACCATCGGCAATGAGTTCCGCCTGTCTCAGCTCAAGGCCACCGGCGGCAAGGCTATTTTTATCGGCATTGCTCAGGCTGTGCTGACCACTGTGCTGGTGGATGTTGTGCTGATCGTGCTGCACCTTTGTTTTCCCCACATGATCTCCCTGCCCGCGGCCATTACGCTGGGCGCTATCGCATCCGCTACCGCTCCCGCGGCTACATTGATGGTCGTTCGTCAGTACAAGGCCGACGGCCCTGTTACCCGGCTGCTTCTGCTGGTAGTTGCTATTGACGATGCCGTGGGTCTTCTGCTGTTCTCTGTTTCCTTTGGCATTGCTACCGCGTTGTCTGCCGGTCATGTGAGCGTGATGGCTGTAGTTGCCGAGCCTATCATTGAAATCATCCTGTCTCTGGCTTTGGGCAGCTTTATGGGTCTTATGTTGCATCTTGTGGAGCAGTTCTTCCACTCTCGCAGTAAGCGTATGGCTGTAAGCGTAGCTTTTGTTCTGCTGACTGTTGGCCTGTCCTCTCTGGAGTTCCACATTGGCCCTGTGCATTGCGGCTTCTCCCTGCTGCTGGTATGCATGATGACCGGTACTATTTTCTGCAACATTTGCTCCACTTCTGAAGAGCTGATGGGCAGAATTGACACTTGGACAGTACCTCTGAACATCCTGTTTTTCGTAATCTCCGGCGCTGAGCTGGATTTGAATGTGCTCTTCCAGCCTGTTACCCTGATTGTCGGCATCCTGTATATCATCTCCCGCTCTGCCGGTAAGTATTTTGGCGCGGAAGCAAGCTGCGTTGTAACAAAATGCTCCCATAACATTACTTCCAACTTGGGTATCACCTTGCTGCCTCAGGCCGGTGTCGCTCTGGGCATGGCTGCTACCGCCGCCAGTCTGGCCGACGGCGCCATTGTCCGTAATGTAGTGCTCTTCTCCGTTCTCGTCTATGAGCTGGTAGGCCCCACCCTGACCAAGATGGCTTTGACCCGTGCCGGAGAAATCAACCCCGAAGGCCGCACCAGCGCCCGTACCCAAAATCAACCCAAGCAAGCCTAAGCAAGCTCTGAATAAATCGTCTGCGGCTGGAGGGCGAATCTTTTGCCACATCCGTTCAGTTCTAAAAATGGGAAATACACAAAGTATTCCGCCATTTTTAGAACTTTCGGCTGAGCCAAAATCTTCCGCCCCCAGTTCTTGCCGATTTAATCAGAGCTTCCCTAATCTTTTGCGCCTCCCGGTTACCGGGAGGCGTTTGCTCTTGCTATTTTCCTATAGATGTGGTATGCTTAAAACGCAAGGAGGTATACATTATGAAAAAGTATGTATGGATACTGATTTTGATGATGGCCCTTTCTTTGGCAGGCTGCGCCAAGCGCAATTCTGAGAGTGCCGCTACCGGGCCTGAGCCTACTACCACCGTTGCACCCGAGACGGTGTCTATCACCTTCTATCGTGAGGGCGAAGGCACTACCATTGCGGTGCCTATGGTAACCGGTTCTATGGGTAACTACCGCATTGCTACCAATCCGGAGATTTTCCTCATGGATACCGAGGATGGCTCCGATATCTTCCGGTACACTCTGTGGGAAGGCGAGCCTGACATTTACTACAGCGTTAGCTACTACCCTGACACAACGGCCCAGGCGGCAAGCAGCTTGCTGAACAAGTACAGCGGCGCTACCAGCGAGGAAGTAAAAGTAGGCCAATATGATGCCATCTGTGTATCCATTAGCGATAGCGACCGATTTAGAAGTCAGCAGCACTTCTACTTGATTGCCCATAATGACGGCTGCTTCGTAATCGAAACCCAGTTCATCATGGAAATGTATGAAGGGCTGTTTCCCCAGATGCGGGCGATATTTAATACTTTTGTAATCGTGGATTGATTGCGCCGAAAATAAGCGCTCTCTTCCCTTTTGAAAAAAAGCAGAAAAATTGAAAATTCCCTATTGACAATTTATCGGTTTGTTGTTATAATGGCAAAGCTGTCAGGCGGCAGCAAACCGAATATGGGGGTATAGCTCAGCTGGGAGAGCGCTTGAATGGCATTCAAGAG
>JBJDYH010000037.1:0-4473 GCA_051867135.1 Faecousia sp. | reverse complement strand
TGACAGCTCTCCCAAAGGGAGAGCCAAGGGGCGCTGCCGTATCTGCCCGCCAAATAACAATTTGTGCTTATCGAATTGCTGAGTCAAGCCAATAAGCGCAAGACATTATCTACCTATCACCATTGCTCATCAGAGCGGAGCCGACCGGCTTCTCCTTGTATCAAAACCGGTGTCCGGTTATGGTGCGAGTGTTCTTATAGGACTTTCCGGAAAAGTGCGACGTACCAACTTTTTTCGGTATCGGACAAGTTCCAATTTCATCCACATCCCTGGCAGGATGCGTCTGAAATTGGAAGGGACTCTCCCACGGGCTAAAAACAGTCCACCGGACTGTTTTTGTCCGGTCAATGGCCGGGCCGCCCTTTCGAGTCCCCCTCTCTCGCGCAAAAAAGGAGCCCCAAAGGGCTCCTTTTTGGCAAAGTATGATAATTTTGCTCCGTTTCATTTCGGTTTCAAAGAGTTTCAAATCCAAAGTGAAACTCTGCGGAAAATGTGAAACTCTCTATACAAATGAAACCGCCGAATCGGTTTCTATAAAATTCATTCTCCACCGTCATGACGTAAAGGATACACATTTGAAAAAGTCAATGATGCAAGAGCCTGTTCTATTGATTCGATTTTCTTCAGCTTATGTACCTTCGAATCAATTACGATCCCGCCTCGATAAACCTTATCTGTTTGCGCCAATGTATCAGCACGACATAAAAGAAGTAGATTCCCCCACACTTGATGGATTTCATTTGTCTCAAATAACGTATAATCTTTCATCGTTTCAACGATATGCGCTTTTAAGTTTGGTGGTGAAATCTCAATCAGATATGGGTTGCTTCTATCATAGGGTTCAGAAGGGAGTACCCAAGATATAAAGTCATCGTGATGCTTGACGAAAAAACAGACTCGCTCAATCTCGGACAAAGCATATCCCATTCGCAGTAGAAGCTGATGCGCAATCTCTGCAGATTTGTTAGCATGACCATAGAAGACGGTTCTGTTGTGCTTTTGGGTAGCAACAAAAGGTTTTCCTATGTCGTGGAAAAAGGCTGCAATTCGCAGGGCATCTGATGCGCCATCTCCCAGATTCTCCACCGTATGGAGAGTATGTAGAAACAAATCATAGCAGTGATGCGGGTTGTTTTGGTTGTATTTGATCATTTGTGCAACCTCTGGACCCAGCAGCCGATTGACGTTCGCTTTACACATGTTGCCCCAAAATTGAATAGGCGATTTGAGTGAAATTTCGAATTCAAGTCTGTCTATCATCTGTTATCACCAGGCTCTTGTACATTGCTGTTTTTGCGACGCTCCTCAATCAGTTCCATTTGCTTCTGCATTCGCAACTGTATTTCTTTGAAAATCGGATGTTCTTTATCAACAAAACGAAGATAGGCTCCATACCCCAATAACCGGACTACAAGGTCTAATTCATCCGGTTTCTGATAGAAGATGGTTAGCCTGTACTTTCTTGTTTTGGCATCATAAGAACATCGTTTTTCCCACGGGGAAAACTCAGTCAAAATACGATCTACAATGTTTTTGACATTTGAGAACTCAATTTCAACCGATGTCGTGTTATTTTTTCTGTATTCTGCCAATGCAATTTCTGCAGCGGAGTAATCAAAGGCAGTGCCCGTTTCGGTCGCCGTTTCAATTTGCGCTATGTTAATAGTAAGAATCGCATTGGTTTTACAATTCTGGAAGTATCCCTGGAAACGATTATTTCGCTTAGAGAACTCTAATACAATTGGTCTGAACTCTCCGTGTCTGGGGCCTTTTTGATTTGTGTGATATTTCAGACGAACCGTTCTTTGATCATAGATTCCTTCTAAGATTGTTGCAAGCACAGCGGTTTCTCGTCTTGCGTTCTTTTCAGTGAAACGGAATCGATCAAAAAACACCACCTTATTCATCGGGAGTGCCTTTATACTCGGTGCGTTTTCATCTAGCAGATTTTGCAACAGAGTAATTTCGTCCCCGGAGAAGAACAGTTTCATCTTTTGATCCCTGACGATTGTCTTTAGCCAACGAAGCTCCAATATGGTAAGGGGCACAACATCCCGATACAATTCGACATTAGGATCACAAACATACTTGGAAACATAAGCTTTCTCAGTTTTCTGCTTTCTAATAAACCCGGTTCCAGCTTTGTTCTTTACGGTTTCATAAGCATCGGGAATAGGCCTATCGATCCTTTCAAGAAAACCTCCATCAACTAACAATTTCAAAATTTCATTTGGCAGAAGAAATTTCGTTTCTTGACCTATCAAAAGGCGAAACTTCGTGAATGAATCCTCAATTGCCTGAAGAATCTCCTGCTTGCTGTACGATTTTTCCGTGGCGCTGGAGCTTAACCGAACGAATACATCCGCAATAACGTAGTAATAGATACAGAAAATTTCGTTGAACAGCAAATCGTGTTCTCGTGCTTTGACTCCGGTGCCGAGCATGGTTTTCGCACTATCAGGGATTTCCCATCTAGGTAAGGTTCTCTGTGGGGTGTTTTCCCTTTTGGGGTGCAATTCGTCTCGAATAAGGACCCTAACAATATCCTCAACATCATCATCCAAGGAAAAAGCATCCGTCTCCATCCCATCGCACGATGCAATTCTGGAGTAAAAACTCCTCATCCAAGGGCGAAGTTCGGTCTCGTCAGAAACATTGACGGCGAAATGCAGATATGGACTACCATCTGGTTTTTCCAAATACCCAATTCGGCGTTCACGGTACAGTCGATTAACGATGAAATAATCTTGTTTGGGCGTATACGCAATTTGGAGGTTTACTGGGTGAGGCACGGCAATTGTTTGAGCGTTACCAATGCCCACACCCTTTGCGAGTACCGGCTGAAACAGGCTCTGGGCATTCCTGCGGAAGACCCCATCGAGAAACTGTCCTGGTACAACGAGGAAATGGAAGAATGTCTTAACCAATAGCGTGTTGAGCGAGACTGTTAACGAACTCCAAAAAGCCTTTGAAGGTTGTCTTCCAAAAAATAACGTTTTTGACGATGTTCAGTTCCGCCAGGATGTGAAGCGCATCTTGGATACTATTGGAGGTGATTTTGATGGAAAAACTGATACATATATGTCCGATAAAGAAGTTTTATCTCCAGACAGCAGAGATGGACGACCATGCCGGTGTTGTCGCAGTACTCTGTACGACTGGTAGTATAGACTCTTCAAAGTTAGCGGATATTCAATACCTCCATGTTTCTTTTGCTGATGTAACCGATGAGTCAAGACCAGATGCGTTTCGAATGGAACAGGCAATACAAATTCGTACTTTCTTGGATAACTTAAAGAATGCCACAGAGCTATATTTCTGCTGCGATAGCGGAGAAAGCCGTAGTACAGCTCTTGCTGCAGCTTGGATGCACTATTCTGAACAAGATGAGATAGGGATCTGGAAGAACATCAAGTACCATCCTAACGAGTTGGTCTATTACCTCCAATCAGTTGCCTACGGATTGCCGATTACAAGAGAAGATGCGCACGAACTTGTGGAGTACAATCGTTTACTTTTTCACAATACTATCTCAAAGCAGAGAAGTGACGGGGTGTTTTGACCACGCTGACACTTTTCCTCTGACAATGAAACTTTTCTCGGCGCAATGAAACTTACTTAATCACGCTGACACTTTTCTGCGAGGAAGAGTTTCAGTGTGATTTGTTTTGTGCCTCAAAAGCACCTGCTTTGCAATGTTTATTTCTGTGACGACAGACTACAATGAAACTAACCCCAAAATGGAAAAAGCCGAAAGCCCCTGTCCCGCAAGGATTTTTGGTAAAAGAAAAAGTTCGATAGTTTCAGATACTCTCGTATCAAAACTATCGAACTTATTTGGTGCGAGAGAGGGGACTCGAACCCCCACGGCGTAACCACACGCACCTCAAACGTGCTTGTCTACCATTCCAACACTCTCGCAGTTGCCTGAGTATTATAACCGCTGGGGGAAAATTTGTCAACAGGTTTTTCGGAAAAAGGAGAAAAACCAAAATCACAGCAGGCTTCTCCGCTTCCAGATGCGGGAAAGCTCCCAAATTCCAACGACAGCCCCCAAGGGCCAGCGGATGTACCACTGGTCGGGGATGAGATAGAACACCGCCACGGCCGCCGCCATCACGGCGGAATACCGCACCCAGGCAGACATCGGGAAGGGATAGTCCTTCTTCCCCAACACCAGGCGGGAATATATTTCGTGCATGGCAAGCTGGAGGCAATGGGAAAGGAGCGTGGCAATAGCCGCGCCGGTCATGCCGAACAGGCGAATGAAGGCATAGTTCAGCACCAGATTCACCAGGGATGCCGCCACGGTAGCCGCGGCAACCACGTTGGTTTTTTTGTGGAACAGTTCGAAATTCACCGGGAAGGTACACAGCATGTTCACATAGTAGCTGGCCACAAAAACAGGGATCAGCTCCAGACCCGGCCAGAATTCCCGGTCGGCATAAACATGATACACCTCCCGCACCAGCA
>JBJDYH010000036.1:0-20239 GCA_051867135.1 Faecousia sp. | reverse complement strand
GCCGCAGAAAACGAGGTGCGGCAAACGGGCGGGTCAAGACCCGCCCCTACAGAGGCCTAATAAAAAATCCAGCCCGGAAACAGGCTGGATTTTTTGTTGGGAAATTTAATTGGCTGCGTCCAGAGAGCCTATGAGAATCTTGGCAAGCGGGGAGTCCGCGTCCAGAATGATGGTCTTTTCGCCCCCCTGCAGGCTCTTTTCCAGAGCGTCCAAAGCCAGAGTAAATTCGTAAAATTCCTTCTTGGCGGGGTCATTGTAGGCTGCGGCAAGCAACCGCATATACTCAGCCTCACCCTCGGCTACCAGCTTGGCGGCGCTGGCTTCCGCGTTGGAAATCAGGATATTTACCTGCTTATCCACATCGTTGCGGATAATGGAGGCATCATATTTGCCGTTGGCGGTGTACATTTCCGCTTTCTGGTTCCGCTCGGAGATCATGCGGGAGTACACGGCACTCAGGTTGGAGGCGGGCAGGTCAAACTGCTTGATTTTTACATCGGTGATTTCAATGCCGTAAACGGTGGCCTGCTGGCTGACTTTCTTGGCAATGCCGTCGTAAATCTCGTTGCGTTTGGCACCGTCCTCCATGTTGATGATATCCGCCTGAGCCAGCGTGCTCATCACATTTTTCAGCTCCGTATAGGTCAGGGCGTTCATACGGTCTTCGGCAACGGTGGTGCTGCCAAGGCTCCGGTAGAACAGCTTGGGGTCAGAAATTCGCCACAGCACATAGCAGTCTACCGTCATGTTCTGCTTGTCGGAGGTGAATACCTCAGAGGGCTGAATGTCATAGAGCATGGTGGCCTTGGGGAAGTATTTCACGCTGTCCAGAAAAGGCACCTTAAAGTAAAGACCGGCTTCGCTCTTGGTATCAATGATTTCGGAGAAACGCACGGTACAGGCGTGCTCGTCCTCCTCCACCACATAGAAGCTGTTCAGCGCAATCACCAGGGCAAACAGCGCGATTGCCAGAATGATCACGGTTTTCTTGTTGAATTTCAAATCGATACTCATATTAGTTGCTGCCTCCTATCAAGGTTTCCAGGGGGAGAATCATTTGCACATCGGAGCCGTCCCCGGCGGTGTTGATGTAGACCTTCACGCCGGGCAGCACCTTGGAAATGGTTTCGTAGTACATTCTTGCCTTGGTGATTTCCGGGTTCAGGGCATATTCGGCGTACATGGCCTCAAACATGGCCACCTGCTCGATGGCTTCGTTGATACGGGCCTGTTTTAAGTATTCCGCGTTCTGAATGAGCTGATTGGCGCGGGCTTCGGCATTGGGAATCTGGGCATTTTGGTAAGCCTTGGCATCGTTTACCTCGGTCTCGGCCTTTTGCTTGGCGGTTTCCACAGCCTTAAAGGCTTCGATGACTTCCTGCGTGGGAGGCTCGGAGTCCTGAATCCGCACATCTACCACTGTCAAGCCAATGTCATACTCCTGCAGGATTTCGCCAATCAGCGTCTTGACCTGAGACTGGATGTGTTCCTTGCCGGTGGTGAGTACATCGTCGGCGCTGGAGGAGCCTACCACATTGCGTACCTGACTTTGAATCAGGTTGCGCAGAATCAGCTCCGGGGAGGTGGAGGAATACAGGTACTGCACCGGGTCGGAAATGCGGTATTCCACAAAGAACTCCACATTGACAATGTTGTAGTCACCGGTGATCATGGTGCTTTCGTCGGTTTTTACAGTATAGCCGCCGGGAGCGCTGGTATCGGAGCGGTAGCCCAGCTCAATTTTCTGGTAGACATGGACATCCACCTTCTGCACCTTTTGAATCCCAAAGGGAAGCTTAAAGTGGACACCGGCATCGGTAATATCCGTTACCTTGCCAAAGGTGGTAACCACGGCCTGCTGCTTGTCATCCACGGTGTAGTAGCTGGTGAAAAAGCCGATGACCAGTAATATCACAAGGGCTGCCACCCAAATCAGGGTGCTCAGCGTTATGCGAAATTGCTTATTGGGCTTCTTCTCAACCGGGGCGCTTTTTTCCGGTTTCCACCGGTAGGTTCCGTCGTTGTTCATAAAAAATGTCTCCTTTGTTAAAAAATGTGCTTTTTGGCTTTCCTCAGCAGAGGGATGAATTGGAATTTGACGAGGATTTGTATTTTGTGAATGTAGGGGGCGATGCCCACATCGCCCCGCAGGAAGCAGGACAATGCTTCTACGAAACTGCGGCGAACTCGTAACACCCCAAAGGGCCGATGTGGGCATCGGCCCCTACAAACAGTCTGTCAAATTCCAATTTATTGGGGCTGCTCCAATTCTTCCAGCATTTTTTCCGCACGGCTGCGGATGCTGGCTGCCACCCAGGCGGTGAGCATAATGCGCAGAGCCTTTTCCACCCGAGCCTTTGCCCCGGGAACAGGCTCGTCATAGTCGGACAACCCCTCCTCCAGAGCTTGCTCCAGCGCGGCGGGATCCTCTAACTGCCGGGCGTTTGCCGCCAGCTTCACAAAGAGGAAATACAGGCGGCTGTCGTCAATGATGTCGTCGGAGGCATCGTCCAGCTTGCCGTTGACATAGGCCAGCAGCCCCACAATACGCTCCATGGGCAATATTCCCTTGAGCATATTGATATTGATAATGCGGCAAAGCTGGTTGCAGCTATACCGCTTGTTATTTGGCGGTGTCAGCAGCCCCCGCTTTACCCAGTTTTGCACGGTGTAGCTTTCCAGACCGGTGATGGAAACCACCTGGCTGAGCACCATGCCCCCGGCTATGAACATACCGCCAAACAGCTTTTCCGCATGGCAGGCATCCTCCCGGCTAAGGGTCAGCGTGGTTCCCGGCAGAGTCCATTCCATTTGGATCCCCCCTTTCTGTAGTGGAATACTTGATGGTGAATAGATTGTATCACATGGTTATATGATTGTCAATAGGAGTTTAATAATTTTTTATTGTAGGGGCCGGTCTTGACCGGCCCGAAACCCCAAATCCACCGCCGCAGAAAACCAGGTGTGGCAAACGGGCGGGTCAAGACCCGCCCCTACAAGGTGGTTGGTGTATAAACGCACCGATGTAGGGGCCGGTCTTGACCGGCCCGAAACCCCAAATCCACCGCCGCAGAAAACCAGGTGTGGCAAACGGGCGGGTCAAGACCCGCCCCTACAAGGTGGTTGGTGTATAAACGCACCGATGTAGGGGCCGGTCTTGACCGGCCCGAAACCCCAAATCCACCGCCGCAGAAAACCAGGTGTGGCAAACGGGCGGGTCAAGACCCGCCCCTACGGGATTTCCCGATTCATTACCGTAGGGCGGGGGCTCGCTCCCGCCGAAATCCAAAACCCACCACCGCAGCAAACCGGGTGCGGTAGCGGACGAGCAATGCTCGCCCCTACGAATTTTCAATTTTCAACTTTCAACTTTCAATTTTCAAAATATCCCTTCCCCGCCGCAAAAAACTCTTTACGAACGAAAAAAAGTGTTGTACAATGTGAGTTACCTATATAGAAAGACAAAGGGGGCATGGATTTATGGCGAACTGCATTAAATGCGGCAAGGAGCTGTCTGCTACCAAGGTGTTCTGCGAGGAATGTCTGGAAGTTATGGAGCGCTGTCCCGTGCCCTCCGGCACCCCCATTTTTCTGAATCCCCGGGCAGCGGCAGTCAAAAAAAGTCCGGGAAAGAAAAAGCTCTCCCCGGAAGAGCAGGTACTCAAGCTGAAGCGGCGGATCAAGCAACTGACAACGGCGCTTGTGATTGTGACAATTCTTCTGGGAATTACTCTGGGACATTTGATTTGGAAGAATGGAAATCCCAAAACGATGGCAGAAGAAACCAAGGGTCAGAACTACAGCACCCAGCCCGGAACTACCACACCCCCGGTACAAACTACAACTGCACCGGATACCACCCCGTAAAAATGTTTCACGGGAAACATTTTTACAAGCCAAACTTACCGTTGTTTCACGTGAAACAAATACAAAGGAGATAATATGGGTAGAATCATTGCCATAGTCAACCAAAAGGGCGGCGTAGGCAAAACCACCACAGCGGTCAATCTGGCGGCGGCTTTGACGGCTCAAGGCAAAAAGGTGCTTTTGTGCGACTTTGACCCTCAGGCCAACGCCACCTCCGGCTTGGGCGTGGACAAGCGAAAAATGAAAAAGTCCGTGTACCATGTGGCCATTGGAGACTGTGCCGCAAGGGAAGCGGTGGTACACACCGAATACGCGGATGTGCTCCCCTCCTCTGCGGATTTGGCCGGGGCGGCGGTGGAGCTGATATCTCTGCCAAACCCGGACAAGTGCCTGAAAAAAGCCCTTGACCCTATCAAAGAGGATTACGATGTCATCTTCATCGACTGTCCCCCGTCTCTGGAAATGCTGACTCTCAACGCTTTGGCGGCAGCGGACAGCATTTTGGTGCCGGTGCAATGCGAATACTACGCTTTGGAGGGCCTCAGCGACCTGATGAGCACCCTGCGCATGGTCAAGCGGCGCATCAACCCCAAGCTGGAAATTTTCGGCGTGGCCCTTACCATGTTTGACGGACGCACCAATTTCTCCACGCAGGTAGCGGAGGAGGTACGCCGCCATTTCCCCGGCAAGGTATTTGCCGCGGTCATTCCCCGAAACATCCGCTTGGCGGAAGCCCCCAGCCATGGCATCCCGGTTACGGTATATGACCGAACCAGCCGCGGCGCAAAGGCTTACACCGAAATGGCAGAAGAAATTGCCAACAAATTGTAAGAGGTGATTTTAGTGGCAACACAAAAAGGCTTGGGCCGAGGCTTGGGCGCGTTGCTGGGAGATTTCAGCGACACCTCCCCTGCTTCCGACAGCCCCTATATGGAGCTGCCCCTGCACCGCATAGAGCCAAACCCCCATCAGCCCCGAAAGAATTTTGACCCGGAGGAGCTGGAAAGTCTGGCCGAGTCCATCCGCGTCCACGGCGTGATGCAGCCGCTGACCGTGCGGGAAACCGGGGAGGGCCGTTATGAGATCATCGCCGGGGAACGCCGCTGGCGGGCAAGCCGGGCGGCGGGCTTGACAACCATCCCCTGCGTAGTCATGGAAGCCGACGACAAAAAGGCCATGGAGCTGGCCTTGATAGAGAATTTGCAGCGGCAGGACTTAAACCCGGTGGAAGAAGCCCTGGGCTACCAGTCGCTGATGACGGATTTTTCCATGACCCAAGAGGAAATGGCAAATCAGGTGGGCAAATCCCGCTCTGCCGTTGCCAATTCCCTGCGGCTGCTTTCCCTTAGCGAAAAATGCCTGGAGCAGCTTCGGGAGGGAAAGCTGACGGCGGGTCACGCCCGGGCGGTGCTTACCCTGAAAAGCGAAAAGCTCCAGCAGGAAGCGGCTCAGAAGATTATCAATCTGGGCCTGTCCGTCCGTCAGGCGGAGCTGCTGTGCAAGAATATGGCAAAAGAGCCTGCTAAGAAAAAGGAAGTAACTTTAGCAGTCGACTATGTAGCCGAGTGCGAAAAAAGCTTGAGCAAGCATCTGGGCCGTGGAGTCAAAATCGTAAACGGCAAGCGCAAAGGCCGCTTTGAGCTGGAATTTTACGGTCAGGACGACCTGCAAAATCTGCTGGATGCCCTGATGAAGCTGAAATAATAAAGGAGTAGAAACTATGTTAGACATTAAAAGAATCAAAGAAAATCCCGATGCCGTCAAGGCCGGGCTGAAAGCCAAGGAAGTGGACTGCGATGCCGTTGTAGACCGCATCGTGGAGCTGGATGTGCAGGTTCGTGGTCTGAAAACCGCTACCGAAACCCTGACCGCCCAGAAAAACAAGCTGGCCAAGGAAAACGGCAAGCTGTTCGGCCAGAAAAAGGGGGCTGAGAAGCGGGGCGAGGATACCGCCGCCATCGATGCCCAGATTGAAGCCAACAAGGCGGAATCCCTCCGTCTGGACGGCGAAATTGAAAGCGACGCCGAAAAGCTGAAGGAACTGAATGCGGAATTCCGCACCGCTATGCTGAGCCTGCCCAACCTGCCCGATGATGACCTCCTCCCCGGCGGCAAGGAGAACAACCAGCCCCTGCGCTATATCGGCAAAAAGCCGGAATTTGATTTTGCGCCGAAGCACCATGTAGACCTGTGCCAGGATTTGGGTCTGATTGACTATGAGCGGGGTGTCAAGCTGGCAGGCGCGGGCAACTGGATGTACACCGGCATGGGCGCGCGGCTGGAATGGGCGCTGCTGAACTACTTCATCGATACCCACATTGCCGACGGCTACGAGTTTATTCTGCCGCCCCACATGCTGGAGTACCAGTGCGGCGAAACCGCCGGTCAGTTCCCCAAGTTTGCCGACGAAGTTTATAAAATCGCCAACCCCACCGATGACCGTGTCCACTATATGCTCCCCACCGCGGAGGCCGCCCTTTGCTCCATTTACCGGGATGAAATCCTCTCCGAGGCAGACCTGCCCAAGAAGCTCTTTGCCTACACCCCCTGCTTCCGCCGGGAGGCCGGTTCTCACCGTGCCGACGAGCGGGGTATGGTGCGGGGCCACCAGTTTAATAAGGTAGAGATGTTCCAGTTCTGCAAGCCCGAGGACTCCGATGCTGCCTTTGACGAGCTGGTTACCAAGGCGGAAAAGCTGGTAGAGGGTCTGGGCTTCCACTTCCGTACCGTGAAGCTGGCCGCCGGCGACTGCTCCGCTTCCATGGCAAGAACCTATGACATTGAAATCCTGATTCCCTCCATGAACGGCTATAAGGAGGTTTCCTCCGTGTCCAACGCCCGGGATTATCAGGCCCGCCGGGGCAACATCCGCTTCCGCCGGGAAGCTACCGGCAAGCCCGAGTTCCTGCACACCCTCAACGGCTCCGGCTTGGCTACCTCCCGCATCTTCCCCGCCCTCGTGGAGCAGAACCAGCTTGCCGACGGCTCTATCGTCGTTCCCGAGTGCCTGCGCAAGTACCTGGGCGGTCTGGAAATTATCAAGAAAAAGTAATTTATGCATATCGGCTTTATCAGAAGTTCAATAAATTGGAATTGAACGCCGCACCAAATTTGTGACCGTAGGGGCCGATGCCCACATCGGCCCGTTGGGGTGTTACGGATTTGCCGCAGTTCCGTAGAAGCATTGTCGTGCTTTCTGCGGGGCGATGTGGGCATCGCCCCCTACATTTACCAATTCACAATCCGCTAAATTTCAATTTATCGTTTACCTGAAAAAGCCGATATGCACTTAAGCAATGAAAGGAAGAAAATTATGAGCAAAAAAATCAAAAAGCCCTCTTGGTGGGACGAGTTTAAGGCCTTCGCGGTGAAGGGCAACGCCATGGCGCTGGCTGTTGGTACCATCATCGGCGGTGCGTTCTCTACCATTACCAAGAGCCTGACCAACGACATCATCATGCCCATTGTCAACATTTTCCTGGGCGGCACCGACTTCTCCAACTGGAAGCTGGCTCTGCCCCGGGCACCCTGGGTTGCTGCCAAGTACACCGATGTGCTGGACGAGGCCGGGAATGTAGTCGGTCAGCAGGAAGTGATCAACTACCTGACCTTCGGCAATTTCATTGCCGCCATCATCAATTTCCTGATTCTGGCGCTGGTTGTGTTCTGGCTGGTCAAGGGCCTGAATAAGCTGGCAGAGTCCACCAAGAAGAAGGAAGAAGAAGCCGCAGCCGCTGAGCCTCCCGTGCCTCCCGCTCCCTCCAACGAGGAAGTTCTGCTGGGCGAAATCCGCGACCTGCTGAAAAACAAGTAACGCAAAAGGGCAGCGGGGCTTTCCGCTGCCCTTAGTACATAAAAAACGATGCATATCGCTTTCCATCGGCAGCCCCATAAATTGGAATTTACCGCCGCACCATAATCATGCGCGTAGGGGCCGATTGAGCACATCGGCCCGTTGGGGCGTTACGGATTTGCCGCAGTTCCGTAGAAGCATCGTCGTGCTTTCTGCGGGGCGATGTGCTCAATCGCCCCCTACATTTACCCAATCCACATCCCTACAAATTCCAATTTCTCCCTTTGCTGAGGAAAGCCTGCAATTACAAAAACAATTTACAAAAAAGACAGAAAGGTAACTGAATATGAAAAGAGTAGTCAGCGTGATTCTCTGCCTGTTGATGGCAGCTTCCCTGCTGTGCGCCTGCGGCAAGGATGTGGGCGAGAAAACCTTTACCTATAAAAATATTTCCATGACGATTCCCGATAATTATGAGGATATGGCCGAAGAAGAGGATGCGGAATTATTTGATTTTGCGGTAGGCAAAGGCGTAAATATTGTGATGGGCACCAAGGTGTATGGCTTTACCGCGGAGGACTATGTAAAATATTCCGACTTCGGCTCGGAAATTTCCAAGGATTTCGAGGAAAGAAACGGTTATATCTACTTCCAGTACAAGTATTCCGAAAACGGCTTCGATTATCTTTATGATGTAGGCTTGTTTGACGATGACGGCGACCTTTGGATTATTCAGGTTTCTTCTTTGGAGGAGCATTACAGCAAGAAGCAGGATACGATTCTGGCAATTCTGGATTCCGTTACGGTTAAGTGATAACGGCAATTATTTCTGGGGCAGCGGACTTTTCCGCTGCCCTTTTCGCCCCCATGAGATTCCCCGATGATACCAAATACCGATGGGCCTGGCGCTTCTTGCTGTAGGGCGGGGGCTCGCTCCCGCCGTTTTCAACGAAAACCTATCGCCAAACTTAACGGGCGGGTCAAGACCCGCCCCTACAGAGAGCTGGCTGCGTGACGGTAGCTTTGTAGGGTCAGGTCTTGACCTGACCGCAACCTAAAATCCACCGCCGCAGAAAAACAGGTGCGGAAAGCGGGCGGGTCAAGACCCGCCCCTACAGAGGGTGCGCTATAGCGGACGAGCAGTTGAAACGCCCCTACAATAGGTTGTGAATTGTTGGATAAAATAATTTTTTATCGGTAAAAAATTCCCGAAAAACGAAAATAATTTTTGACAAATCTGCTATCCCCTATTATAATAGCTTATAATGGACAATACTGTGGAGCAAAAACTCCGCCGCCAAAATTAGGAAAGAAGGATTCGCCTATGTATAAAATCGTTCGCAAGAAGGAACTGAACGCCTCGGTTACCCTCATGGACATTGAAGCCCCTTTCGTTGCCAGAAAGGCCAAGGCCGGTCAGTTTATCATTTTCCGCATTGATGACAAGGGAGAGCGCGTGCCTCTGACCGTCGCCGGTTATGACCGGGAAAAGGGCACCGTTACCATTATTTTCCAGAAGGTTGGCTTCTCCACCATCGCTCTGGGCAATCTGAATGAGGGCGACTACATTCAGGACTTTGTTGGCCCTCTGGGCCGCCCCACCGATGTGGAGGGCAAGAAGCGGGTCTGTGTAGTCGGCGGCGGTGTAGGCTGCGCCATCGCGCTGCCTGCTGCCCGGGCTTTTAAGGAGGCCGGTGCCATTGTGGACACCATTATCGGCTTCCGCACCAAGGATATTGTCATTCTGGAGGACGAGTTCCGGGCCTGCTCCGACAATATGTACCTGATGACCGACGACGGCTCCTACGGCGAAAAGGGCTTCGGCACCGTCAAGCTGCAGCAGCTTCTGGAGAGCGGCATCGAATATGACGAGGTGCTTGCCATCGGCCCTGTGCCCATGATGAAGTTCGTCTGCAAGACCACCGAGCCTTTCGGCGTACATACCGTAGTCTCCCTGAACCCCATCATGGTGGACGGCACGGGTATGTGCGGCGGCTGCCGTGTTACCGTGGGCGGCGAGACCAAGTTCGCCTGCGTAGACGGCCCCGAGTTTGACGGCCACAAGGTAGACTTTGCCGAGCTGATGAGCCGCAACGGCGTTTATCGGGAGCGGGAAGCTGAAGTTACCGAAAAACACGCCTGCCGCATGGAAGCCATGGGCAAGGCGCTGATCAAGTAAGGAGGATGCTGCTATGGCGAACATGACTTTAGTAAAGACCCCCATGCCTGAGCAGGACCCCAAGGTTCGTGCCAGAAACTTTCAGGAGGTTGCCTTGGGCTATACCCCCGAAATGGCCATGGAAGAAGCAGGCCGCTGCCTGAAGTGCAAGAACCCCAAGTGCGTAGAGGGCTGCCCGGTGAATGTGCGCATCCCGGAATTTATCAGCAAGGTTGCCGAGGGCGACTTCAAGGCCGCCTATGAAATCGTTACCTCCACCAATGCACTGCCCGCTCTGTCCGGTCGTGTCTGCCCGCAGGAAAGCCAGTGCGAGAGCAAGTGCGTCCGGGGCATCAAGGGTGAGCCTGTTGCCATCGGCCGTTTGGAGCGGTTTGTGGCGGACTGGTATCGGGAGAATATCAACGCCATGCCCGAAAAGGTGGCCTCCAACGGCAAGAAGGTTGCCGTGGTGGGTTCCGGCCCTGCCGGTCTGACTGCCGCCAGCGACCTCGCCAAGCGGGGCTATGAAGTTACCGTGTTCGAGGCTCTGCATACCGCCGGCGGCGTGCTGGTGTACGGCATTCCCGAGTTCCGTCTGCCCAAGGCCATCGTTGCCAACGAGGTCAAGAAGCTGGAAGCTCAGGGCGTTGAGGTGATGACCAACATGGTCATCGGCCGGGTTCTTTCCATCGATGAGCTGTTCGACATGGGCTATCAGGCCGTGTTCGTCGGCAGCGGTGCCGGTCTTCCCATGTTTATGAACATCCCCGGCGAGAGCCTGAACGGCGTATTCTCCGCCAACGAATACCTGACCCGTACCAACCTGATGAAGGCATACACCGAGGAAGCCGACACCCCCATCATCAAGAGCAAGGCCGTTGCCGTGGTAGGCGGCGGCAATGTGGCTATGGACGCTGCCCGCTGTGCCATGCGTCTGGGGGCTGAGCATGTTTACATTGTTTACCGCCGGGGCGAGGCCGAAATGCCCGCCCGTAAGGAAGAACAGCACCACGCCAAGGAAGAGGGCATTGAGTTTAAGACCCTGTGCAACCCCACCGCCATCCTTGGTGACGAAAACGGCCGTGTGTGCGGCATGAAGTGCGTGCGCATGGAGCTGGGTGAGCCGGATGCTTCCGGCCGCCGCCGCCCTGTGGAGATTCCGGACAGCGAGTTCGTGCTGGATGTGGATACGGTCATCATGTCTCTGGGCACCAGCCCCAACCCCCTGATCCGCTCCACCACCCCCGGTTTGGAGACCAACCGCAAGGGCTGCCTGATTGTGGACGAGAAGGAAATGACCACCCGTGAGGGCGTGTTCGCCGGCGGCGATGCCGTTACCGGCGCCGCTACCGTCATTCTGGCTATGGGCGCGGGCAAGAAGGGCGCTGCCGCCATTGATGAGTTCCTGAAAAATAAGTAAAGATATTATGTAAACCAGCCGGGGGCGTAAACCCCCGGCTGGTTTCTTTATCCACCCCCGCACCTTGTTCTCCGCGGCGGTGGATTGGGGATTTCGGGCGGGTCAAGACCCGCCCCTACAAAGGCCGGGTGCGTAACGACACCGTTGTAGGGGCCGGTCTTGACCGGCCCGAAACCTCAAGTTCACATCCGTACCGATACAGACGCAATGGGAAAATTTGAAACAATCCGTAAACATTGTCCTGTGACGGTTGAAATTGTGGGGAAATGCAATATAATATACAATAATCTATTTCAATCGGTGAGGACGCAATGAGCGGATTTTTCGGCAAAATGAAAAACGGTTTTCGGAATTTTATGAGTGGCCGCTACGGTAACGATAAGCTGAATATGGCCATTCTGATTCTGGGTGTGGTGGTGTGCATTCTCGGAATGCTTCTTCCTTGGGCTGCCGTGCAGCTTCTCTTTACGGCGGTTTCCTATGGCCTGATGATTTGGGCGATTTTTCGCTGCTTTTCCCGGAATACCTACAAGCGGTATCGGGAAAACCGGAAGTATTTGATGCTCCTTGACCGGGTGAAGGACAGAGACCACCGCTATTTTGAGTGCCCCAAGTGCCACCAGCCGGTGCGGGTGCCCAAGGGGAAAGGAAAAATCTCCATTACCTGCCCAAAGTGCCGGGAAAAGTTCGTAAAAAAGACATAAATAAGGGAAAATACAGAAAATCCCGGAATGTTTCATACACATTCCGGGATTTTTCATAAAATACGGGGAACGGCCTGCGTGGTGCTTCCGTTTGGTACGGATGTGAATTTCAGCCTTCGGAACTGTCCCCTTGGCCCTTTCCGCCATCAGACTTCTGGCGGAAGAAGATAAAAGACAGCACCCCACCTATCACGGCAATACAAATTACTTTAACAGCGAAGTGTATATGAACTAAGGATAGAATACGCGTCGCCATAAAAAGAACCAAAACAGCAATAAAAAACCGAAGGAAAAAGGAACCACATTTTTTCATCATTACTGCCCCCCTTTATTTTATCAAAAACCTTCTGACAGCAAACGGGCGGGTCAAGACCCGTTCCTACATAAATGATATATTGCTGACGCAATATGATATACGGCTGAGCGCCGTATGATATATTTTTGCTGCGCAAAAATATGATATAATATCCGTTCC
Source organism: Faecousia sp. (assembly GCA_051867135.1). Lineage (GTDB taxonomy): Bacteria > Bacillota > Clostridia > Oscillospirales > Oscillospiraceae > Faecousia. Next base: position 7,822 of record JBJDYH010000036.1, on the reverse strand, counting down.
CTCTTATACGCCGCAGCGTATATCACCTGCGAAGCAGATATCATACGCGAAGCGTATATCATCCGTTACCGAAGGGAACGGATATCATTTTCATGGGGAAAATCCCGTAGGGGCGCGCTGCTTACTTTTTGCCGAACAGACCGCCCAGCTTGCCGCCGAGGTCGCCCAGCTTATCCTTCAGCTCGTCGCCGTCCAGCTTGGACTTGATGCCGTCGATCAGAGGCTTGATTTTCTCGTCAGGCAGATTTACGCCCAGCAGCTTTTCCACGGTGGGAATAGGCTCCTTCATGAAATTCTTCTTCAGGTCGGGGTCGCCCTTGATTCTCTCTACCAATTCCTCAATTTTTTCCTTAATGTTCATGGTGTTTCCTCCTAAAATGGAAATGTTTGCATCCGGGGTAAAACCTCTTTGCAACGCTAGTATACCAAAGCATTGTGGGATTTGGCAAGAGCATTGGGGAAAATTTGTAAATATTTACGGTTTTACCATTGTTGACGAACCCCCCGCCAGAAGGTAAAATAGAATAGGAATATCGGGTTTCATCAGCCATTCGGTAAATTGGAATTTGCGCCGCACCCCCTGTAGGGGCCGGTCTTGACCGGCCCGAAACCTAAAACCTACTGCCGCAGTAAACCGGGTGCAACGGGCGGGTCAAGACCCGCCCCTACAATAAGGTTGCAATTCACCGACAAATTCCAATTTATACCTTTGCAAAGGAAAGCCCATAAGCAAAAAAGGAACACACCATTGCATTTACACCGCTTGATTTACGAAAGGATGGGATACAAATGGCACTAAAAATCCTCAGCATCGACAAATACTTAGCCCCTTACGAGAAGGATTTCCAGCTCCGCATGGATAACTATAACCGCAAGAAAAAGGAGCTTCTCCCCAGCGGCGGCACTTTGGCGGACTTTGCCAACGGCTACCTCTATTTCGGCATCCACCGCACCGGCTCCGGCTGGGTCTACCGGGAATGGGCGCCGGGCGCGGAGGCTATGTATTTTACCGGCGATTTCTGCGGCTGGGAGCGGCATAAATACCCCATGAAGAAGCTGGACGGCGGCGTATTCGAAGTGGAGATTCCCGGCAAGGACACCTTGAAGGACGGCCAGAAGGTCATGGCGATTGTGGTAAACCATGGCCGGGAGCTGGACAGAATCCCTACTTATGCCAATTATGTCCTGCAGGACCCGGTGACGGGCGAATGGAACGCCGCCATCCATTGCCCCGAGAAGGATTTCCCCTGGAGCGACGAGGGCTTCAAGGCAGCCAAGACCCTGTATATCTACGAGTGCCACATCGGCATGGCACAGGAAGAGGGCAAGGTTGGCAGCTATGAGGAGTTCCGGGTGAACATCCTGCCCCGGGTGAAAATGCTGGGCTACAATACCATTCAGATCATGGCCATTATGGAGCATCCCTACTACGCCAGCTTTGGATATCAGGTGACCAACCTCTTTGCGGCCTCCTCCCGCTTCGGCACCCCGGAGGATTTGAAGCGCCTCATCAATACCGCCCACGGCATGGGCATCGCCGTGCTGCTGGATGTGGTGCACTCCCACGCCTGCATCAACACCCGGGAGGGCATCAACGAATTTGACGGCACCTCCTACCAGTTCTTCCACGACGGCGGCAAGGGCAACCACAGCGCATGGGGCACCAAGTGCTTCAACTACGACAAGAACGAGGTTATCCATTTCCTGCTGTCCAACCTGAAATATTGGCAGACCCAGTTCCACTTTGACGGCTTCCGCTTTGACGGCGTTACCTCCATGCTCTACCATGACCATGGCCTTGGCACCGCCTTTACGGACTACGGGAAATATTTCTCCATGAATACGGACACCGAGGCCGTTACCTATCTCCAGCTTGCCAATGAGATGATCCGTCAGGTAAATCCCCACGCCATTACCATTGCCGAGGATACCTCTGCCCTGCCCGGCCTGGCGCTGCCCATTCAGGACGGCGGTATCGGCTTTGACTACCGTTTGGCCATGGGCGAGCCGGATATGTGGATCAAGCTGCTGAAGGAAGTGCCCGATGAGCATTGGGACATCAACCATATTTACTATGAGCTGTCCTGCCGCCGCCCCAAGGAAAAGGTCATCGGCTACTGCGAGAGCCACGACCAGGCGCTGGTGGGCGATAAGACCATTATGTTCCGCCTGTGCGACAGCGAGATGTACACCTCCATGAGCAAGAACAGCCAAAGCCTGATCATCGACCGGGGCATGGCGCTGCATAAAATCATCCGCCTGCTCACCATGTCTCTGGGCGGCGAGGGCTACCTGACCTTTATGGGCAACGAGTTCGGCCATCCCGAATGGATCGACTTCCCCAGAGAGGGCAACGGCTGGAGCTATCACTATTGCCGCCGCCAGTGGAGCCTGGCTATGAACCATGATTTGCGCTATCACTATCTGGACGATTTTGAAAAGGCTATGATTGCCCTGTCCCGAAAGTATCGGGTAGTTGCCGGGCATGACCACCAGCTTCTCGTCCACAATGGGGACAAGGTGCTGGCCTATACCAAGGGAAAGGCGCTGTTTATTTACAACCTGCACCCCACCAAGTCCTTTGACGGCTACGAGATCCCCGTGGCGGAGCCGGGCAAGTATAAAGTTGTTATGTCAACCGATGATTTCGCCTACGGCGGCTTCGGCAGAGTTTACTATGAAACCTACACCGCCGAAGTGCAGGAGGATGGCCGTCTGGGCTTCAAGCTGTACCTCCCCAGCCGCACCGCCATCGTGCTCACCAAGGTGAAATAAACCTACAACCCCTGTAGGGGCCGGTCTTGACCGGCCCGAAACCCAAAACTCCCACCGGGGGCACATGTTTGGTAAAAATTGTAGGGCGGGGGCTCGCTCCCGCCGAAACCATAAACCTATTGCCGCAGAAAACGAGGTGCGGCAGCGGACGAGCAATTGAAACGCCCCTACGGGCATTATCCGGGTGCGGTGCAAGCGGGCGGGTCAAGACCCGCCCCTACAAAGAAGTGTGTATAGGGATAGAAAACCCCTCACCGGGATTTGCCCGGTGAGGGGTTTTGCATCAATAGCCAGCAGAGGGGGAATCTGTATAGCCGTCGTCGTAATCGTCCTCAAATTCCCCTTCGTCCAAATATTCCTCGTCAAATTCCTCGTCGAACTCGTCCTCAAATTCTTCGTTCTCAAGGGGCTTTTCCTTCTTCTCCTTGGCGGGCTTTTCGCTGCGGCGGTTGCCCTTGCTGTCAAAGAAAACCATAACCGCTACATCGATGGCAACGCAGCTCACGGCAATGATCACCAGCTCCCAGAACAGGAACTTCACAGCCCGCTCTACCATAGGCATAGCTTCCATGCCCTTGAAGCTGCTGCAAAGCAGCGCCATCACCAGCAGCATCACAAAGCCCAGCACGCTCCATACCGCGCCGGCCAGCTTTTGGGTAAAGCGCCAGCACTCTACGCTGCTCATGCCCCAGTAGAACCGGTAGCCGAAGCTATGGTTGGCCTCTTTGGGGGGTGTGAGGAAATAGAGCAGGCCCAGAGCCAAAATCACCAGCGGGGCCAGCAGTACGGCGATGCGAAGCACCAAGTCCACCTTGCCCAGCATGGTGCCGAGGTTTGGCAGAAGCTTGGACAGGTCAAAATCGTCCAATAATTTGGTAACAGAATCAAAATCCATGGTAACTCCTTATTTTTCCTCCAGGAACTTGTTGATTTCGTGGATAAAGCTGTTTACATCCTGGAACCGGCGGTACACCGAGGCAAACCGAATATAGGCAACTTCGTCCAAAGGCTTCAGACGCTCCATAACCATCTGGCCGATTTTATCGGTACTCACTTCCCGCTCCAGCGTGTTCTGGATGGACTGCTCGATTTCCGTAGTAATCCTGTCCAAATCCGCTACATCCACCTGCCGCTTGTCAAAAGCGTGCATCATGGAGTTGAGAATCTTGTTGCGGTCAAAGCTCTGGCGGGAGCCGTCCCGTTTTACCACAATGATGGGCAGACTTTCCACCACTTCATAGGTGGTAAACCGCCGCTGGCAGGCAAGACACTCCCGACGACGGCGAATGCTCAGACCGTCCTCGGAATGGCGGGAATCCACAACTTTGCTTTCTTGGTCGCCGCAAAATGGACATTTCATGGCAAATCTGCCCCCTCACTTATATTATACCCTATATTATAACAGATGCCGCCATGACTGTCCAGCATTTTTTCCCTTGTCAAAGGGTGGAAAATAGGGTACAATAATCCCAAACCCACTACCGCACCCAAACAACGCCCGTAGGGAACGGCCCATGTGCCGTTCCAATCCACCGCACTTTCGCGGGCAAGACCCGCCCCTACAGAGGTTTGGTGAATATCGGAACCCATGTAGGGGCCGGTCTTGACCGGCCCGAAACCTAGAATCCATAACCGCAGTAAACCGGGTGCGGCAAGCGAAATGCATGAATGCATTCCCTACGGTTCCAATTCAGGAAATTCCGTAGGGGCCGATGCCCACATCGGCCCGCAGAATGCAAAACAATGTTTTCGGCACTACGGCGAACTCGTAACATGGGAAGGGCCGATGTGGGCATCGGCCCCTACATTCACCCAATCCTCCCCCTACAAATTCCAATTTATCGTTTTGCTGAGGAGAGCCGATATGCACATCCCAAAATTCCCTTGCTGCAACAGGAGTATGCTATGAAAAAGAAATTTATTTATATTGCTTGGATTGTTTTGTTTCTTGCCACGGCGATTTTCGGCTCTGTCAGGCCGGAAAGCAGCGGCTTGAAAGCGGTGATGATTGGCCTGAGCGCTGCCTTTTTTGTGCCCCCGGCGGTGCTTCTCTATCAGGGAATTGGGGGGAAAGACCGCAAGCAGGTGCTCCTTCTGCGGAAAATCAGTATCGTGTCCTTGGGGGCGACCTTTGCGCTGCTGCTTCTGAATTTCCTGTCCACCCCCCTGCCCCAATGGGCGGGAGATTTGCTGTATGCCCTGCTGATTATCGTTTCCGCCCCTATGGTATGCTGCCAGTATTGGGTAGCCAGCCTGTTCGCCTGGGCCTGCATTTTGATGATTACTCTGATGTACTGCCCCCCGAAAGAATGATATCCGTTCCCTTCGGTAACGGATGATATACGCTGCGGCGTATAAGAGGGAACGGATATATCATATTTTTGCACAGCAAAAATATATCATGCGGCGCTAAGCCGTATATCATATTGCGATAGCAATATATCATTAAAAAATCGGGCTTTTGGCGCGATTTCAGCGTGTCGATAAACCCGGCAATTCGGAATTGTAGGGGGCGATGCCTACATCGCCCCGCAGTAAAAACTTCCGTATTATTGATAGATTTGGGCAAATTCGTAACATTTTACAAAGGGCCGATGAGGGCATCGGCCCCTACGACCACCTTTTTCGACAATCTGAAATCGCGCGCAAGGCGCGATTTTTTTTATTGGTTAAACCCTACGGGATCGAAGGTGACTACGGTGTAGTATTTTCCGCTTTCCGTTTCGGCAAGGCGTTCGTCCAGCTTGCGTTTGATTTCTTTTTCTTTTCCCGTAAGGTTGCCGGGAAGCACAACGTCAAAAATCAGGTTGGTATGGCCCGCGCCCTGCACCATGCGGAAATCGTGGAGGGTCAGGCGGCTGTCCTGCTCCGCCAAAAGCCGGGAAACAACGCCCTTCATGTGGGCAAGGCGCTCGTCCCCGGTAACGATGGGGTCATAGTGAATCACCAGATGTACATTTTCCGCCAAACAGCGGCGCTCCAGATTGTCAATCAGCTCATGGCACTCCAAAGGATTTTCCTTTTCGTCCATTTCCACATGGATGCTGGCGAAGCGCTGGCCGGGGCCATAGTCATGCACCATCAGGTCATGGTAGCCCAGCACCTTCGGCTCGGAGGAAATAATACCCACGATGGTTTGGCGCAGCTCCGGGCTGGCGGCCTCCCCCAACAGGGGGCTGATGGTTTCTTTCGCCAGCGTCGCGCCGGAATAGAGAATAAACAGAGCCACGGCAAGGCCCATATAGCCGTCAATCTGCCAGCCCAGGAATTTTTCCACCAAAGCGGCAATCAGGACTGCCCCGGTGGCTACTACATCATTGCGGCTGTCCTGAGCGGTGGCTTCCAGCGTGGTGGAACCGGTGGCCTTGGCAAGCCCTCCGTTAAAGAAACCCATCCACAGCTTTACCAAAATAGAGCCAATCAGCACCACCGCCAGCACCCAGGAAAACTCCACAGGGGCGGGATTGAAAATCTTTTCTACCGAGGTTTTTGCCAGCTCAAAGCCGATAATGACGATCAGGGCGGCTACCGCCAGACCGGAAAGGTACTCAAACCGGGCGTGACCGTAGGGGTGATCCTCATCGGCGGGCTTGCCTGCCAGCTTGAAGCCGATCAGGGTGACTACGGAGCTGGTGGCATCGGAAAGGTTGTTCATGGCATCGGCGGTTATGGATACGGAGCCGCAAAGGGTGCCCACGATGATTTTGGACACGGATAACAAGATATTGCACACAATGCCCACAATGCCGGACAGAGTGCCAATGGCGGCGCGAACCGTAGGGTTGCCCGTTTCAGTATGGTTTTTTACAAACAAGCGAAGCAAAAGCTGTGTCATAGGGAACACTCCTTGAATGATTTTAAGCGCTTATAGGCTCTCCTCAGCAGAGGGACAAATTGGAATTTACCGCCGCATCGTAATCATGCGTGTAGGGGCCGATTGAGAACATCGGCCCTTTTGGGTATTACGAATTCGCCGCAGTACCGCCCAAACATTGTTTTGCGCTGCGCGGGCCGATGTGGGCATCGGCCCCTACAAAGGGCTGGTACATAACCGCACCGCTGTAGGGGCCGGTCTTGACCGGCCCGAAACCCTTAAATCCACCACCGCAGTTTACCAGGTGCGGTAGCGGACGAGCAATGCTCGCCCCTACGCTCGTTAATTGGGGTGCGGCGGTTTGTTATTCTATCAGGCGGAAGAGGCGGGGGAGCAGGGCTGACCAGTCATCCCCTTCAAATTCCATGGGGCTGGAAGCATCGGCGGGGGCTTGGTCTGCCGGGGTCAGGGCGGTGTGCAGATAGAAAGTGTCGATTCCGGCGGCGGCTGCCCCGGCGATGTCCGTCTGCCGGTCATTGCCGATCATCAGGCAGCATTTGGCGTCAAGCCCTTGCTCCTCCAGCAAAGCCCGGAAAAACCGTCCGTCCGGCTTGCGGCAGCCGTAGTCCGAAGAGATGTAGATGCCGTCGAAGCTGGTGTCCAGCCCCAGAGCGCGCAGCTCGTAGGCGGTAAACGCCCGCTGGGCGTTGCTCAGCAGCCACAGCCGGCAGCCCTTGGCCCGTAAGACGGCCAGAGAATCCAAAACATGGGGGTAAAGCCACAGATACTCCGTAGAGCAAACGCGGAAAACCTGCGCGGCATGAAAGCCCAAAGCTTCCGCATTTCCGGTAACGCCCTTTTCCCGGAAAAGCTCAGCCATGACCTGCTCAAAGGGAATGTCCGGGAAGCACTCATAGCTCTGCCCGGCCTTTGCCTCCCGCCGGGCGAGCGCCGCATGAAAGGCTTCTTCCAGCTCCGCCCCGGTATAGTGGGCACCATAGTAGCCAAAATACAGAGCCGTCTTTTCCCATACAAGCCGGTTTTCCTCGGTGTGAATGTCCACCAAAGTGCCGTATAAATCAAAAATCAAATCCGTATATTTCATGGGGTTCCTCCTGTTAACCGCACCGGATATTCTGCGGCGGTGGATTTTGGGTTTCGGTCAGGTCAAGACCTGACCCCTACAAGGGTGCCGTTATGCACCCAACCTGTCGTAGGGGCGGGTCTTGACCC
>JBJDYH010000035.1:0-4521 GCA_051867135.1 Faecousia sp. | reverse complement strand
AAATCAGCATCCCACAGGTAAAGGCAAAACTGCCGGTCATAAAAGAAGTGAACAACGATGCATTCTGGGAAGCAAACGACATTCTCCTGTTTGAGAAGGTACGAAAAGAACTTCGTAGCTTAATGCAGTTCCTTGTAGAAGTCGGCCCTGTGAAAAATCCGATTATTACGCATCTTACAGATCCCATTATCGGTGAGCAAGAAGGCATCCAGTTGGATGCGGCATACGACTTCGAGGATTACCGTGCCAAGGTGAATCGCTATGTCAATGAACATGGCAACACGCTGGCCATCTACAAGCTTACGCACAACATTCCTCTCTCTCATGGCGATTATCAAGAGCTGGAGCGTGTGTTGACAAGCGAACTGGGCAGCAAAGAAGATTATGAGCGCGAATTTGGAGATACGCCTTTCGGCCTGCTGATCCGAAAGATCGCCAAGCTGGATCACGATGCAGCAATGGAAGCGTTCTCCCAGTTTATCAACGACCAGTCGCTGAATCAGAAGCAGATTGCATTCCTGCATAAGATCATCAACCACATTGAGCAGAACGGATATATGGAGAGCGTCACCATGCTCACCAAGCCTCCGTTTGATAAGCCGCTCAGCTTCACAAGACTGTTCGATAAAAAGATGCAGATCGCGATCATGGCAGCCATCAACAAAGTAAAGGATAACGCAGTCGTAATAGCTGCTTAATGGAGGTAAAAATGAGCAGATTATTATTGGTAAACGGTTCCTGCGCCGATCAGTCGGTAGACGCAGTAGTAAACGCTGCGAATAGCGGACTGTGGGCTGGTGGCGGTATCTGCGGTGTCATTTTCAAGAAAGCAGGATTGGCTGCACTGACAGCAGCCTGTTCGCAATTTAAGACACCGCTGAAGGATGGATCAGCAGTCATCACTCCTGCGTTTCAGATGAAAAACGCAAAGCACATCATCCATGCAGTCGGACCCGATTTTTCCAGAACGCCCACAGCGTTCAAAGAGCTATTCGATGCGTACTACAATTCGATGTTTGTGCTGATGGACAACGGACTGCATACAATATCCTTCCCGTTGATTAGCTCGGGCATTTTCGGTGGTTCGTTAAGCAACCCCGTTGCCGAATCCACGAAGCAGTGCTGCAGAGCATATAAGAAATTCACAGAAGATTATCCCAACTATCCTATAACAGTCGTTTTGTGCGCGTTCTCTGCCAACGAAATGGTGGAAGCTCAAAAGACATTCGATAGCATGATGCAGGCATAAGCAGGAGGTACAATATGATAAGCTTAGGACAACTGAAAGAAATAAAAGACCTCCGTGAGGTATGGCCACATGAAGCCTTGGATTTCACTCCGTGGTTGGCAGAAGAAAAAAATCTGGCGCTGCTGGCAGATGCAGTTGGTCTGGAGATCACCGTAGATGAAACCGAATCCAAGGTTGGTGATTTCAATGTGGATATTTATGCAACCGAGACCGGCACCGAGCGCAGGATCATCATCGAAAATCAGCTGGAGGATACCAACCACGATCACCTCGGCAAGCTGATTACATACGCATCCGGCAAAGGTGCAGATATCGTAATATGGATTGTAAAACGCGCCAGAGAGGAACACCGTGCAGCTATCGAATGGTTGAACAACCATACGGATGAAAACATCAGTTTCTTCCTCATCGAAATCAAACTGTACAAGATCGGCAATTCTGACCCCGCTGTCAAGTTTGAGATTATCGAAAAGCCCAACGATTGGACGAAGGAAGTGAAGAAACAAAGCACCAATGCTCCTGCGCAGCAATTCCGTCTGGAGTACTGGACAGCGTTCAATGAGTACGCCTTCACCAAGGCGGCGTTTGCAAAGAATTTCAAAAAACGCAAGCCGGGTACGGATCACTGGATGACATTGAGCCTTGGCTCGTCGGCGTACCATTTGGACATTCTGACTCTGAAAAACCGCAATGCAGTTTCTGTAGAATTGTACATCAGCGATGACAAATCCATCTTTCAGCAGTTGTTCCAGCACAAAGATGAAATCGAAGCAGAAATTGGCTTTGCACTGGATTGGCGTGAACTCCCCGATAAGAAGGCCAGCCGAATCCTCATTGAAAAGCCCGTAAATCTGGACGATCATGATGAATGGCATAGCCAGTTTGACTGGATCATCGATACATGTATCAAGTTCAAGAAGGCATTCAAAAAGTTCATCTAAGTGATAAAGCTCCGGCGGCAAAACAGCTGTCGGAGCTTTTTTCATAGAACGAACACAGTTTGAACACCCTTGCGGGCAGCATAGTCGACGGTGTTCTTCGTACCGCCCTTCTCGCCGGCGTAGGCCGCGATCAGGAGCGCCGAGCGGTCAACCATCCATTCATTGCGAATTTGGAAGCAGCCACGATGGTAGTGATTGCAGATATACTTTACAAGATCTGCAGAGGACAGTACTGCATAGTAGCGGCGTTTCCAGTCGTCATCCCAGCCACGCTCAAATCCTTCGTAAGGAACAGCAGCAACAAGGTGAATCGGGTGTCCCTCCGCTTTCAAGCGCAGGACAATTTCGGCAGCCCAGATATCTACTCCCCACGCCATGCCGGAGATGAATGTAACAAATCCATCGTCGATGGCTTCGCGTATTTTCTCTTCCAGCGCAGCGATCACGACAGATTCGGGCTGGTGTAGCTTATGAGGCCGATGACCGGTAAAGCAGGCGCGATGCTGCCGCAATTCAGATTCTGTAGCCACGGTATTTTCACTCCTTCAAGAAACAGGAATAGAATATCACCAAAACTTGTAATACGACTTCCACCTCTTCGCTATAACTGTATCACCATTGATGGGGATATAATATAGTATAGAAATGAGGTGGTTTTGTGGACATTACGAAAAGGCTCATAGAGCTGCAGCAGCGTTATGGCTGGACGGATTACAAAATCGCCAAAGAAGCTGGACTCTCACCTAATACGGTTTCAAATATTTATCGCAGAGGCAACACACCCAGCATGGTGACGCTGGAAGCAATCTGCAAAGCGTTCAATATTACAATGGCACAGTTCTTCGCAGAAGATGATATGGTTGAACTCACACCTGAACTGCGGGAACTATTCGACAGGTGGACTGCTCTGACCGATGAGCAGAAGGCAGCACTTTGGCAGATTATCAAAACATACGAATAATGCAAACACAAATAAGGGCTTCGGCCCTTATTTTTTTGCTCTCACTATCGCAAGAATTGGTGATATAGCATAACCACATTATACAATGGTGCGCTATAATATACAAGCGCCGCCTCCAAAAAAGCTCGTGAGGCTGCCAGAAAACATTTTCTGGCAGCCTTATTTATGGGCTGGAAGGAGGTGAAATGGATGAAAAAAGTTCAAATTGACCCTGCAACTCAACGAAGGCCAACATCCCGTAAGCAAAACAGGGTGGCCAGAATCAAGGAGCAGCTCACGCAGCAGGTGGAGGTACAAGTCATCCCAGCCAAGGCCGATATGGAAGGCTACGAAAGACCGAAGCCTCGCGTGTGTGCCTACTGCCGTGTCAGCACCGATATGGATACGCAGGCATTAAGTTATGAGCTGCAGGTGCAGAACTACACGGAGTACATTACAAGCAATCCCGACTGGGAGTTCGCAGGAATTTATGCGGACAAGGGCATATCCGGCACATCGCTCCGACATCGTGACAATTTCAACCGCATGATCGCAGATTGCGAGGCGGGAAAAATCGATCTGATCGTCACCAAAGCAGTTACCCGTTTTGCTCGTAATGTTGTAGATGCAATATCCACGGTAAGAAAGCTGAAGCAACTGTCCCCGCCGGTCGGTGTGTATTTTGAGACAGAGCGGATCAATACACTGGACACAACCTCGGAAACATACCTCGGCTTGATCAGCCTGTTCGCGCAGGGCGAATCGGAGTCCAAATCAGAAAGTCTGAAATGGTCATATATCCGAAGATGGAAGCGCGGCACCGGCATTTACCCGACATGGTCTCTCCTCGGCTATGAGGTGGACGAAGAAGGCCATTGGGTGATCGTGGAAAATGAGGCCGAATTGATACGGGTCATATACGACATGTATCTCAATGGCCATTCTTCCCCGCAGATCGCGGAAATACTGACACGCAGCGGAATCCCCACGGCAACCAATAAATCGGTTTGGAGCAGCGGCGCGGTGCTGGGGATCCTGCGAAATGAGAAATACTGCGGCGATGTCCTTTGTCAGAAAACAATCACACTGGATGTGTTCACGCACAAATCGGTGAAAAACAAGGGTGATAAAAAGCAGTATTTCATCGAGGGTCACCATGAAGCCATCATCGATAAAGATGACTGGTTGCTGGTGCAGAAGCTCATTCGAGAGCGGCACTACTGCAAGAATCGGCGGCGCAGGCGGCCGAGGATCATGGTCAAGGGCTGCTTGGCAGGCTTCGCCCTCATTGATTTGGGATGGGACGATGATGACATCGAATCCATCTTCACCACCTCGAAGACAACCACACAGGAAGCATGTACTTCCGAAAATATCGAAATCATTGAAAT
>JBJDYH010000034.1:0-4536 GCA_051867135.1 Faecousia sp. | reverse complement strand
CGCCGCAGAAAAATGGGTGCGGAAAACGGGCGGGTCAAGACCCGCCCCTACAAAGAGACGCACCTATGTAGGGGCCGGTCTTGACCGGCCCGAAATCCCAAACCAACCACCGCAGTAAACCGGGTGCGGCAAACGGGCGGGTCAAGACCCGCCCCTACAAGAGAAAGGTGCATAACCGCACCTATGTAGGGGCCGGTCTTGACCGGCCCGAAACCCCAAACCAACCACCGCAGAAAAATGGGTGCGGAAAAAGGGCGGGTCAAGACCCGCCCCTACAAAGGGCTGATGCATAACGGCACCCCAATATTGGAAGTTTTACAAAATGTATGATACATGGCAAGAACGGAGAATTTTATGTCTGACGAAATGAAAGTAACCCAAGAATACGGCGCGGAGCAAATTCAGGTTCTGGAAGGCTTGGAAGCGGTGCGGATGCGGCCGGGTATGTATATCGGCTCTACCTCCGCTTCGGGTCTGCACCATCTGGTATATGAAATTGTGGACAACGCCATTGACGAAGCCCTGGCGGGGTACTGTAAGCACATTACCGTGACCATCAACCCCGGCGACTCCATTACCGTTACCGACGATGGCCGTGGTATCCCCGTGGATATCCAGCCCCAGACCGGGCGGCCCGCTCTGGAGGTTGTGTATACCGTGCTTCACGCCGGCGGTAAGTTCGGCGGCGGCGGTTATAAGGTGTCCGGCGGTTTGCACGGCGTTGGCGCGTCGGTGGTAAACGCCCTGTCTCAATGGCTGACTGTCCGTGTCCACAAAAACGGCAATATCTATGAAATGAAGTTTTCCCGAGGCAATATCACCCAGGAAATGCGTATTGTGGGCAAAACCGACAAAAACGGCACGGAGGTCACCTTCCAGCCCGACCCGGAGATGTTCGACACCACCGTGTACGATTATTCCGTTCTCCATGACCGTATGCGGGAGGAAGCCTTCCTGAACGCCGGACTTTCCATTACCATTACGGATAACCGGAACGAGGAAGAAATTCTCACCGATACCATGTGCTACGCCGGGGGTATCCGGGAGTTTGTTGCCTGGTGCAACCGGAACAAGACCGCCGTCCACGGCGATGTGATTTACATGAGCGGAAGCAAGGGGGATGCCAGCGCGGAAATCGCCCTGCAGTATAACGACGGCTACAATGAGAATATGCTCTCCTTTGCCAACGATGTGCGCACCCCCGAGGGCGGTATGCACGAAACCGGCTTCAAAACCGCGCTGACCCGTGTGCTCAACAACTACGGCCTGAAAACCGGCGTCATTAAGGGCGACGATAAAGTCTCCGGCGAAGACTGCCGGGAGGGCATTACCGCCGTGATTTCCGTCAAGCTGACGGATGCCCAGTTCGAGGGTCAGACCAAGGCCAAGCTGGGCAACGCCTATATCCGCACCTTGGTTGACCAAATCGTCAATGACCAGCTTGCTACCTACTTTGAGGAGCACCCCCAGACGGCAAGAATCATTCTGGACAAGGCCATGATGGCCAACCGGGCCAGAGAGGCAGCCCGGAAAGCAAGAGAAAATATCCGCAGAAAGACCGGTTTGGAGTCCGGCCAGATGCCCGACAAGCTGCAGGACTGCAACGAGCGGGATCCCAGCCTTTGCGAAATCTACATCGTGGAGGGCGACTCCGCTGCCGGCTCTGCCATTCAGGGCAGAGATTCCCGTTTTCAGGCGATCCTCGCCATGTGGGGCAAGATGCTCAATGTGGAAAAGGCCCGTGCCGACAAGATTTACGGCAACGATAAGCTGTATCCCCTGATTGTGGCGCTGGGTGCCGGCATCGGTGAGGATTTCAATTTGGAAAAGCTGCGATACCACAAGGTCATCATCATGGCGGATGCGGATGTGGACGGCGCCCATATCCGTACCCTGCTGCTTACCTTCTTCTTCCGCTATATGCGGCCCATGATCGAGGAGGGTTTTGTATACTCCGCCGTGCCGCCTCTGTATAAGCTGGTTAAGGGCAAGACGGTGAAAGTTGCCTATTCCGACGAACAGCGGGACAAAATTTCCGCCGAGCTTCGCGCCGACAACCCCAACGCCAAGGTGGAGATTTCCCGCTTCAAAGGTCTGGGCGAAATGGATGCCCATGAGCTGTGGGATACCACCATGGACCCGGAAAAGCGGAGCCTGCGCCGGATTACCCTGGACGATGCCGCCAGAGCCGACCAGGTATTTACCATTCTCATGGGCGAGCAGGTAGAGCCCCGCAAGGAATGGATCGAGCGCAACGCCCGCTACGCCGTGAATATTGACATTTAAGGAGGTGACGCGTTTTGGCACACAATCGTAATTATCAGCCCGAGGATATCCGTTTTCCCGATCAGGTGATTACCGAAAGCTATCTGGTGGAGGAAATGGAAAAGTCCTACATTGAGTACGCCATGAGCGTCATCGTAGGCCGTGCTCTGCCGGATGTGCGGGACGGCCTGAAGCCTGTCCACCGCCGAATCCTGTACACCATGTACGAAAGCGGCCTGACCTCCGACAAGCCCTTCAAAAAATCCGCAACCTGCGTGGGTGATGTGCTGGGTAAGTACCACCCCCATGGCGACGCTTCCGTGTACGATGCCATGGTGCGCCTTGCCCAGAATTTCTCCATGCGCTATCTTTTGGTGGACGGCCACGGTAACTTTGGCTCCGTGGATGGCGACCCCCCTGCCGCCTACCGTTATACCGAGGCAAGAATGTCCAAAATATCCAACGAAATGCTCCGGGATATTGACAAGGAGACGGTGGACTGGGACCCCAACTTTGACGAAAGCCGTCAGGAGCCGAGAGTGCTCCCCAGCCGGTTTCCCAATCTGCTGGTCAACGGCTCCTCCGGCATTGCCGTTGGTATGGCTACCAATATTCCGCCCCACAACCTGACGGAGGTCATCAACGCCTGTATCTGCGTGCTGGATGACAGCGAGGCCACCTTGGCAGACCTGATGGAGCATATCACCGGCCCGGACTTCCCCACCGGCGGTATCATCATGGGCCGCAGCGGTATTCGCGCCGCCTACGCCACCGGCCGGGGCCGGATCGTTGTCCGCGCCCGTACCGAGTTTGAGGAGTTCGGCAAGGACAGAATGCGCATCATCGTCACCGAGCTTCCCTATCAGGTGAATAAGCGCCAGCTTATCAAGAACATTGCCGACCAGGTAAAGGACAAGCGCATCGACGGCATTTCCGACCTGCGGGACGAGACTGACCGCAACGGTATGCGCATGGTCATTGAGCTGAAAAAGGATGCCAATCCTCAGGTGGTGCTGAACACCCTGTTTAAGCAGACCGCTCTGCAATCCACCTTCGGCATTATCATGCTGGCGCTGGTGGACAACCAGAAGCAGCCCAGAATCCTGTCTCTACGCCAAATTCTGGACGAATATCTGGCGTTCCAGATGGAAGTGCTGACCCGGCGCACCCAATATGACCTGCGTAAGGCGCAGGAGCGCGCCCATTTGCTGGAAGGCCTGCTGATCGCTCAGGACAATATTGACGAAGTAATTCAAATCATCCGCTCCTCTTATGACAACGCCAAGCAGCGCCTGTGCGAGCGGTTCGGCCTGGACGATGTGCAGGCCCAGGCTATCTGCGATATGCGCCTGATTGCCCTGCAGGGTCTGAACCGGGAGAAGCTGGAAAACGAGTATAAAGAGCTTCAGGAGAAAATCGCCTATTATAACGAGCTGCTTGCCAACCCCGAAAAGCTGAAAGGCGTGCTCCGGGAGGAGCTGATTGCCATTCGGGACAAGTTTGGAGACAAGCGCCGCACGGAAATTCAGGACATTGAGGACGAAATTGACATTGAAGACCTGATTGAAGAAGAAACCTGCGCCTTTACCTTCTCCAGCCACGGCTATGTGAAGCGGATGCCGGTGGATACCTACCGCACCCAGAGCCGGGGCGGCCGGGGTGTCAACGCCCAGAATTTGAAGGAGGAGGACTTTGTCAAGAGCCTGACCGTGGCCTCCACCCATGACCACATGCTGTTCTTTACGGATTTGGGCCGGGTACACCACCGCAAGGGCTATCAAATTCCCGAAGCCGGACGCACGGCCCGGGGTACGGCAATCGTCAATGTCCTGCCATTGCAGCCGGAGGAGTCCGTTACCGCCATTGTGACGACAAGAGAGTTCCATGACGATGAATATCTGGTGATGGTTACGAGAAACGGCACCGTCAAGCGCATTCCCTTCATTGCCCTGTCCACCAACCGCAAGACGGGCATCCGGGCCATTACCCTGGACGAGGGCGACCATCTGGTGAATGTCATGCGCACAAACGGCGACGATAAGATTCTCATTACCACCGCCGACGGCATGGCCATCTGCTTCCACGAAAGTGATGTCCGCCCCATGGGCCGGGATGCCGTGGGTGTCAAGGGCATTACCTTGGGCGAAGGCGACTTCGTTGTGGGCGCGGAAAAGGCGGAAGAGGGCTGCACATTGCTGACAGTCACCGAAAATGGCTACGGCAAGCGTACCGAGCTGTCCGAATACCTGCGTACCGGCCCCAACGGGGAAA